>NZ_BAABIG010000001.1:0-108670 GCF_039542605.1 Streptomyces ziwulingensis
TAGCGCATTCCGGATCACCCCCACGTCGGCGGGGAGGACGGCGATGGCGAGGCCCGGCGGCACCAGGTACCAGGATCACCCCCACGTCGGCGGGGAGGACGGACGTCTCCGCTGCCGTCCCTGCGCGAGCGGCGGATCACCCCCACGTCGGCGGGGAGGACCGGACGGCCCAGCCGAGGCGGGGCGACAGTTCCGGATCACCCCCACGTCGGCGGGGAGGACTCGGAGACGTCCTCTCCGTCCTGGTCGCGGGCCGGATCACCCCCACGTCGGCGGGGAGGACACCGGGCAGTCGACCGTCACCAACGCCGCGGGCGGATCACCCCCACGTCGGCGGGGAGGACCGGACGGTCACAGCGGTGCCGCGCCAGAGGTGCGGATCACCCCCACGTCGGCGGGGAGGACGGAGGAAACTGCTCGCTGTGCGCATCGATGAGCGGATCACCCCCACGTCGGCGGGGAGGACCTTGGGCGGCACTTCCACCACCGAGGTGCCCTCGGATCACCCCCACGTCGGCAGGGAGGACAGGTCCCTCTTCGTGCGGGCCATCGACATGAGCGGATCACCCCCACGTCGGCGGGGAGGACCTGCAAGACCTGCTGCTGCAACTCCAGCCCAGCGGATCACCCCCACGTCGGCGGGGAGGACGAAAGAGACAATCGGTCAAGGTTTCTTGACGGCGGATCACCCCCACGTCGGCGGGGAGGACCACGGCTTCTCCCTCTTTGCCAGAACGGTGGACGGATCACCCCCACGTCGGCGGGGAGGACACCTCCCCGGCCTCGACCAAGGACTTGACCGCCGGATCACCCCCACGTCGGCGGGGAGGACGACCTCGTTACCCGAACGGTCCTGGTAGACGGCGGATCACCCCCACGTCGGCGGGGAGGACCGACACCCGGTATTCGACAGTCCACCACTCACCGGATCACCCCCACGTCGGCGGGGAGGACCGCGATGCGGACGGAGACCAGAAGGCGAAGAACGGATCACCCCCACGTCGGCGGGGAGGACACGCGCGGGTCCCCGGCCGGGAAGGCGAGGGTCGGATCACCCCCACGTCGGCGGGGAGGACTACCAGGTCAGTTCGGCGGGGGGCTCCTCGAACGGATCACCCCCACGTCGGCGGGGAGGACCCGTAGCCATCGACCGGGCCGCGCGGATCGATCGGATCACCCCCACGTCGGCGGGGAGGACGTGGTGCGGCGGGGTGCGAGCAGTGCCCGCGGCGGATCACCCCCACGTCGGCGGGGAGGACCTCACGGCGGGAGGCGAGCCCGAACTGGGAGGCGGATCACCCCCACGTCGGCGGGGAGGACGCTGGAGTGGATCGGGGCGACGTCGTGACGTACGGATCACCCCCACGTCGGCGGGGAGGACCACCGGCCAGCCGGTCGGCCATGGACCGGAGTCGGATCACCCCCACGTCGGCGGGGAGGACGCGAGGTAGGCCAGCACGGAGCCCGCGGCGACCGGATCACCCCCACGTCGGCGGGGAGGACCTGGCCCGTCGCATCGGCAGGGTCGGCGCCTGCGGATCACCCCCACGTCGGCGGGGAGGACTCTTCCTGACCTGCGCTTTAAGAGGGGGTTTGCATTTTCTTTACCTTTGGTGCGGCGGTCATGCGGATCAGGGTGAGGCCGTCGAAGTCGGCGGGGACGCGGCGGCGCGTCCCTGCGGTGCGGATGGCGTATCCCTGTTCAGTGGCGGCGGGGTGGACGAGGACGGCGGCGCCGTTGCCCACGACTTCGGTGACGGCGTGCCAGAGTTCGTCGCGGACGCGGGCGGAGACGCTGCCGACGAATATGCCGGGTACTACCTCGCTGGTCCATCGGCTGAGAGCGCCGCGCAGGTGGTCGGGGACCGCAGTAGTGGCGATGACTACCATGGAGGGCATCAATCGCCTCCGTCGGCGTAGTTGACGCCTGCTGGGAGCGCTCCGGTTTTGGGGTCCCAGAGGTGGACCATCTTCACGTCACGCCGTTCGAAGTGTTCCTCGTCGGTGTCGTCGTCGGCTGTGGTGGCGTGGACGTGGGGCGGGGATAACAGGGTCTGGACGTCCTGAACGATGCGGGGCAGGAGGCGCAGGAGCCGGAGGTCCTCGCGGAAGCGGCGGCGGGCTTCCTGCTCGGGGTTTTCGGAGCTGTGGAGCGCGAAGGCGAGGGGGAGTGTGATGTCGGCTTTGTAGAGGTCGGCAATGTCGTAGACGAAGGCGTGCTGGGTGCCGGCGTGGACGTAGCCGAGGGCCGGTGAGAGTCCGAGGGCGAGCAGGGCGGCGTGGACGACGCCGTACAAGCAGGTGTTGGCGGCGGAGAGGGCGAGGTTGACGGGGTCCTGGCTGTCCCATTGGTCGGGCCGGTAGTTGCGGCGGAAGCGTCCGATGCCGTGCTGTTGGGCGAGGAGTTTGTAGAGGGCCTTCATGCGCTGGCCTTCCATACCGCGTAGTTGGTTGAGAGTGACGGATTGCGGTACGTCGGTGTCCTTGAAGCGCATCTGGTACATGCGAACCGCGATGTCGTGGCGCTGCGTCGAGTCGGCCCACGTTGCGACCTGTTGTTCGAGCCAATGGGTAGTGAGGGAGTCCGGGAGAATGCCCGCGTAGGCGCGGACGCCGCCGGCTCCGACGCAGACGACGCTGGTTCCGTGGCGGGCGAGGGTGGTCAAGGCCGGGGTGGTGATGGATACGCCTGGGCCGAGGAGCAGGCAGGAGAGGGCGGCCGTGGGGAGGTAGACGAGGTCGGTGCGGTGTTCGTCGACCTGAATCTGTGCACACACTCCGGTGTCGTCCTGCACGACGCGCACCATGTCGAGGTAGAGGAAGGACAGTGAGTCCGCGACGCGGGGGAGCATGGTCAGGGTGGGGGCGGCCAGCCGTCTTCGCGCGTCGCCGCCCCGTCGTGGGGCGCTCACGTGGTTGTTGCCGGGGCGAGGCTGAGCAGGCCCGCGCCGTACGGTTTGCCGCGTCCGATGCCGCGGATGACGGCGTCGCGGAGGGCGTCGGGATCTGTAACGGAGGCGGTGCCGTCATAACGCAGGAGGCTGTGCCGCATGCCGGGTGTGTTTTGCCCGCGGGGGCGGGCCGGTTCCACGCTGGTGGGGGCCAGGACGTGAAGGTCGAGGCCGGCTTCGGCGGCGCGGCGCAGCCACCATTGGTCGGCGTCCGTGCCGGAGAGCGGCACGATCGGTCCTCGCTTGTCCTTCTCCTCCAGGGAGAGCCGCTCCCGTTTGGCCGGGTTGACGACGATGCGGTAGCGGATGCCGAGTCCCTGGCGCAGTGCGGTGAACATCGGAGTGAGGCTTTTGACGTCGGCTTGGCCGTATCCGGTGGGCAAGCGGGCTGTGTCGAGGCTGGTGGCCTGGACGAGGAGGGTGCTGGATGTATCGGTCTCGTCCAGGCGGTACAGCAGCCCGGCCTTGTGGCGGGGGGCGTCGCCTAGGCCGTCGGGGACCATCCGCATGACGGTGCGGTGCATCTGGGTGGCGTCGCGCAGGTCGCGCTGCACGTCGCGGCTGTGCGGGTTGAGGCGGATGCGTGCGAGCACCGGGTAGTCGTTCATGCGCTTTCCTCGAGGCGGACGTAGTCGATCAGGCGCTGCATCAGGGTCTCCGGGGAGCCTGCGAGGGAGCCGGGGACCGGGAGTAGGGTGCGGTGCAGGCGGCGGCCGGTGTGGCTGCGGTTGTGCTGGGCGAAGCTCACCGGCATGTCGTTCACGTCGATCACGTCGGCCGGCGCAGTCTCTTCGTTCGCGTCGCCGGGTGGCTGTTCGTGGAGGAATTCCACGGTGATCGTCCCGGTTTCCTGAGTGTTGCCGTCCTTGCCTCGCGGTGCGGTGCGGCTGAGCGGCACGCGGGCGCGGAGTTCTTCCTCGGGGTCGTCGACGTGGCGGCGCAGGAGGAACGGCTCGTCGGGGACGCAGGAGCGGCGGCCCAGGTACGGTGCCCAGTGCGGGCGGCTCAGGGCGTCCGCCAGGCGCGTGAGGGTTTCGTCGGCTGCGGTGACGGCGACGACGAACACCGCGTCGGACAGGTAGTGCCGACGGGTGATGACAGCGGCGCCTTTGTTGCTGCCTCCGCTGGTGGCGGCGGTGCGGTCCTTGGGGAATCCGCCGCCGACGGTGTGGTAGTCGACGATCCGGAGGCCGGGCCGGTCCACGCGCACGGTGAGCCGCAGGTCCCTGTAGTGGTCCGGGTCTGCCTCGTCGCGGCCGATTCCCTCGGCGGCGGCAAACATGCCGATCAGTGCGGAGCGGGTCGGGAAGGGAGCGGTGTCCCGCACTGGGGTGAACACGGAGCGTTCACCCCAGGACTGCAGAGGTCCGGCCAGGCGGAGCAGGAGCCCGCTCACTGTTGGTCCTGCGCGGCGGGCACGGCAGCCTCGACGGTGGCGTCGATCAAATGGTCGAAAGAGTCGTGGGCGGTGCCGAGGCCGGTGTACTTCTCGGCGGGGTCGATGACGGTGTGGCCGTGGAAGCGGCGGTTGCGGTTGCCGAGGAGGCGGTTGAGGTTGCCGGCGTAGGTGGCGAGGGCCTGGCGGGAGGGCTGGGAGAAGCCGCCGTGCCGGTCGCCGGTGACGGGGGTCTCGAAGGCCGCGGCCAGGGAGAGCGGCCGGTGTTCCCGCACGGCGAGGTAGGCCAGGTCCGGAACGGTGTGCGGGGCGGTGCTGTTCTTCTTGGCCTGCGGCAGGGAGAGCAGGAAGTGCTCGGCGAAGGAGCTGAGCACGGTTCGGGCGGCCTTGGCGTCGCCTTCCAGGTTCTTCAGTAGGTCGGCGATGTTGACGGTCGCGTACCGGTAGAAGACGCCGGCGCTGAACTCGGCGGTATCGAGGTGACCGCTGCCGGTTTCGGCTTCGCCCAGCCAGTCGTCGACGGCGGTGAAGTAGTCCCGCTGCGGCTCGGCGGCGTGCGTAGTGAACGCGTGGGCGACCTGGGCCGCCCCGTCCACGTTTGCGTTGGGGAGTTCGGCGAGCATGCGGCCCAGCAGGCTGATGGAGGCGGTGCGTCGCTTGAGGATCTCCTCGATCCGCTCGGGCGGCAGGACCTGGCCGGGCTTCTTCTTACCCTGGGTCGCCTCCAGGGCCTGGCGGTGCTCGGCGCACACGGTGGCCAGCTCTTCGATGGCCGCCTCCGGCAGGAACAGCAGCACCGAGGTGTGGCCGGCCGACTCCGTGCCGATACCCTTCTTCCCGGCGCTCGCGGCGACCTGCGCTCCGGCGAACGCGGCCAGCTCCGTGGGCCAGCCAGCTTTCTCAAGCGTGCGCTGCACCTTTGCTGGCACCAGTCGGGTGCGGGCGGCCCGCTCCCCGAGATCCTGCTCGACACCGAGCCGGATGACCCGCTTCCAGGACTGGCTGGAGACCCGGATGCGGAAGGCGTTGCCGTAGCGCACTTGCTTGGGGGAGCCGAGGTCGTCACGGTTGAGGTTGGCGGCGGGCACCGACTGCAGGGCGCTCAGGTCCAGGTACAGGGTCATCGGTCGTTCTCCTGGGCAGGGTCAGAGCCGGCGGGATCGGTCGTGCCGTCGGCGGTGCGGAAGTAGCTTTCGAGCCAGCGGGTGGCGATGCGGTCGCGGCTGCGGTTCCACCAGGCGAGGTCCTCCAGGAGGACCGCCCAGTCGACCGCGACGCCGCCTAACAGGAGTTGGCGGACGAGGGCGGGCAGCCCCGGGTGCACGGCGTCACTGCTCTGCCGGGTCATCAGGTGCAGAGCGCTTTCAGCGGAGTTCTCCTTCAACACGCCCGCGGCGACGGCCTGGCCGAGCGAAGCGCCCAGATTAGACCGCTCGTACCAGGAGAGGGACCCGCCGTGGCCGGGCGTGGTGTCGCGGGCCGAGCGGGGACGTGCGGCGATCAGCGAGGCCACCGCGTAGTACGCCCGCCGCACATCGGCATGGTGCGGATCGTCGTGGTCGCGCAGCCACGGCACCAGGTAACGGTGCATGTGGTTACACCGCTCCACCGGCAGCCCGAGTCCGCGCCGCAGGGCGGCACGGGCCTGATTGGACTCGCACACCTGGTGCACGTAAGCGATGAACCGGTCCGAGACGCGGACGGGCGAGGAGACCGGCGGAGCAGGCGCCGCCGGTGTGGAATCGGTCATGAGACATCCCTGGTGCTACGGGAAAGGGGTGGTTGACGAAACGCCGACCGCGTCAGCGTGGGCACAGCCGAATGCTTCTAGTCGGCTGAGGGCGTCTGCAGCAGTGCGAGAATCAGGCTGCGGGCGCGATGACGGGCGCGCGCTACGCGGATGTCCGCACGGTTGGCTTGGCCGATAGCGTCGTCGAGAGCGGCGAGAGCTGCGTCGACGAACGGCTTGTCGACTCGGTCCGTGGCGAGGCCGGCATCGGTCAGATGCCAGAACTCCTTCTCTGCGGCCGGCCAGTAACGGGTCAGCGCGGCAGATGTCCACGGGCCGGGTCTGCGGGCGTCCAGCTTGATCCTGGCCTTCGGTGAGAGGTCGACACCGGCGTCGGTGGCGATCTTCCAGGCCATTCTCGCCGCGAAGTCCAGCCGGTCACCCGCTCTTTCCGCGGCGGCGTGGCAGCGCTTGACGTAATAGGCCATCTCCGCGTCGTTCTCCTCCTGCCACTGCAGGATCTGAGGACTCGTCGCCCGGAACCAGACGCTGTCTTTCTGCTGCCCGTCCTGGTCGAAGCCGTAGGCGCGCACCCGCAGCCGCGGCAGCAGCCACCCGGGCAGGTGCTCGAGGGACGGGGGGCGCCGGGCGTCCTGACGGCTGTCTTTCAGAAGCAGTGAGTCGAGGTCTCGCCACAAGGCCCTAGCTCCGTCAGCCTCCCGCGGCTGGAAATCCCCGTCCTTGCGTCGGTCGAGGATCTGATACGGGTCACGCACCTTCTGCGGCGGCTCGTGCGTCGACCAGGTCAGGTAGGCGTCGGTCACCGTCCGGCCGTCCTCGGAGGGCACGAGCAACGCGGCATGACGGAATCGTCCGGTCAGCATCCGGCCCGGCCACGTGATCGGCGGCAACGGCTCCAGGGGGGTGTTGAGATCCCCTTCCCACGGGCACGCGTCCTGCGCCTCCCAGTCGGCTTCGGCCTGAGGGCTCGGCACGGCCAGCACCAGCGTGGTGAACAGGTCGGGTCCCCACGGGAAGTAGGAAACGGACTTGCGTAGCGGGGCCGCGTCACTGCTGCCGACCCGCTCAGCGGTGATCCGTCGGGGTGTGCACTGCCCCGACGGCCCGTAGTACAACTGTGAGATCAGGTGCCAAGCGGCCTCGGCGGCCGGTACCGGCATGGGCGTGGTGTCGGTGAAATGCCCGAACAGTACCGCCCCGTTGACTCCTGTGGGGCGACCCATCACGAGCTTGTTGACTCCCGACGGATTCGGTGCCCCCTTCGGGTCCACACACTCCGTACGCAGCCGCGGATCCTGCAGGAACGGCCGTTCGGGATGGAACAGATCGAACCGGCGTCCCAGGTCCTCCCGGCCGAAGTAGGCGTCAACCGCCCGCGGATCGAACCGGCCGACCTTCAGGACCCGCTCGCGCAGATCGAACCAGTCGTCGATGTCCTCCGCAACGTCCGGATCGTCGAGCCGGTCGTCATCGGCGGCGGCGATCCTCGCCGCGATCGGTGCCAGAACCCGCAACAGGCCCGCCGCCGCTGGCGGCACCGGAACCTCCAAGTCCTCGATCTCATGCGCTCGCCTGAACAACTCGCACAGGCCCACCCACACCGATTCACCGGCCAGCAGACGCACAGGAATCCACGGCTCGACCCGCAGATCGAATCCCCCACTCACGAACATCCCCTCCGACGCCCCAGCTCCAGACGGCACTTGGGCACAACACGGTCCCCCAGAAGCCCTGCTTCCGGCGTCCCGACATTGAAGCAGCCACCACTGACAGTGGAACCGACTTCCGGTGGACGCAGGATCAGTAGAGCACCTCCGAACCGTGTGCGTACCTACTCCCTGGAAGGTCGAAGACTAAGGAGGGAAATTGGAAGGTCGAAGACTAAGGAGGGAAATAAGGATATAAGGGTGACGACGAAGAAGATCGACTTGCTCACACCGTCTCGGG
The DNA here is from genome assembly GCF_039542605.1 of Streptomyces ziwulingensis. NCBI lineage: Bacteria > Bacillati > Actinomycetota > Actinomycetes > Kitasatosporales > Streptomycetaceae > Streptomyces > Streptomyces ziwulingensis. Next base: position 8,045 of record NZ_BAABIG010000001.1, read on the forward strand.
CGGGCTACAACCCTCCTCAACACGCCGATCTCACAACGGGATTGAGCGGCACAGCCATGAGGATAACCTTGCAATCGGCGCCTCCCGTCCCCTGGATCGCTGCAGCACCCTGGGTGCTTGTGGTGGCCGTCATCGTGATCGTGATCGGCATGCGTCCTGACCCGGCCACGGTCGCATCGTGCAGCGCCTTGCTGCTGGGGACTGCTGAGGCGCACCGCCGCCTGTCCCGATAATCTCCGCGAAATGGCCCTCGGCACTCTTCGAGGGCCACCCCCCTGCCGAAGCGGGGGTGTTTCAGTCGAGGAGCAGGGAGGGGCGCTCAGTCCTCCGCCTTCCCCACCGACGTGGGGGCGCTCGACGGAACTCGGTTACTCACGGACAAGCCCGAGATCCTTGTCCAGACGAAGCGTCTTGCCGCCGATCTTCATCGCCTGGGCGGTCCCGCCCTGCACAAGCTGGTGAAGAACACACAGCTCTCCGAGCATCGGGTGCTCCGTCCATGACCTCGGCGGGGCGACACTCTCGGGGTCTGCTTCCTTGACCCAGTCGGAGCGGATAGCAATGGTGCGACGCATCACCTGCCGCACGGACGAGACCGGAAACCTGCCGTCCGACGCAGCCTCAGGCAGAAGGTGCTCGCCCTCCAGGTCCAAGGTCACTCGACCGTCCTGTTGAACGTACGCGCACAACAGCCGCACCGAGTCGGCGCCGAGCCTGGTGGACACCTCCCACTCATCCTCTTCACCGGGCAGATCATGCAGATCGTGCAACGCGGAAACGCTCCGCGCACGCGGGACGGCCAGGAGGCCGGCCATGCTGCGTTCCGCCACCTCTTTGCCCTTGTGAGCCGTCCAGACTTTCACCTCGCTGCCGCCCGGACTGTTCCAGTCGAAATCCTCGTTGTCCCCATGCACGGCCTCGACCAGGGGCTGCACACCGCGCGGAATGGAGATGGTCCCGCCCTCGATCCCGGCGAGAGCTTTTGAGGTGGTGGCCAAGAGGTACTCGGAATACACCTCACCCCACTGCTCCGGTACCCTGCCGCCGCCCGCGATCGGGTCGAGCACCACAAGACGCGGCCCACTCGCCCAGGCCGGGCGGCCACGACCGTCGGGATAGCCGTGCCGGGCCCAGTGATTCTCGTGCCGCCAGCACCGTCCGGCCCGCTGCAGCAACAGGGACAAAGGAGCGAGGTCGCTGATGACGATGTCCGCATCGAGATCGAGTGACTGCTCCACGACCTGGGTGGCCACGACGATCCGGCGCAGCGGACGCGGCCCCCCGCGCCCCAGCCCTTCGGTCACCTCCCGCGTGCGGGCCTCGCGCACCTCCCCGGGGAAACGGGCATGCAGCAACTGCACGCTCCCACCCTCGTCATGGGAGCGCATGTCGAACCGCTCCCGGAGCCTGAGGTAGGTGTCCTGCGCGTCTCCCACGGTGTTGCACACCACGAGCGCGGTGCCGCCCTCGTCTCCGCAAAGCGGCGTCACGATCCGCTCGATAACTCCCAGCCGAGCCCAGGCCCCACCCCCCGAACCGTGGACGACCGGTTCCACCGCGACACCGAGTTCCATGGCCCGTGCCCGGGCCTGCTCACCCTGACGAGCGGACGAAATCGCAGTCGCCCGGCCGCTCTCCCCGTCCACATACAGCCAACCGGGATAGGGCGCCGGAAACGTCCGGCTGCTCAAGACCCGCGACTTGTGACCGGCACCCTGCAGGTACTCCTTGATCAGTCGGTCGCTGACCGACGCGGGCAACGTCGCCGACAACAGAACGACCGGCACCCCGTACGCCCCGAGCCAGTTCAGTAGCCGACCCAACAACACCTGCATGTAGGGGTCATAGGCATGGGCTTCATCAACGATGAACGTCTTGCCCGACAACGCCAGCAACCGCAGAGCGTTGTGCCGCACCGGCAGTACCGCCATCAGGGCCTGGTCGATCGTACCGACCGCGAACTGGGCCAGCAGCGGCCGTTTGGACCCGCGCAGCCACCGCTGCGGCCGCATGTCGGCCTCCGGCCTCCGGCCCCTCTCCCCGGCCTCGTCACCCTCACCGGTCAGCACGCTCTGCACACCCAGGTCCTCGTCGGCATAAGCGCTGTCCAACCAGGCCATACTGTGTACCAGAGTTAGCCCGGCATCCTCACCGCACTGACGCAGCAACGCATGCGCGACTCGTCCATGCATCTGATCACTGGTAGCCATCGTCGGCAGCAAGAACACGTACCCCTGCGTACCGAAAGCCTGGGACAGAACCCGCTCGGCCTCCAGAGCCGTTTCGCTCTTCCCGTCCCCCGGGGCCGCGGTGACCAGGAAGACGCCGCCGCGACGCCCGTCACCCACGGCCAGTCGCAGCTCGTCCATCACGGACCGCTGCAGCGGATTCGGCTCGCCCTGAATGCCGTACGCCTCCGTAAACCCCCTGCGCTGCAATTGCACCCGCGTCAGCCCGGCCTCGGCCAGCAGACGGGGCGCATCCTTCCGGGAACGCTCGAAATGATCCGCCAGTGCCGGCTCAAGCCCTCGCTGCCGTTCCCGAATATAGCCCTCTTGACTGACCAGCCAATCCGCAAGAATGACCATCCCCGTCACCAGTACCGCGGTCGGAGCCTTGAACGCCCCTGGGACACCTGGTGCCCCCAGCAACTCGCACACCGTGGCTGCGTGCGCAGCCCTCTGCCGCGCCCAGGTGGTCCCACCGAGAAAAGCCGGAGCGATGCCGTTCTCGACGCGGTGAAAGCGCCCGTGGTGACCGCCGATGACCTCGGCCAGCCGCTCTGCGGCTCGAAACTCCCCTTCGGCGGCAAGGCCCAGATCCGCCAGCACCCTTTTCACACTCTGCAGGCCGACCACGTCATGCCCGAACCGCTCCGTGCTCATCTTCGCGCGATCACCGCGCAGCTCTGCGCTGAGGTACTGGCTCCCGTGCGAAGAGCAGAATTGGAACCCTGACAGCTTGCCGATGTCATGCAGACCGGCACACAACCCGACGACCGCCCGGGCACGTCCCAGATCGGCCGCCAGCCCCATTCCCTCGGCGATCCGTACACGCTGGTTCTCGGACAAGTACGCATCCCAGAGGTGCAGCGCCATCGCGGCAGCATCCAGCAGATGTCTGATCAGCGGATACGGCGGCAGCCCCGGGTCCAGCCCCCTTGATTTCCCCCACACCGACTCATCCGGCGTTTCCCATTCCCTCGCCATCCCCCAGCCTCCATCCCAGCCTATGGACAGGCACCGCCGCCGGAACCGGCATCCGACCACTCTCTGCCGGCAGTGCTGCAGCCACCCACCCCGATAAGGTGACGACGTGCAGTCCTGTATGTCACGCCACAGCGTTCCCTGCAAGGCAAAGAAGGCGCAAAGCCTCTCTTGAGATGCAGGTCAGAAAGGGTCCTCCCCGCCGACGCGGGGGTGTTCCGGCGCAGACGGCGCGGGCGTGGGCGGTCACGACGTCCTCCCCGCCGACGCGGGGGTGTTCCGCTCATGCCCGGCGACCTCCAGCTCCAGGACGAGTCCTCCCCGCCGACGCGGGGGTGTTCCGCGGAGGATGCCGTTCGACGTGTGGAGGCGCGAGGTCCTCCCCGCCGACGCGGGGGTGTTCCGCGCGCGGTCGAGGCGATCCGCTGCGGACCGGTGTCCTCCCCGCCGACGCGGGGGTGTTCCGCAGCACGGGGAGCTGGAGCACCAGCCTGACTTGTCCTCCCCGCCGACGCGGGGGTGTTCCGGCGACGAGGAGCCGGACGCGGAGCGGGACACCGTCCTCCCCGCCGACGCGGGGGTGTTCCGTTGCCGTACGGCACGTTGCCCAGGACGGCATCGTCCTCCCCGCCGACGCGGGGGTGTTCCGGACGTCTTCATGGTCACTTCCCCTTCCGGAGCGTCCTCCCCGCCGACGCGGGGGTGTTCCGGTCGGCCTGGCCATCGACCGGGGGCAGTTCGGCGTCCTCCCCGCCGACGCGGGGGTGTTCCGCCGCCGCAGTTCGTCATCCGCTATGCCGTTGGGTCCTCCCCGCCGACGCGGGGGTGTTCCGACGCTGGACGACGCCCGCGAGCGCCGCGAGTCGTCCTCCCCGCCGACGCGGGGGTGTTCCGGCGGAGGGCGTGTCCCGGTACGAGCTGGAGATGTCCTCCCCGCCGACGCGGGGGTGTTCCGATCGGCCGGAGCTGTTGCGCCTTGCCCTGGAGGTCCTCCCCGCCGACGCGGGGGTGTTCCGCGGCGCGTGAACAGACGACTGTCGTGGAGGCGTCCTCCCCGCCGACGCGGGGGTGTTCCGTCGGCGGAGCTGGGCTGCGAGTTCCTGCAGGAGTCCTCCCCGCCGACGCGGGGGTGTTCCGCACGGATTCGACGTGAAGGAGTAGCCCATGCCGTCCTCCCCGCCGACGCGGGGGTGTTCCGTTCTTCGTCCGGTGCTTGCCGTCTGAGCGATAGTCCTCCCCGCCGACGCGGGGGTGTTCCGCTCGCGGCGATGCTCGGCAAGGCCAGCCAGTAGTCCTCCCCGCCGACGCGGGGGTGTTCCGACGGCTGGTACGTCCACCCCGACACCCTCGCCGTCCTCCCCGCCGACGCGGGGGTGTTCCGTCCGTCCGGGAGGTCCTCCTGGGCTGGGGGTTGTCCTCCCCGCCGACGCGGGGGTGTTCCGGCGCGATCTACGACTCGTGGGACCGGCAGCGGGTCCTCCCTGCCGACGCGGGGGTGTTCCGATCGCAGCGAGCCGGCCCAAGCCCGTCCGGCCGTCCTCCCCGCCGACGCGGGGGTGTTCCGTCGTAGGGGTTGGTGCGGGTCTGGTCGCACCAGTCCTCCCCGCCGACGCGGGGGTGTCCCGAATCCGGTTTTGATTTGGATGGGAAGGATTTCGTCCTCCCCGCCGTATGGGATCTGTGACATCGCCGCGAACACCGGCTGGGTCAGAGTCGCCACTGATCACGACACCGCCGCGTTCGCCGCCGCCTCCATCCGTTGCTGGTGGCAGGCCCGGGGCCGGCACGACTATCCGGCCGCCACCCGTCTGCTGATCACCGCGGACGCGGGCGGGTCCATCGGCTACCGCACCCGCGCCTGGAAGAGGGAACTCGCCGCCCTGGCCGCCGAGACAGGTTTGGACATCATGGTCTGCCACATGCTGCCGGGCACCTCGAAGTGGAACAAGATCGAGCACCGGCTGTTCTCCCACATCTCCATGAACTGGCGCGGTCGCCCGCTAACCAGCCACGACGTCGTCGTGAACAGCACCGCGGCGACCACGACCCGCACCGGGGACCGTCCACGCCGCACTCGACCCGGTCACCTACGACACCGACATCAAGGTCACCGACAGCCAGTGGGCCTGCCGGCAGGACAGGTCCACTGGTTCGGGTATGTCAGCGTGCGTGTTCGACGGTGACGGGTTCGTTGGGGCACTGGCCGGCGAGCTGGGTGAGGGCTTCCTGTTCGGCGGGGTCGATGGCGAGGCTGTAGCGGGTCTTGACGGTCACCCAGTGGGAGAAGTACTTGCAGCGGTATGCCTCGGCCGGGGGCTGCCAGGTGGCGGGGTCCTGGTCGGACTTGCTGCGGTTGGACCTGGCGGTGACGGCGATGAGCGCGCGGGGGTCGTCGAGGTCGTTGGCGTATGCCTCGCGCTCGGCCGCCGACCAGGTGCCGGCGCCGGAATCCCAGCTTTCCTTCAGCGGGACCAGGTGGTCGACGTCAAGGCCGCGGGCGCCGTCGACGTAGGTGTCGTCGTAGGGGGAGTACCAGGTGCCGCCGGTCAGGGTGCAACGCCCGGACAGCACGGGGGCGTTGACGGCCTCCTCCAGGAGGACCTCGACACGCGTGCTGCAACCGTCCTTGTCCGCGTCCGTCCAGTGACGGAACGCCCCGCGGTCGTATCCCGCACCGGTCTCCTCCCGGACGGGCAGGGCCTCCAGGAGGGAACGCACGGGCAGGGTGCTGGTCGTGCCGGGGTCAGCGGCGTGGGCGGGGGTGATGAGCGCGGCGAGGGCAGCACCGACGGTGGCGAAAGTGGCGAGGATACGCACGGTCACCTCTTGCAGAAGATCCGACAGGTCCAGATCTTCGTAACGGCCGGCGAGGCCCGGACACACCGCATTCCGCACAGGTTCACCCGCGGGGGCGGATAGTCAGACGAACGCCCCCGGGCTCACGCACTGCCGGGGGCGCGCTGCGCTGCCGGTGGCCGGTCCCGGGCGCGGGGTGACGCTGGGGGTCAGCCGCAGTCGTCGCGGTTGATCTTCAGGGAGCGGGTCTGGTCGTTGAGGTTGTAGCCGCGCAGGTCATGGATGGAGCCGCCGCTTCGGGTCACGCACACCCACCGGCCGGCGTGGTTGCGCTTCTCGTAGACGCGGGCGGTGCGGTCGGAGTTGTTGCGGACCGAGCTGCCGCGGTCCCGGATCGCGGAGGGCAGGTCCTTCACGCTGCCGTCCACTGCCCGCCGCACCCAGGGCTGCCCGCCGAAATTGATCTCGGGGTAGATGCAGACGTAGCCGTCCGGGCAGTCGATCGCCGCGCGCGTTGTGCTGGTCTCGCTGGAAGCGGACGCCGGGGCGGTCACCGGGAGGACGGCGAGGGAGGCGACGGCCGCGGCACGCATCACGTTTTTCATCACGGCACCACAGATACCGGCTGCCGTGGACGGGCCGGACAGGCATGCACGCGGGTTCACTCCATCGAAGGAGAGCGCCCCCGCCCGCCCGGCCGCCCGCCGGCCGCGCTGCGCGAGCGGCGGGCAGCCGTCGCCTCACCGCGGGTCAGCCGTGGTACCTGATGTAGCCGTTGCCGTCGCGGTCGTCGGTCTTCTTGGTGTAGGAGTGCACGTCGGCGCGGGCACCGCCGGGCTTGTGGAGGTAGATGGTGTCCTTGTCGTTGTTCCAGATGAAGTTGCAGTTCTGGCGGTAGACGACGTTCTTGGCGTCGGAGTCGGTGCCCTTGCCGCCGCGCAGGCTGACGTAGTCACCGGGCTCGAGGGTGTGGCCGGCCTTGAAGGTGAACGAGTTGCCGGCGGCGTCCTTGACGACGTAGCCCTTGAGGTTCACCTTCTTGGTCTTCGAGTAGTTCTTGATCGCCAGGTACTCGTTCTTGGTGTTGCCGCCGGAGCACTTGTTGGAGTCCGTGCCCGGGGCGTCGTACTGCACGCCCTTGATCTTCAGCGCGGAGGTGTACTCCGCGGCCTGCGCGGGGGCGGCCGCGGCGAGGCCGAGCGCGGCGACGGCAGCCGTGGTCGCGGCGGTGGTCAGGGTACGGCGGATCTGCATGAGGATTCCCCCCTCGGTGGTGCGAATGGAGCGTCTCGGAGCATACCGAAAGCGTGATCACGGCGAGGGGAGTGAGTGAAGCTCCTGCGGAGGGGGCGGCGGGTGTGGCGCCGGTCGCGAAACCCCCGCCAATTGTCGGTTCGCTCCCGTGTGTGCGCAGAGCAGGAAGTTCGGGTCCGTGAACTCGGCGGCCCGGCGGGCAGGTTACCTCCGGTGACCTGTTCGTGGCCGTGCACGTCTGTGACTGCTTCTCCCGGCACGGCACTCGCCAGTGGGCAGACGCGGGTGCTGTGCCGGTGCCGTTCAGTGCCTGACGCTGTCGGGAATCTTGATTGCGCCGTGAGGCGCTGTGGTTCGAGTGGAGGTGGACCATCACCTCTGGCCTGTCGCAGTAGGTCAGTGCGGCTGAGGGCAGCCTGATCCGGGTGGTGCCGGGGAGGGCGGGAGCGGCCCTGACAAAGCCGGAACGTACCAGCACTGCCAAATGGCGCGGGTTCGGCAAGCGACTGGCCACGATCAGCGGGGCTGCGGTGGGTGAGGAGGTCGGGTAGGGGCCGTGCCAGCCGGCGCTGGCCTGTCCCTGGGGGCAGGTGACCTGCTGGCGGTCGTAGTCGATGTGGAAGTCGTCCCGGGCGAAGCCCTCGTTCCGACGGTGCTGGCGGGTGGGGTTGCTGTTCAGCGGCCCGGAGACGGTGACCTGGTGGTCACGGGCGGCTTGTTCCAGGTGGCGCAGGGAGGTGTAGCCAGCGTCGATCAGGTGCTCGGCGGGCAGCAGTCCGCGACGGGCCAGGCGGGTGTGGATGCCGGGCAGGACCTTGCTGTCGTGGGTGGTGGCCGCGGTGGTGGCCACGTCCGTGATCACGTTGGGGCTGTCGGGAGCACAGGTCTCGGTCAGGTGAGCGGAGAACCCCTTCCAGTCCCCGACGGAGTCAAGCTGAGCACTCAGATCGGTTGTGCAGGTTTTGGGGGCCGCCTTCCGACCGGTCTTGCCCACAGCAGAGGTGGTGCGAGTGTGGCCGTTGCTTCGTGTGAGGTGGCGGTCCTCTCGTACCGGGTTCGTTACTGACGGCTGTCGTCAGGCTGAAGGGGAACAGCAGGGTGGCAAGGAGAGTGGGCGGAGACCGGACACGTCCGGCCTTGCGCGGCCGGGTTCCGCCCGCTCATGAGGCAGCGAGTTGCAGCAGTTCGCCGACGCCTTGGGCCCGGTGGTACGGCTGGAAGCGGGGCAGGAGGTTGTCGATGAGGCTGATGCAGCGAGGGGCGCCGATACGGCGGGCCAGGAGCAGGGACTGGGTGGCGGCTTCCGCTGCGGGTTCGGGTTCTTTCTGATCGAGGTAGCTTGTGGCCCGGTAGGCCAGGAAGACGCCGCGGGTCTTGTCCCGGGCCGCGGGCAGCAGCGACTCGCCTTCGGTGATCAGTTGGTGGGCACGGTGTGTGTCGCCGAGGTCCAGGAGGGCTTGGCCGGTGTCCACGGCGAGGTCGGCTTCGGACATCCAGGCGCACCAGGCGGGCCGGTCGGTGCCGGCGTCGGTGAGGTGCTGTTCGGCTGCGGCGAGGGCGCGCAGGACGGTGTGGCGGTCGCTCGGGTCGCGGCGGGCTGCGATGGTGCGGGCGAGTCGTAGTTGGAGCAGGCAGCGGGCGGCCGGGTTCTCGGCGCGCATCAGGGCCCGGTTGAGGATGGTGGCCGCTGTGGTGTGGTCGTGGCGCCAGGTGGCCTGGTAGGCGAGATCGCTCAGAAGGCCGGCGCCCATGTCGTGGTCTTGGACCGCGTGTGCGTTGTGCAGTGCGGCGATCCAGTGCTGGCTGGCGTGGGTGTGGCGGCCTTGGTCGAACTGGTGCCATGCGACGGTCTGTGCCAGAGAGGCGGCCAGGGTGTGCAGGCGCAGTGCTGACGCGGGCGTGTAGTGGCCGTGTTCGAGGAGGTCGGTCACTGTGGCCAGGTGGGCGGCCAGCAGGGTTGCGGTGTGCTGTCGTTGTTCGGTGGCGAGGCCGGTGAGGTGCTGCGCGGAAGTTTCCAGGAAGGAGAGGAGTTCCTCGCCGATCGGTTTGCCGTTGTGGGCCTGTGCGAGTGCGTCGCCGGGGAGGGCTGCCCAGTCTGCGGCCAGGGCGGACAGCGCGGTGCTGGAGATGGTGAGGAACGTGCGGCGTTGCATCGCTGTTCGGAATGCCTCTCGTAGGGCGGGCACGGAGCTGCGCGGGCCGAGCGGGACGACGCCGTTGGTGGTGAGCGGCAGCCAGTTCGGCCAGTCGTCGGCCCGGACGATGTCCGCGGGCCAGCCCAGGGCCTCGGCGATGTAGACCTGGGATTCCTCGCTGGGCTGCGCGGCTCCGCGTTGCCATTTGCGTACCCGTGCCTCGTCCGTACCTGAGCGCAGACCGCGCCGCGCGGCCGCGGCACGGATTCCGGAGACGAATTCCTCCATGGTCATCTCGGCCGCGAGGCGCGCCACGATCAGAGGGTGCGGGGTGGTCTCGTCCACGCATTCCATCGAATCACTCAGCGCGAGGGCCGGTGACTCCTTTGCGGTAACGGGACCCCCTCGGGACCCCCCTCGGGCGGTGGACGGCGTCGAACGGGTGAGCGCACTCTCGTCCTGGCGGTCCACCCACGGCCGCCGTCCTCATCCGGGCCGAGGAGGGGGACTGGTTCGCGGGGCGGCCTCTTCTCAGGCGGCCGGTTCCGGTGCGCGGTGCCCCTGGGCGGCGGGTACGGTCTGGGGCCCGCTGCCGTACCCGTGTTCCGCGTTCTCGATCAGCCTTGCCCGCAGGGCGCCCATCAGGAGGTTTCGATGTCCACCCAACCGAAGTTCCCCGCAGCCGCGGTTGCTTTTCCTGGAGTCCGCCGGCTGCTCCTGAGGGAGACAGCTCCGCCTCCGTTGACTGACGAGCAGATCGTGGCCATGACGCGCGGGTGGGAGGAGGCTGTCGCCGCGAATCCGGCGCTGTTCGACGGGCCGACGGTGGTGTGTGCGGGGCTGGAGCGGAAGAGTTCGGACACGCTGCTGGTGACCTGGTACCGGGCGACCTACCGCCTGTACGTCCTGCGCCTGGACCCTGTCCATGCGGTGTCCGCGCCGTCGGTGTTCGTGTCGGTGGCTCAGCCCACGGATGACGGCCGGCTGCTGGTGGGGCGCATGGCGTCGTCCACGGCGGCTCCCGGCCGCTGGCAACTTCCCGGCGGGACGATCGAACCCCCTGAGACGGGCGCTGCTCTGGACATGGAGGCGTTGCGCCGCCACGCGGCCCGCGAACTCGCCGAGGAGATCGGGCACAACGTCCCCTGCGGCGACATGGAGCTGTGGGCGGTGACCCGAGGCGACAAGGGCAACGTGGGCGTGCACTTCCGTGCACCGGCCTGCCCGGCCGAGGCGCTGGGCGAGCAGTACACGGCGCTCGTGGCCGCCGAGAGGGCCCAGGGCCGCACTCCGGAGCTGGACCGCCTCGCGTTCATCCGGTCGGCTGGCGACGTGGCGGGCCTCGGCGGCCGCAGCGCCGACTTCCTGCCGGTGCTCGCCGCGCGCCATACAGCGAGCAGGCCGACCGATCACTTGAGGAGGTAGCAGATGACGGCCAAGTCCCAGAGCGGTACCCGGCATCCGGCCGCAGCGGGAGGGACCGGCTCCGCGGTGGGCGAGGAGGTGCTCGCCGGTCTGGCCCAGGAACTGGCCGCAGCCGCCCGCACCCGCACCCCGGTCCGGTTGCTGTCCGAACGCGTTCCGGGCCTGTCCCTGCCGGACGCCTACCGGATCCAGCAGATCAATGTGCGGCAGCAGGTCGCGCAGGGGGCCCGGATCGCCGGTCACAAGATCGGTCTCACGTCGGCCGCCATGCAGAAGCAGATGGGCATTCACGAGCCCGACTCCGGGGTTGTTATCCACCGGATGGTCGCCGCCAGCGGGGCCCGGCTGCGCTCGGCCGACTTCATGAACCCGCGGATCGAAACGGAGATCGCTTTCCGGCTCGGCCGCGACATCGCGCGGCCCTGCGGCCCGGACGCCGTCCGCAAGGCCGTGGCGGAGGTGTTCCTGTCCTTCGAGATCCTCGACACCCACTTCAGAAGCTGGAACATCACGCTCGTCGACAGCATCGCCGACAACGCCGCATGCGCCGGCGTCATCACCGGCAGCCCTGTTTCCTTCACCCCATCGTGGGATCTTGCCCAAGAGCAGATCACGGCAGAGGCGGACGGCACGGCGGTCGCGAGAGGGGAGGGACGCGACATCCTCGGCGACCCGCTTCAGGCCCTGTCCTGGCTGACACACCGCCTGCCCGGCCTCGGCACCACCCTGCGCGCCGGCGACATCATCCTGGCCGGCTCCGTACACGCCAGTCTCCCGCTGACCCCTGGCACCACCTTCCGGGCCACCTCCACCCGGCTCCCCGCCGTCCAAGTGCGGGCCCTCTGACCCACCGCCTTCAGGGAGCACACATGCCTGCGAACACCGTGTTGAACACGGCCGTCCTCGGTTCCGGACTGCTGGGCCTCGACCTTGTCGAGCGCATGCGGCACTCCCCGCATCTGAACTGCCGGCTCGTCGTCGGCCGCACCCGCCACAGCCGCGGACTGGACCAAGCCGCCGGCCTCGGCTGCGCCACCGCCGCGGGCGGCGTCACCGCGCTGCTCGGATCGGGACAGTCCTTCGACATCGTCTTCGACGCCACCAACGCCTTCGAGCACCCGGAACACTGGGGCCGGCTCGCCGGCACCGGTGCGGTCCTGATCGACCTGACCCCCACACGCAGCAGTGCGCTGATCGTGCCCACCGTGAACGGCACCCAGGCAGCCGAACACCAGCACATCGGCCTCATCTCCTGCGGCGGGCAGGCCGCCATCCCCGTCCTGCACGCCCTCGCCCAGCACTACCGGCCCCAGTACGTGGAGATGGTGGCCACCGCCGCCAGCGTCAGTGTGGGCCGGGCCAGCCGCCTCAACCTGGACCAGTACGTGGAGACGACCCAGGGCGCCATCCGCCAGTTCACGCGGACCCCCGCCGTCAAGACGATGCTCAACATCTCCGCGGCCACACCACCGCAGCCGTTCCGCATCACGATGACGATGGTGGCCCCCGGCGTGGAGCAGAACCCGGTCAGCACCATCGTGGAAACGGCCGCGACCGCCATGCGGACCATGGTGCCCGGCTACCGGGTGACCTCGTGCACCGTCACCGACGACATCATCCGCGTGATCGCGGAGGTGACCACCACCCGCGGCCGCATGCCGGTACACGCCGGAAACCTCGAAGTGCTCAGCGCCGCCGCCATCCACACCGCCGAGCAGCACGCCCTCGCGCCGAAGGAGATCGCCCGATGACCGCACCGGCCCAGGTGACCGTCCACGACCCCACACTGCGCGACGGCCAGCACGCCGTACGGCACCAGCTCGACCGCGAGCAGATACGCGCCTACGCCGCCGCCGTCGACGCGGCCGGTGTCCCCGTGGTCGAAGTCGGCCACGGCAACGGCCTCGGAGCATCCTCCCTTCAAGTGGGCCACGGCAGGCTCAGCGATGACGAGATGCTCGCCACGGCCCGCGAAGCCCTCACCCGCAGCAGGCTGGCCGCTCTCATGCTGCCCGGCTGGGCCACCACCGCCGATCTGCACACCGCCATCAGGCACGGCGTCGACATCGTGCGGGTTGCCGCGCACTGCACCGAGGCCACCGTCACCGAACGCCACCTGGGCGTCATCCGCGAACTCGGCGCCGAGGCCCACGGGGTGCTGCTGATGAGCCACATGACCAGCCCCGGCGACCTGGCCGAGCAGTGCCCGCTGATGGCCGGCTACGGCGCGCAGGCGGTGTGCGTCTTCGACAGCGCCGGCCACTACCTGCCCGCCGACGTCACCGAAAGGATCACCGCCATCACCGCCGCGGTGCACGTGCCGGTCGCCTTCCACGGGCACAACAACCTCGGTATGGCCGTGGCCAACTCGGTGGCGGCAGTCCAGGCCGGCGCCCGCACGATCGACGCGTGCGCGCGAGGCTTCGGGGCCGGCGCGGGCAACACCCAGCTCGAAGTCCTCGTGGCCGTGCTGGAGCGCTACGGCCACCGCACCGGGATCGACCTGCGGCGCCTGGCGGACGCGGCCGATCTCGCCGAGAAGACGCTGATGCCCGCACCGCCGGTGATCGACTCCACCAGCCTCGCCTCCGGGCTGGCCGGCGTGTTCTCCGGCTTCAAAAGGCCCGTCCTGGCCGCCGCCGAGCAGGAGGGCGTGCACCCCTGGGACATCTTCGCCGAACTCGGCCGGCGCCGGGCCATCGCCGGGCAGGAGGACCTCATCCCGGACGTGGCCCGCACCCTGGCCGAGCAGAGGGCGAGCCGATGACGCGGACACCTGCCCCGGCCGGGGTGTGGTTCATCACGCCCGGCCACAGCTCCGCCCGTTTCCCGGCCGCGCACCGCAGCGGTGCGGACGTCGCCCTGGTCGACCTGGAGGACTCCGTGCCGGCCGCGGCAAAGCCGCAGGCCCGCCAGAACGCCGCCGCGTTCTTCACCACCCCGGCAGCGGCCGGCCCCGTGCGCGGGGTGCGGATCAGTTCTCCGACCACCCGCGACGGCATCCTCGACCTGACAGCCATCGCCGACTACCCGGCCCGGCCGGACCTCGTGCTGATCCCCAAGGCCGAGTCCGCCCGGGACATCGAGATCGCCGCCGGGGCCCTCGACGCACCCGGCTACACGCCACACCTGTACGCCCTGATCGAGACCCCGCGCGCCCTTGAGGAACTGCCCTCGATCGCACGGGCCGACCGCATCGCCGGCCTGGTGTTCGGCACCGCCGACTACGCGACCGCCACTGGCTGCTCCCAGGCATGGGAAGCCGTGCTGCACGCCCGGTCCGCGCTCGTCACCAGCGCCGCCGCCGCAGGCATCCACGCCATCGACTCCCCGTTCTTCGACCTGGACGACCTGGACGCGCTACGGCACGAATCCGAACGGGCCAGGGACCTCGGCTTCACCGGGAAGTGCTGCGTACACCCCGACCAGATCCCCATCGTCACCGACGTGTTCACCCCCACCGGCGCGCAGATCACCGCCGCCCGCGCCATCGTGGCCGCCGCCGCGGACGCCGGGGGCCGCATCATCCGCGTAGGGGAACAGATGGTCGGCCCGCCCATGGTCAAAGCCGCCCAGGCCCTGCTGGCCCGCGCGGCGGCCCACACGCCACGAGAGGTGGGCGCGTGACCCCCGGCGTTCCCGCGCCCGCGGGATACCGGCTGATCAACGCCGGCCGCTACCGGGAAGTGGTCGGCCCGGGCTACCACGAACTGCACGAAGGACTCGTCATCGAGCACCGGCCCGGGCGCACCCTCACCGAGGCGGACAACGTCCTGATGACCACACTCGGCGGCAACGACGCCCCGATCCACACCGACGCCCACTACAGCAGCCGCACCGAGTGGGGCCGGCCCGTGGTGTGCGGCAGCATCACCCTCCACATCGTCGGCGGGATGACCGTACGCAGCACCAGCGGCCTGACCACCGCCAACCTCGGATTCCAGGAGATCCGCTTCACCCACCCGGTGTTCGTGGGCGACACCCTCTACGCGCAGACGGAGATCACCGGCCGCCGCCTGTCCCGCAGCCACCCGGACACCGGCATCGTCACCTGCCGCACCACCGGCCACAACCAGGACGGCACGGCCGTCATGACCTTCACCCGCAGCTTCTTCGTCCCGGTCGACGCCGAGACGGCCCGCGACCGCACCAACTACTGAACGAGGGAGGCGACATGCCTGACACGATCCAGATCGTGAAGGCCGACGAGGAACTGTGGAGCCAGTACGACGCCCTCGCCACCCGCAGCTACGGCCACCCCGTCGGCGACATCACACGCCTGCGCGAGCACGCCGACATCCGCGTCGCCCTCCGCGACGGACAAGTCATCGCCGGCGGCCTCGGCCTTCTGGTCCCGCAGTTCTTCGGCGGGGCACCTGTGCCCTCCGCCCTGCTCAGCGCCGGGTGTGTCGCCCCCGAGGAACGCGGCGCCCAGCTTTCCGTCGACATGCTCGCCGAACGACTCCGCCACCTCCGCGACCAGGGCGCGGTGGTCTCCACACTGTGGACGACCTCCAGCGCATACGTCCGCCGGCTCCACTGGGAGGCACCCGTCCCCGTATTCGCCTGGTCCATCGCCACCGACGACCTCAAACGGGCCTACACCCGGCCGGCGCTGCCCGTCACGCACGGCCGGACACCGCAATCCGACGACATCCAACGCCACCTCGCCCGCCACTGGAACGGCGCTGTGCTGCGCCCGCCGTGGTGGCCGGCCTGGACGGACCGCAAGCAGGAACTCACCACCTACCGGTTCGGCCCGGAGCAGTCCCCGACCGGGCTGCTGTCCCTCACCACGAAACGCAGCGCACGGCACGGCATGGAGCTGACCGTGCACGACTTCTGGGCCGCCGACGAGGAGGCCATCACCGCCATGATGGCGTTTCTCGCCAGCCACCACACCCGCGCCCCCGCCATCCGCTTCCGGCGATCCGCGCTCCCTCCCTACCCCGCGCTGCTGCACAACCTCCACCGGTACCGGCCGACAGCAGAAGCGTGGCATCCGTGGATGCTCCGCATCCTCGACCCCCAGGAAGCGGTTCGGCTGCGCGGATGGCCCGCCGCCGACGAGATCACCATGCCCCTGGAGATCGAAGGGGAGAACGGCGGCACCTGGGACCGGTACCTGCTCAAAGTGAAGGACGGCGCCGGACAGCTCACCAAGACACATGCCGCAGGCGAAGTCCGGCTCACCCTCCGACAACTGGCCGTCTGGTACGCCGGCGGCTACCGCACAGCAGCCTCAGCACACCTCGCTGGAATCACCGCCAGATCGAAGGAAGCGCTCACCGGACTGATCCACGTCACCACGGAGCATGAGCCCTGGCTACCCGACCACTTCTAGGTTCTGTCGGCGCATGATCTTGCATGATGGATGATCTTGCCTTTCCCGATCCCCCGACGGAGGGCGCGCCGTGACGCACTCGTCGATGCCCTGCCCGCTGTGGCGGAGTGCGCCCGCCAGCTCCGGCACGACCCGGAGCCTCTGATGACAGCCCAGGACGCGGCCGCCGTCACGTTCTCACAGGCTCGCACCCGCCCCACCGTCCTCCAAGGCCCGCGAGGACTTGCCGAGCGCATTCTGCCGACCATCGCCGCGCTCGCCGGCCCGGACGCCGGCGCCACAGCAGAGGGACTTGGGAGGGACCGCGCTCGGGAGCTGCTCGACGCGGCCGCCGACGTATTGGATGCGGCCGCCCGATCGTTCGGACGTGTATCGGGAGAGTCCATCCTTGAACTCTGCATCAGGACAGCCGTCTGAACTGCATGAACAGCAGGCCCTAGCTTCAGCGGGGCCTTGGCATGAGGATGGACGCGTCCTGGGCCACGGCAATTGTTGGTGCGGCGGAGCGCATCCCTGACTGACGGGCGGCGCGAGCGGAGGAGCCGTGCGGCGCCTGGGGGCGGAAGCTCATCACCCTACCCGGGTGACCTCTGCTCGGGCGGAGCCCTCTGCCCGCCGCGAGGTCATCGCCAACGCTGCCAACGACGGTTCGCCGTTCTGGGGTGTATCTCGGTCACACCCCTAAAAGCTGAGTGGATCACGACTTCATCCGAAAGAGTGACCTTGTCAGGTGGGGCGGGGGTGCGTTTTCACGGTACGGGTAGGAGTCTCTCTCCGGTAATGATCGGAAACCAACCTTTATCGACTATTCTGCGGCGCCTTCGTGTTTCAGTTCGGTCATTCTGAAAGGTCCTGTGCGCCTCACGGTGGAGTGTCCGTTTCCGTTTTCACGATTTTCGCGAGCAGTGATCCTGAGAGGAGGGCGATTAGCGTGCTGGAAGGCGCGAAAGGGCCCCGAGTTGGTTGGAGTCAGCGACGGGGCCCTCCCAGACGTGCCAGACCGACACCCATGTGAGGAGCTGGGCATGATTCAGCACGCCCGCCGGAAGATCGAAAGCTTCCTTCCGGTAACGCACGAGATTAGCATTCCAATTTCGACGGTCCTGCAAAACGGAGTCGCGAGCGTCACCACATTGACGCTTCGCTTCGGTACGGCGCTGACCGCCGGCGTCACCGCGGGTGCCGCCGTCTGGCCGGAGCCGATTCCCGCGAGGTTGGTGATCGCGGTGCTGGCCGCGGCGGCCTGGGATCGCAGCGGGCTCACCTATGTGCGGGTGCGCCGCACCGAGTAACCCCGTCGGTGTCCAACGCCTGACAGCGGCTGCCGCTAAGCGGCAGCCGCTGTCTCTGAGCTGATACCAGATCCCCTACCGGCACGCGATGCCGACGTCCCCTCCCTCGGCTGAACCACCAAATGCAAGCTGCCAGGTGATTCCCATGTTGTGTTCCAGCCGGCCTGGGCTTCGGACCACCTCAGGCTCCCAGGACCATTTGCACGGTCTGCCTGCCGCTGTGGGGCCGCGTGCCGCCGCCACCTTCACCGCTTTCTGCCAGAATCACTGGCCCGTTTACCGGCGGTACGCCGGAGCCGTCACAGGCGTCACGGACCATGCCTCCGTTCTCGCCCACGCGGCCCTGAGGGAAGTGGGGGCTCAATGGCCGACCGTCCTCCGCAGTGCTGCTCCGTGCGCCGCTGCCTGGCCTCTGCTGCGTGCCACCACCAGCGCCAAGCGCACGCCCGCCGTCCGAGTACTGCATGACAGTCTGCGCCCTCCAGAAGCAGATGCGTTCCTGCTGCATTACAGGCTGGGGCTGACAGCAGTGCAGGGCGGATGCGCCATGGGCGTACCGCCCGTCACGTTCGAACTGCTCCGGCGGAGTGCCCTGCGCACGGTGAGCCGACTCGACTGGCACGGGCATATGTCAGTGTCGCGTGCCTCCTGACCTGGGAAAACGTACGCCGGAGCACCGGGGGCGCAAGCCGCGCATGAAACGCTTCGGCGGTGTTTCGCTCGATGGTGGCAACGGGTAGCAGTCAGTCGGACCGGCCTCATAACATGCGTGCCTGGCTTCGGGGTTCCGCAGCGTCCGGAGGGGACGTGTACGTGGCCGAGAGCGTGGGGAGCGGCTCATCATTGATGTCAGTAAGCCCAGTGTGGCCCGAATGTATGACCACTTACTTGGCGGGACCGACAATTACCAGGTTGACCGGGATGCGTGTGAGGAACTTCTGCGGATCGCCCCCAGCTCACGCGAATTGGCGTTGGTGAACAGGGCGTTCCTCGTCCGCGCCGTGCGCTGCCTTGCCCGTGATCATGGTGTGCGCCGGTTCCTCGACCATGGGTCCGGTCTGCCGACGCAGCCCAATGTCCACCAGGTGGCACAAGAGGTGGACCGGGCGGCCCAGGTCGTCTACATCGACAACGACCCGATGGTTCTTGCCCACGGGCGCATGATGCTCGCCGAGGACCCGGCGACCACGGCGGTCCTGGGGGCAGACATGCGCGACACAGGCCGCATCTTCGCCAGTCCCGAGGTGCGAAGGCTGCTGGAAGGGGAGCAGCCGGTTGCCGCACTGTTCGTCTCGGTCCTGCACTGCATCCCTGACCGCGATGATCCGTGGGAGCTGGTGCGGCGGGTCGCTGACCGTCTTCCGGCCGGCAGCTTCATGGTCATCTCACAACTCGCGAGTGATGATGCCGAACTGCGGGCGGATGTTACGAACTTCATGGCGGACATCACCGATGGCCGGTGGGGTCAGGTCCGGTCGATCGGCGACGTTAGCCGGTTCTTTGACGGGCTGGAGCTGCTGGACTCGGAAGGGCCGGTGGAGGTCTCCCGCTGGCAGCCGGACAGCGACTTGGCTCCCCGTCAGCGCAGCGAGGAGTGGATTGAGTACGGCGGCGTGGCAAGGATTGGTAGCGGTTGAGGCAGCTAGTCGCAGAGCCGCTTGATGTGGTGCACCAGGAAGTCGGTGGTGTCCTGCTTGGACAGCGTCCTGGTCCACAGATCGTCCAGCGACGCCTGGTACATCTCGATCTCCTCGTCATCTACCAGCAGATCTCCGGAACGGTTCCGTGTTTCCAGGTAGACGGCTCGCCCGACGCTTTCATCGTGCGGTTTGAGCAGCACCATCGACGGGTGTAGAGCCGTGCCCTGGTGCAGAGCGGTCCCCGGGAGGATGCGGATATGGATGTGCGGCCGGTGCAGCGCCAAGTTGAGCAGTTGGATGAGCTGCTCGCGAAGAACGTTTCTGCCGCCCACTTCCATGATCAGAACAGCCTCGGCCAGGACCGCCTCGAAAAGGGGCGCGTCCTCTTCGTCCAGGAGCGTCTGACGGCGCAGCCGGATTTCCAGTCGCCGGGCGAGCAACTCGCGGTAGATGCGCCGGCGTTCAGCCGTGGGCTGGGCGTCGACAACATCCGTCATCAGGGCCTTGGCATACGTACGGGTCTGGAGCATGCCCGGGATGACGTTCTCCTGGTAGGTGCGGATTACCTTGGAGGTGGCCTCCAGCGCGAATAACCCGGCCAGCGGCTCCGAGACGACGTCCGACGGGTTCGCCCAGGACGGAGAATCCTTTATGCGGCGCAGACACCGCGCAGCCTCCTCCAGTACCTCGGCCGGTGCGCGGCAGGCGCGGAGGAACGCTTCGACCTTGCTGGGATCCTGTGGCTGACTAGCCGTCTCGTAGCGGCTCAGGGTGGGCACCGAACCCATCGTGGGTACCGCGGTCACCGCGTCCCCCTGTGTCCAGCCCATCTCCTCGCGGTGCTGCTTCATCAGGGCGCCGACGGTCCGCGCCAGCGGATGCGGCGCGGACCGTGACGACTTCTTGCCTTGGCCCGGGAGCCTGACGATCCGAGCAGACATGATGCTTACTCCTTGCGCGTGAGCGGCACCTCGCCGCAGCGGAGACAGCTTCGTCGGCCCGGTCAGCCCGGATCAAGTCAGGGCCAGAGTATTTCAGCCAGCCAACTGCCGGAACTCCCCCTTGGCCGCACCATCGATGAATGCGGACAGTTCACTTCGCGTGAAGATCAGTGCCGGTCCCTCAGGGTCCCTTGAATTGCGAAGGGCCACGTTCTCGCCGACCTCGGCAAGCTCGACACACTCTCCCACACCGTCGCTTCGGGACGCCTTGATCCAGCATGCGCCCGCCAGCTCGCCAGCGCTGATACCGTTGAAGATTGAACTCATGGTCTGCTCGCTTTCCTAGTTCTACCGGCGGCTTCGCTCGCCTGCCGGTCACTCCGGAACCGCTTCGTCCTACTTTCGCGAGGGCGTGAAAATTTCACGCGCTGATGAGAATGCGTGAAATTCTAGTCCTCTGGTGTCCGCGTCACCGTCCCCCGAAAGGGTGCCCCTCGGGCGTCGTGAAAGGTAAATGCGTAAATCGCATTAATGCGTTGCGTGACCATCAAGTGAGACGCGCAAATGGCCGAAGCTGATTGCTCAAGGCGTGGTAGTGGTCGACGGCTTGCGGCCCCCGCGCTCAAGGTCGGTGGCAAGCGCTCAGTGTTCGCCGGCGCGGGATGCGCGGGTCGCGCCGCGGCCTCGAAGCCCCGAGGCGTATAATCGAACCTGTGATCGATTTGCCGTCTGACCTGCCCCGGCTCCGTGTATTGGAGACGTGGCACGCCCTATGGCTGGACAGGGTGCGCAGGAAGATCGCGGAGGTTGAGATACGGGAGGCCGGGCGGCAACGTGCCCCCGCCGCGCGGCCTCCCGCGCCCGACTGGCTGCTGGAGCGGGGCCTGAACGGGGAGCCCGCTCATGTCCATCACGGCGACTGTTGGAAGACGCGGGGGAGCGGGCGTATCAGGGGCATCGACCGGGACCAGGCACTGCGCGCGCTCGCAGACGGGGTGGCAGCGTGCGGGACGTGTCGCCCCGACGCGGAGCTGGGCTATTTGGAGGGCTAGTGCCTGTGTTTGACCTCGTCCGGAGCCCGGGGGTGGGTTTGGGGCGCGGTGAGTTGTCGGCAATGGCCAGTTCAGGCCACCGCGATGTGAGAGGGCCGGCCCTCATCGGGCTTATGGCTTGGCCCTCTGCAGGGTCCGGTTGGCGGAGTGGTGGGTGGTGGGCTGTGGGAGGCCGGGGGGAGTGGTCCTGGGGCGAGCGGGTGCGCGAGGTGCTGTCGGCTTCGTGCGGGTGCGGGTGCCGGTGCCGTGGGCGAGGTTTTCGGTGAGGGTGGCCAGGAGGGGTGCGGGGGTGTAGGGGGAGGCGTGGACGGCCCAGGTGGGGCGGTCGATGCTGGGGCCGGCCCAGAGGGTCCAGGTGGCGGAAGTGCTGGGGTGTTGGGCGGCGAAGGCGTCGAACTGGACGCCGGCGTCGCCCTGGGCGTTCTCCCAGCGGATCCAGCGCCCGTCGACGGTGTGGTTCCAGCCGGCGTCGGTGAGAGGGCGAGTGGCGCTGGAGACGGTCCTCTCGGTGACGGGGCTGCCGAGGGCGGTGTCGAAGGCGTCGCCGTGGGAGAGGCTGATCAGGAGGGTCTGCAGGAGCGGGTCGGGGGTGGTGCCGGTCAGGGTGAGGTGCCACATGCGGTCGGAGACGGGGGTCTCGTAGGCGGCGAACGTCCAGGCGGTCTCGCGTGGGCCGGCTTCGTGGACGAGTTCGGCGCGTAGGGTCTGGTCCTCGTGAACGAGATGAGTGGTGTCATCGGACCATGTGCGCCACTTTTCCCAGTCCCGGTGCCCGGTGACGAACGCGTCGAGGACGGTGTCGTGGTCGGCCGGGTCGGCGGCGTAGGCGGGCACTGTCTCGGGGTGTTGCTCGGCAGGTTCGGGTTCGGTGAGGCCGGGGGAGTGCAGGGGGCTGCGGGCTTGTTCTGCCTGTAGTTCGACGTCGGTCGAGGGAGCGGGCCCGGGACGTACCGCCTCCCCGTGCTGGTCGTGGAAGTCGGCGAGGGCCTCGGCGGCGGTTTCGAAGGTCTGCTCGACGGTGCGCAGGTGATTCTCTCCGTGAAGGGTGACGCTGCTGCCGTCGCGGTAGGAGCCGACGGCCACGATGGTGTGCGGGTCGTGGGCGTGGGCGTGGATGACGAGCCGCCCGTGGCGGATGTCGTCGTAGATCTTCTGGGCTTCGTCGGAGACCTGCCGGATCTCCTGGCGGTTGCACCAGGGGTAGGGGTAGTTGGCCCAGGTCCAGTCGTCGTCGATGGCCTCGCGCAGACCGGGTGTGACCGCCACGGTGATGTTCAGGGAGGTCAGGTCGTGGGCGGCGCGTTCGGCCCAGTAGGGCTCCTCGTGGTCGATGCGGGCCATCACCAGCGTGCGCTCGTCGACGTGGTCGAAGCCGCGCACGCTCAGATGTGCGTGGGGGATGTGCCGGTCGGTGCCGGTGAGGGTGGCGACGACGGCGCTGGGATGGCGTGGGTGGGTGTCGAGGCGGACGTGCGCGTCGAGGGCGGGGGTATCGCTCATGGCGGGGCGTTGTCTTTCCTGCCGGTGGCCGGACCTGGGGGTCCGGCCACCGGCGTGTTCGTGGGGGGTCATCGGGGGATGTGGGGGGCGCGCGCGGCCGTGGTGGTCGGGGGGCCGGCGCGGGCGGCAGGCTTCCGGTGTGGTTGTCGGGTCTCCACCGCGGTGGTGGCGTGGTGCCAGCGGGTGCGGATGGCGCGGAGGTCGGCGAGGGAGCGGCGGGCGCCGACGACGAGCTGGAACGGTGTGGTGGCCGGGTCGGCGGCGTATGCCTGGATATGGCGGCCGGTGTGCGCGGCGGTGGCCAGGAGCGAGCGTTGCAGCGTTCGTTCGGCCCAGGGTCCGAGGGACACCTGCGGCTGGGCCAGGAGGCGCAGAACCTGGGCTGGCGTGGTGGTGTGGTCGAGCAAACCGCGCTGCTGGGCTTCCCACAGGACGGTGACGGGGTCGACGGGCTCCTGGCGGCGGGCCAGGGCGGTCAGGCACTGCCACAGCCCGGCGTGCAGCGGGACGGTGAAATCCTCGGGGACCAGCCACCGAACCGACTCCATGTCCGCGGCGCAGGCGGCGGCGGTCGCGAGCAGCGCCTGCTCCTCCGCCAGTGCTTCGTCAGGGTGGGTGGAGGCCGGCGGCGGCGCCGGGGTGCGGGGCAGGACGCCGGCGCGGGGAGGGAAGCGGGCGGCGATGTCGTCCACGACCGTCGCGAGCGTGTCGGCCTCGGCGAGCACCGTGTCGACGGGGTGCGGGAGGGCGGTGTCGTGCACGGTGGTCAGGAGGTGCTCGGCGGCGGCGCGCAGGCGGCGGCGGGCGTGTTCAGCTTCGATCATGCGCGCGTAGGCCGGTGCGTGCCGGGGCCAGGGGCAGACCTGGATGAGGGTGTGAAGGTAGGAGGCGGTCAGCCCGCGTACCTGTTCGCCGGCCGTGGCGAGGACCTGGTCGAGCCAGTGGGTGTTCTTCACGTGCTCGGCCGGGTCGGGGGCGGGCAGCGTGCTGACCGCGGTGAACAGGGCGGCGTGCGCGGCGGTGGAGAACGAGTCGGCGGTGATGCCGGTGATGTCACCGAGTCGGTGAGGGTCCAGGAGAAGGGCTCCGAGGAGGGCCTGCTCGACGTGGAACACCGGCTGCGGCGCGGGAAGCGGGGTGTCGTCGTCCGGGTCGGGGACGCGAGGGTGGGGCATCAGGCTGCCAGGGTGAAGTCGTCGGGGCCGAGGGGGACGCCGAGGTGCGGGGCGAGGAGGTGGGCGGCGAGCAGCGGGGGGACGGCGTTGCCGATCTGGGAGAACTGCTGGCCCTTGTTCCCCGCCCAGGGGTAGTCGCCGGGGAAGGTCTGCAGCAGGCCGGCCTCGTGGGCGGTGATCCGGATCGGCTCCGGCACCACCGGGCACTCCTCCTGCTCTCCCAGCCCGTGGCCGGCCGGTTCGGCAATCCATGTGCACTCGTTCGCGCGATGCCCGAAGAACAGCGTGCCCGCCGGCTCGGACAGCGGACGGACGGTGGCCTTGGCCTGGTTGTTGCTGCGCAGCGACCATGACCAGCGGTGGGCTCCGGCAGTGCACGCGGGGTCGGGGATACCGTGCTGTGACTTCCACCCGCCCGCGCGGCGGGAGCGCGGGACGCCCCCGCCGGAGCGGGGTGTCCAGGTGCCGCGGTCGCGGGCGTCGGACAGCGTCTTGCGGGAGCCGGAGGGGAAGGGTTCGGGTCCGCCGCCCGGTCCGCCGCCGGCGCACACGGTGGGGACAGGGCGGTCGGTGGCGCCCCAGCCGAGTGCCTCGGCCATGCTGACCCACCGGGCGCGGCCCGGCCCGAACAGCGACTCCGGCTCCGCGACCTGGGCATGGGTGGGCTCGGGTGGCTGGGCGGTGCGGACGCGGGAGGCGATCAGGATCGCCCGGCGGCGGGTCTGGGGAACGCCGTAGTCGGCGGCGTTGAGGATGCCGGTCCACACCGAGAACCCCCAGCGGCGCAGGACGGCCGCGTACTGCCGCCACAGGGGCAGGACATCGGGGACCTCCTCCATCGCCACCCACTCGGGCTCGCCCACCGTGTTCAGCGCGTGGAGGTAGCGCATCGGCTCGGCGGCCAGCAGTGAGCGGGGGTCCCGGCAGGCGGCGAGGAGTTGCTCGCGGGTGTCCCGGCCGGCGGCGAGGTCGGTGACGGCCTGGTGCACCAGCGGCTGGTCCACCAGCCCGAGGCGCTTGCCGGCCATCGACCACGCCTGGCACGGCGGACTCGCGATCAGCCCCCGTGTCCGGCCGACCCACGGCCACACCGGATACAGGGCGACATCCGTCCGCAAGGTCAACTGGCCCGCGCGGACCCGGGTCTTGCAGGCCCACTCGTCCCACTCCAGACCGATGTCCCGCACGCCGAGGACGGACAGTGCGTGGCTCCAGCCACCCGGACCGGCGAACAGATCAAGGACGGTCAAGAGGCCAGTCCGACATCGTCCCGTGTCAGCGCGGCATCCGCCTCCCCGCGGCACGCCCACGGCGAGCAGCCGTCCACGACGCCCCGCTCCCATTCCTCCGGATCGGTGTCGGGCAGCGCGTCCTGGCGCGCGGCCCACTCGGCGGCGGTGACGTGATCGATCGGCGCCTGGCTGAGCGGCACCCGGGAGCGGTGCAGGAACGCCTCCCCCAGCAGCGGGTTGCCGCTCGCGTTGGCCCTGGCGTTGCCCGCGCGGATGGCGGCGTCGAAGGCGACGACGTCCTGCCATTCGTCGGGGCTGGTGTCGCGGATGTGCCGCCACTGCGCGTTGCCGTGGAACGGACACCCAAGGCAACTCGATTTCGGCGTGTCCGCGAACCCCACGGACGTGAGGTACCGGAGGCAGTCGCTTCGGGACCACCCGAGGTCGATCAGCGGGTGCCGGTTGCGCATGTAGCGGACGTCGGCGTCCTTGGCGCGGTGGAACTCGTCCGTGGAGATGCCGACCCACTGCTCGACGAAGACGTCCCTCGGGATGCGCTGCGGATAGGGGTATCCGAGGAGTCCCCTTACTTGTCGTTTTATCGGCTTTATCTTGTATTCGCCGGTGCACTGGCGCCGGGTCATGCCCTGCTTGCCGTCCTGGTTGAGGATGTACAGGGGCATGGACGCGAAGCGGTGCGCCGGGTCGAGGGCGTCCTGGCGAATGTTGCCGGAGGACACCCGCAGGACCGGTATTCCGGCGGGAGCGGCGATCTCCCGCTCCAGCCGGTCGAGATGGTCGTATACGGCTCTCGGTTCCCAGCCGGTGTCGGCGAAGATCGCGTAATCGGCTTTGGGGAGAACGCCGTTGGCGGAGAGGGCGAGCATGGCGCTGGACTGGACGCCGGCTCCCAGCGAGATGCAGAGAAACGTGGGCGAGTCGGTGATCGGGGACTTCCTGACGTGGACGGGGCTGCGGGACAGACGTGGCGAGAGCGTGCGGCGCTGTCAGCGGCGTGTGCGTGCGGCGGTGGTCGCAGCCGGGGCGGGGGCGGGGCGGGCTGTGGGCAGGCTGACGACCAGGGGTGCGTCGACGACCGTGCTGAGGACTGGGAGTCCCAGGGCTGTCAGACGTAGCCGGTCGCGCGTTGGTCCGCCGGGGAAGAAAGGGGGCGCGGAGCCGGGCTCGCGGGTGACCCATCCCTGGGTTTCCAGGTGATGCAGCACGTCGGTGTCGACGGTCGCGGTGTTGCCGTAGTCGGGCTGCCCGTTCTGCTCGGTGAGGCTGACGTGGCCGCGGGCGACTTCCAGGAGCGTGTCGCGCTGGGCTTTGGCCATGCCGGGAACGGTGGTGCTGGTGCGTGCCCTGTTGTGCAGTCTGGGAGCGATGTGCCGGGCGGACTCGACGATGGTCGCCGGGGCGAGGGCGGTGAGTTCGCGGGCTAGGCGCAGGTGCTGGCCGAACCTGCGGCGGGGATCGGGGCGCCCGGGTTCCCCATCGCCTGCGGGCAGGGCCTGCTGGGCGGAGGTGAGGTAGCGGGTGGCGCCGCTGGTCAGGTGGGCGATCTGCTTGAGCCGCACGACGGCGCTGGGCACCGGCTCCCGGGCGGGCAGGCGCTGCTGCCGGATGGTCTTGAGGCAGGCGAGCATCTCGCGTTCCAGCCCGCGGGCGGAGGAGACGAAGACATCCGGGGCGACGGTGGAACGGCCGGCGAACAGCAGGTCGATCCGGTCGTTGTGCCGGGTGTAGAGGTCGGCGAGGGCCAGCAACTGCTCCACCGGCGTCAGCGGCGCGGGCGCGTCCACGTCGAACATGGGGGTGGGGTCGGAGTCGGGTGATTTCGTCATCGGAAGTGGGTCCGTGAGGTGGGCTGGGTCAGCGGCGGCGGGCGGAGCCAGGGCCCAGGGCGGGCCGCTGCCGCCCCTTCGGGACGGGTCGGGGGTCTTCGGTGCCGGCGCGGACGGCGGTGGTGCTGCGGGCCCGGCCCACTCAGTGCCGAGAAGTGATTCGAGGGCAGGTACAGAAGGTGGTCGGCGGCGAGGGTGGCCAGGGTGGCGAGCTGGACCGTGCGGTCCAGGCCGACGCGGGCGAGGGCGTGGTGCAGGTGCGGCACGGCCTGCGCAGCGTCCCGCACGTCCTGAGCGCCGCGGGCCATGGCCTGCGTGCGGGAGATGTGCTGCACGAGGGGACCGGCCGGTCGGGGACCGTCCAGCAGCGTGGCCGACTGCGGGATGTCGTGGGGCCGGGTGAAGTCGGCGTCGAGGGCCAGCAGGCGCTCGGGCGGGGAAGGAACGGACGTCATCTTCTCCGAGACGGTCGCGGGCGCCGCGTCAACGAGGGCGGCCCTGGGGGTGGACGGCGCGGGCGAGGGCGTGGTGGACATGCGGGTTGACCGCCGCGCCGTGGACGGGCGTGATCAGTGCGTCGCTGGAGCGCTGTGCCAGGTAGGGCAGGTCGCCGTACGTCCGCTCGACCGGGGTGTCTGCGGTCAGGTGGGCGAAGAACTGGGCGACCAGCCGGGCGGGGGCGGCGCGGGTGAAGGCGGCACTCCAGTCGGTGTCGAAGCCGTCGAACAAGGAGTGCCGGATGTGCCAGCGCAGGTGATCGTCCGGCTGGTGGGTGAGGGTGCAGTGCCCGTCGGCGGAGGTGAACGTCGTCGACTGTCCGTCGCGGGTCTCGGCCCAGTCGGTGAGACGGGCGGTCTGTGCGAGGCTGCTCGTGGTGAGCGGGATACGCTCTGCGTGCCGACGGTCGCCGAGAGACTGGGGCAGTACCTGGGTGACGGCGGCGATCGCCTCGATCGGCGTCTGCCGGGTGAAGCGGGCCTGCCAGTAGGGCTCATGGTGGATGATCCGCCACCAGACGCCGCGCGGGTCGCAGGGGTCGAAGTCGACGAAGAGGCTCTCACAGGGGCTGGTCAGGGCAGTGTGCCCGGTGTGCGGATCGTGCGTGTGATGCCAGCCGAACAGGGTGATCAGCGGGCCGAGGGCGCTGCCGAGCCGGTCCGCTCCGCCACCTGCCAGGTGACGCGGGGAGACCAGGACACGGTCGGAGGGAGCGAAGCTCGTCATCGTCCTCGCCGTACCGCCGGGGCGCCAGCGGGGGCTGCCGGCCGGACGGGAGAGACGGAGGGCTCGTACGCGGCCACGGCCTGCCGGCCCGCCTCGGTGACCACCAGGCGCTGCCCCGTGAACGGGGAGGTGGGGGTGTCCACCGTGACCAGTTGGTGCTTGACCAGGGCGCTCAGTGCGGCCTGGTTGAGGGTGCGACCGTTTGCGTCGATGGCCCGGATCGCCAAGCGGCCCCTGTTGTGGAGCTGGCCGCCGCCTTCGGACAGCCGGACGAGCGCCTCGTACTGGGTGGCGGAGAGCCTGGGCCTTGTGACGGCACGCTGCTGCCCGGAATGCTGTCGAACATCTTGGGGGATGCCGCGGGCGATGTAGTAGCAGCCGGTGAAGGCGAGATCGAGCTGGTGGGCGGCTTTGGCGAGGTGCTTGGGGAGTGCGGTGGACGCCGTCTGGTGCCGGGTGTCCTGGCCGCCGGTCCAGCCGGGGAACGGGGCTCCCCCGGCCGGGTTGCCGCTCAGGGCGGTGGCCAGGTAGCCGGCGGCGGTGGTGGCGGTGTGGACGACCGAGGCGAGTGCTTCCAGTGAGGGACGGCTGCCGGGCACCGCGGTGTACTGGCTGCGGGCGAGTGCTTCCAGACGCTCCAGGGCGCGTTCGACCAGCCGGTTGGTGGTCACGATCGCCGTAGTGATCTTCTGCCGGGCGTCGGTGCCGGGCTGCAGCCGCAGGTGGAGGATGGTGCTGTGCAGGTCCTCCAAGTCGCTGCCGAGGGTGCGCAGCCGTGTGGCCTCGGCCTCAAGGTCGATGGGATGCATAGGGCTCCGAGAGGGGCGTATGGGCGGTCAGCGGGTGCGCCGGATGACTGCGGAATTGGGCGCCGACATGGGCTCGGGGTTGGGGCGAGGCGGGGCCGGCGGGATGTCCGCCACGGTGGCGATGCCGAGGTCGACGTGGACGCTCACGCCGTGGG
Source organism: Streptomyces ziwulingensis (assembly GCF_039542605.1). Taxonomy (NCBI): domain Bacteria; kingdom Bacillati; phylum Actinomycetota; class Actinomycetes; order Kitasatosporales; family Streptomycetaceae; genus Streptomyces; species Streptomyces ziwulingensis. The sequence goes on from NZ_BAABIG010000001.1 coordinate 37,072, forward strand.
CGTGCAGGTGGGCCTCGGCGCTGACCACGGCGTGCAGGGTGGTGCGCTCGCTGAGGGCGTCCGTCAGGAGGTAGTGCCGTTCTTGTCCGGTGGTGGTGAAGCCGTGGCGGACGAGGACGGCGTGTGCCGCGTCCGTGGCGGCGGTCGCGGTGACAGTGCCGTCGGTGAACTGGAACGTCACATCGGGCGGATTCTGCCCGCCGTCGTAATGGCGGGTGGTCCAGGCCAGGTCGACGAGGTCGTGGGTGTGGGCCATCAGGCCGTACGCCGCGACGCCGGCGCGCTCGTGGGCGTCCTCGGCGGTATCGGGCGGCAAGAGGTAGAGGGTGCGGCCCTGGTGCCGGCGGACGGTGAAGCCAGCGCCGGTCAGCATGTGGACGGCCCCGGGGATCGGGCGGTTGAGGACGAGGAAGGTGTGCCCGTCGAAGGTCGCGCCGATGAAGACGTCGTGATGGTCGGTGAGTGCCATGCTGCTTTCGAGGGAGTCGGTGGATCAGGTGGCTGTGTCGTAGTCGCTCTGCTGGGGGGAGTGCTTGGCGACAGCGCGCGCGGTGATCGCCTTGGACGCACGGGCGGAGGCGGTGGACAGCTCGTCGGCGCCGGGTTCGAGGTACCAGGGGCGCAGGTCGAGCATGGCGGCGCGCATGCCGGTGGCGAAGCACAGTGCGGTGCCCTTGGGCAGGGCGCGGATCGCGTCCGGGGGCAGGATGCGTTCCTGCCGCATCGACACCGAGGTCGACTTGCCTGACTCGGAGCGCGAGGTGGAAGTGGTCTCCACATCGTGGTCGCCGATCAGCCGGGACAGCTTGTCGGCGAAGTCGGGGTCGTCGATGCCGGATCCGATGACCTTGACGGTGGAGGCGGACCACATGGCGTCCATGCCGGCGTCGCCCCAGACCTTCTGGCCCTGGCGGTAGGACTGCAGGATGGTGATCGGGATGATGCCGCGGCTGCCGAGGTGGGAGTACAGGTCGGGCAGGTCGCTGATCTTGCACACGTTGGCGGCCTCGTCGAGGATCGCGAGCATCGGCGGGTCCAGGCGCCCGCCGGCTCGCTCGGCCTGGGCGGTCGCCGCGCGCATCACCGAGTCGGCGCAGGCCGCGATCAGCGCGCTGGCGCCGCCGCCGCCGTCCTTGGACAGCAGGTAGAGGGTGTCGGTGGAGGTGACGAACTCCGACGGGCGGAACTCGGGGACGTCCTTCTGTGGGGTGACCCAGGCGGCGATCTCGCTGTTGAGGAGCGCGGCGGCGTACTGGCGGGCGGTTTCGTAGATGCCGTCCCGGGTCTCGGGCGGGCCTTCCACGGTGCCCTTGAGCTGGGCGGCGACGGCCGCGAAGCCGTGGTCGCGCAGGACGTCCAGCGGGCCACGGTCGGCGGGGAAGGCCAGCCACTGCATCACGTCGGTGATCGGCCGCTCGTCCAGCGCGGCGGCGAGGAACAACTGGCTGAGTATGTTGGATCCGGCCTTGGACCAGAAGTCGCCCTGCTGGGAGGCGTCCACGGACGCGGCGAGGAAGTGCCCGGCCAAGCGGCCGGCGCCGTCGAGGGTCTTGGCGTCGGCCAGCGGGTTCCACCACATCTCGCGGGCGGCGTGCGCGATCTGCTGTGGGTCCATCGACCACACCCGTCCGACGGCGGAGCGCGCGTCCCGGGTGGCGGTGTAGGCGTCGCCGGCGGCCTTGTTGGAGGTGAGCAGGACCGGGCCGGGGGCGGCGAGGATGGAAGGGATCGCAAGCGACGTGGTCTTCCCGGACCGCGGCGCCATGATCGCCACCGCGACGTCCTCGAATCCCATGCGGACCTCGCGCCGGGTGCCCTGGAGGTTGCCGAGGAGCACGCCGGTGTCGCGGGCTTTGATGTGCTTGGCGTCTTTCAGGCTCGGGCGCAGCGAGCGGGCCTTGTCGGTGATCGCCTTGGCCATCAAGGGCTTGATGTCCCGGGCCTTGGCCATGCCGGTGATCCTCTTCCGGCCGCCACTGCGGTTCTTGTACCGGATCCACAGGGCGACCACCGTCACCCCGAGAGCCAGAAGGAACAGAACTGGAACGATGCGTGCTCCGATGAGCAGGGAGTTCTCCCCGGCCTCGGGCCAGACCTGTTTCGGGTGGAGCAAGGCGTTGGTCGGCTGGTAGGAGGCCAAGCTGTGTCCGGTGAGGTAGGCGGTGATATTGCCGGACGCCCAGGCCAGGTGGGATAGGGGGACGACGACGGCGAGCACGCCGAGGAGGATGCGCAGGACGAGGTCGTATCCGTCGGTGTTGGTGCTGGAGGAGGAAGGAGGCAAGGGGCTCGGTGCTTCCGGGCGGGGACGGAGGGATCAGCGCAGGCGGTGGCGTTCTGCCTGCGGCCGTTGCGGAGGACTCGTACTCGCCGGCGGGCCGGATCGGCGTGCGGCGAGGGAGCGGATGCGGTCTTTCAGGGCAGCGGCGGCCTGTGTGGCGGGCACTTCCCGGTGGGAGAGGGTGATGAGATCCGGGTCGTGCGTCGGGAGGCTTGAGGGGTCTGCGGTGCGCGGCACCGGTCGGGGATCGGCGAGCGCGGCGGTGAACGCGGTGATCAGGTGAGGTGGGGTGTGCTCACTGAAGTGGGCTTGCCATTGAGGAGACCGGAAGTCGCGGAGGGCGGTGTCGACCCACCAGGACCCGCTTGTCCAGTCGGCCTCGACGCGGGCGGTACGGTCCGGTGAGGCGAGCCGGTGGTGGCCGTAGGCCGGAGACCAGCCCGCGTTCAGGAGCGGTTCCTGCGGATCCCAGTCGTCTGCTCGATCGGCAGTGAGGTCGGTCAGCGCATCGGTGAACCCCGCGATGATCTCCACCGGTGTGCGTGCGCCGAAGCTGGCATACCAGGCTGGCTGGTCCGCGGTGCGGGCGTGCTGGATGGTCCACCAGGGGCCGTCTGCCTTCGGCTCCAGCCGCAGCAGCACCTTCTGATCGGGGCTGGACAGCAGCACGCGCGGCTGCAGCGGGTCATGACCGTGACTCCACCCGCAGGCCCGGTGCAGGGGCACGGTTACCCAGGCCGGATCGCCGCCGCCGGCCAGGTAGAGCGGGGAGACGAAAGCCATTCTCAGCGTCACCGGCGTACCTTCCCGGCCTGTGACATGGAGGGTGCGGGCGCGGTGGTCGGCGGGGGGGCCAGGGGGGAGGGGGTGTTCCGGGCAGCGGTGTGGATCTCGATGAGGGCGTGTCCCTGGGTCGCCCAGTCATCGAGGTAGCTCCAGCACTCGGCGTGGTGCTCGGCGAGGGCGTCGTCGTAGACGCTGCTGCCGGGGCCGGCGCCGGCGGGAAGTTCGCCCCGGGTCTGCTGCCACTCCTCTTCCAGGGCGTCCAGGCGCTCCAGCGCGTCCTGCAGGACTCCCAGTTGCCAGACCCAGCGGGGCTGCATAGTGCTCCCGGGCAGTCGGCCGAGCTGGGCCTGCGCCGTGGCGAGGAGGTGGTGTGCGCTGTCGCGGACCGCCTCGAAGGCATCGGCGGTCGAGGCGTCGCGGGCGCTGGCCCGGCGTCCGTAGGCGTCGTCGTCGAGCGGCCAGCCGTCGAGGTCGGTGTTCTCGTCTGAGTAGGCGTCCCAGGAGCTGAGGATGTCTTCGCTGTCCTTGAGGTAGCCGCTGAGTTCGGGAAGCGGCTCGGGGCGGTCTTGGGAGGTGGGGTGGATGGCGGGTCCTTGCGGTCGTCGGCAGTGGGTGGTGCGTCCGTGGAGGTCAGCACCGGGCCGGTGCGGGTGCCTCCGGCGGTGCGGGGGGCTGGGTGGTGGTCGGGCGTTGCTGCCGCCGGACGGTGCGTGCCTGTGCTCGGAGGGCATCGAGCCGAGTGTTGTGGGCGGCGACCACCCGCTCGGATGTGAGTCGGCTCTGCGTCTTGGCGGCGGTGTGGTGCGCGGCGGAGTCGTACATCCCGCGCACGAGCGGGGTGGTGTCGGTGAGGGCGGCGACGAAGGCGTTCACCAGGTGGGCGGGGGTGTTCTCGTGGAACGAGGCGTGCCAGATCCGGCGGCCGGGATGGCCGTCGAAGCTGTTCTCGTGTGTCTCGATGTGCCAGGCCGGTGCGTCGTCGGGTGCCGGCAGGTACCGCCTGTTCCGTAGCTCGATGGTGCACATGCCGTCTGCGGAGAGGACCTTGTTCTCGGCTTCGCGGCTCCAGCCGGCCGAGGGCACCGACTGCCACGGATCCGGCTGCCCGGCTGGCGGTGCACCGAGGAGAGCGTCGGTCAGGCTGCCCAGGATCTCGACGGGGACCAATTGGCCCAGATCGATCCACCAGTAGGGGTCGGTGTCGGTGGGCAGGCTCGTCAGCTTCCACCAGGAGGACAGGTGGCCTGGCTCCGGGGTGAACTCCAGGCGCCGGGTCAGGTCCGGGCTGGTCAGCACCATGTGGGGGTTCAGGGGATCGGAGGTGCGGGTCCATCCGGTGGCGGCGAGGCCATGGGTGACGTGCCGTGCGTCGCCGGGGCCGGCCAGGTACCGGGGACTGGTGTCGTACGGGACACGCCACAGGTGCGTTTTCTCGTACTCGGCGCGTTGCCGTCGGCTCATCGGCACGAGCAGCCCCCCGGTGTCCTCAAGCGGCCACGGAGCGCGAGTCGCGCGTGAGGATGGGGGACCTCGCGCGGGTACGCGGTGGGCCGGGGCCGGGACGCGGTGACGTGGTGGATGCGGGCGGACGACAAGGGGCTCCTCGGGGTAGGGGTCGGCCGGGTCAGCGCCTGGCGCGGGCCCGCTGACCTGCGGCGGCAGGCGCGGTGCTGGTGCGGGGAGGGGCGGCCGTCCGGTTGCGGGCCCATGTGGCGGCGTGGGCGGCCTGGAGGCGGGCCTGCTGCCAGGTGCTGAGCTGGGAGGGGAGGACCGAGACGGAGGTGGTGCGGATCTTCGCGCTGTGCGGTACCCGTCCCCGCGGTCGCATCACGGGGACGGGGCTGGCGAGCGCGGTGGCGAAGGCTTGGACCACGTGCAGGGGGGTGGCGGTGGTGAAGGTCGCCGTCCATCCGTTGCCCTGCTGGTCGCCGGCCCCAGCCCACCAGAGCGCCTGGCCGGGCTCGTCCTCGTGGTACTGCACCCAGCCGGTCCCGTCCGGGCTTCTTGCGGTGAACTGTCCGGCGGCCCAGCCGGTCTTCCACTGCTGTTCCTGCAGCGGCGCCCACACGCTGGGGGCGTGCGCGGAGCGGGGATCGAGCAGCGTGTCGGTGAGCCCGGCGACGATCTCCACGGGTGTCTGCTTGCCGAGGAACGCTGTCCACTGTCCCTGGTGGGCACTCGCCTCCTGGTGGATGGTCCATCCGCCGGGCGAACCCTGGGGGTCGTAGCCGACATGGATCTTGCGGTCGGGGCTGACGAGTACGAGGGGACCGTCCCGCTTGGACTTGTTCCGCCAACCGCAGGCGTGCAGATAGGCGGAGACATGGCGGATGTCGCCTCCGCCGGCCAGTCCCCGGGGCTCCACGAGGTAGTGCTGCTGTGCCTGTTCGACCGGCGGCCTGCCGCGCGCCGTGTTCCGCTTCACCGGCGCCGCCGTATGACGAGCGGGTCAGGGGTCGGCAGCCTGGCTGGGGTGGCGGCCGGGCGGGCACCGAAGGTGATCAGGGCCTCGGTCGCCTCTTCCAGGTCCGGGCTGAGAGCGTGCAGTTCGTTCGAGGCTTGGCCGAGGGCGAGTGCCACCTCCGGTGAGATCGCGCCGCACTCGGCCTGTCGCTTGGCGAGCCAACTGTCGGTGGTTATGAGGTGGGTGAGTTCACTGAGGACGCCGTCCGTGGCGTGCAGGATGTGGGCGAGGAGCTGGGCAGCGTGGCGGGGGGGAAGCTTCGTGAGATCCCTGGTCAAACGTCCGAGTTGGCGGGTGATGTCGTCGGCCAGCTCGATGTGGGCAGGTGTGTGCTGGGGCATGGTCCTCCGGGGCGGGCTGCGAAATCAGGGGCGATGTCAGCGGCCGAGGGGCCGGCCAACGGCATGGACGGTGTCCCGGTCGTCTCCGGGAGCGGCGCGGCGGGGTGGGGACCGGTGACGACGCAGGCGCGCAGGTAGCGGCGGAACAGGGCGGTGGTCAGGCGAGGGGTGACCTGGGGCTCCGGACGACGATCCGGAGCCCCGGTGGCGCGCGTCAGCCTGTCGGCGCCTCCTGGACGGAGCCGGAGGGCGCGGTGGCCTTCACCGGTGTACCGAAGTCCGAGTACGTGACGTCGGCCATGTCCTCGCGGGAGCTGACCTGTGCGACGTGGAAGGGCTCACCGGTGGCTGCCGCGTACCACGTCACCGTCTCGCCGTTTCCCGTGAGGGTGACCGGGACGACTCGCCGGCCGTCCAGGGTGGTCACCGGGCCCTTGGTGGCCGTGGTGTCGTCGTCGAGTGTGTCGGGGGAGGTGAACTGGTCGGTGTGGCAGTAGGAGGCCAGGCTGCTGATGAACCGGTTCTCCAGGGTGGCGTGGTACCAGGTGCCGGCCGTCAGCAGTTCCTCGCCCGTCGCCTCGTTCATCCACTTGGCGAACGAGGCGTCCGGCTGGACCCATGCCTCGTCCTTCTTCAGGACAAGGTCGTAGGAGCCGGTGTCCCGCAGTGACACGGTGCCCGCGCACTCGGTCGCGGACACGCGCAGGTCGGACTCGGCGTCCGAGCGGGACATCTGCTGGCGCGAACTCCCGGCTTCCGCGTTCGCCGCGTGGGAGAGGTTGTAGACCTCCGCGGCGGTCTTCCTCTCAATGCCGTTCGGCTGGGCGCCGGACGGCGCCGCGGCGGGCCGGGTCGCTGAAGAACTCTGCGCAGAAGCGCTGTTGGTGTCGCCTCCTGCGCACGCGGTGAGCGACGCCAACGCCGCGGCGCAGGCGAGAGCGGTGGCGGGGCGAGCGAGGGAAGCGGGTATGAAGGGCAAGGGAGTACCTCTCGGAGAAGGGGGTGAGAGATCAGCCGGCGATGGCCCGGCAGCGGACGGCTCGGTCGGTCCGGGCAGGAGTCGCGCACGGCGGCACGCGTATTACCGGTCAACGGGGACGGGTTGCCGGGGACCGGCCAAGGCTCGGCGGTGGTGGGGTGGTGGCCGTCTGCTGCGCGGTGCGGGCGGCGTGGTTACGGGCGCGCAGGATGACGAGGGTGGCTTGGCTCAGGAAGTCGGCGGTCTCCCCGAGCCGTGCGAGGGGCTCTGCTTCCTCGCCGGGTCTGGCGCCCTGGAGGCTGCGGCGGCGAGCCAGGCACGGACGATCACTTCTCTCGTCAGGGTCAGCAGGCCGTTCACGGGGGCGGCTACCTCGGTCAGGACCTCGGCCACCTCGCTGCCGTTCTCGGCGGCGCCTGGCCCGCTCGGTGAGACGGGCCAGGTAGCGCTGGGCGGCCTCGCGTTCACTGTCCGGTGCGGCCAGCATGTTCACACGGGGTCGAGGTGGACGCTGTGTCCGGCGGCGAGCAGGGCGGGCGAGGCGGCGGTCGCTTTCCGGCGCTGCTGCTCGACGGGCAGGCCGTGGGGGAGGCGGTGATAATCCCCGCGCGGTCCGGGAGCGGAGAGGAAGCCGCCGGTTCGCTGGAGGATGTCCGCGGCCTTCTCGGTGCCGCCGATGGCCACGACAAGGTCGGTGCGGGGGCCTTGGTGATCGTGACGTACTCCAGCACCCAGAAGTCGGGCTCCGTCTGTTTCACCGAGAGCGGGTGGCCGGTGTGCGGGAACCGGCCGGGACGGGCGGCCCGGAAGCGGGCACGGCGGTCGGTGTGGTCCGGGCTGCGGGATGCTGGAGAGCGGTTCCGATGCCGAGCGCGTCGAGGCGCGGGCCTATCTCGCGCAGGGCGCGGGCCTGAGCCTGGGTGTCGTCCCCGCTCAGGCGGTACAGGCCGCTGTGCGGGTCCGTGACGAAGCCGTGGGCGGCCAGGACGGCTCCGGCGCGGTCGTCGGCGGGGGCGGTGGCGATGCTGCCGTCCGACTGCCAGGTCAGGACGATCTGGTCCGGCTGGGAGGGCTGGACGCTGGCCAGGGCGTTGTGGCGGACCTGGGCGAGGGCGCCGTCGTAGCGGGCGAGCAGGTCGCCGGCGACCTGCTCGGCGCTCAGGAACGGGTCGTCGGCCAGGGCGATGCCGTTGGGCTCGGGAACGTCGCGGAACGCCTCGTCGGGCAGGGAGGGCGGGGCGACGGCGGCGATGAGGAAGCCGTCGCGCTCGTCGTGCCGGTGCAGCAGGACGAGTTGTGCGCCATCCGGGCGGCTCAGGACGGCGGCCTGCCGCAGGGGGTGCCGGGTGAGCGAGGCGGCGACCAGGTCCAAGTCCCACGTGCGGTCGGTGAGTTCGGCGAGGTCGTCCTTGGCGTCGGCCGGCAGGTGGGAGCTGGTCCATCTGCCGGGGAGTTCGCCGGCGAGAACGTCGGCGAACGAGGCGAGGCGCTCGGAGGTGTCGTGGTCGTGCATGGTGTCCTTGGGCGAGGTGGGAGTCAGCGGCGCGGTCCGGCAGCCATCGGGCGCGGCGGGACCGGGAGGGTGCGCGGCGGTGGCGGGCAGGCGCACACGGCAGAGCGCTCCTGCTCGGTCGACGGGACTTCCCCGGTGCACGTGCTGCGGCCGGGGTGCGGTGCGTGCCGGTCGGCGAGCTGGTCGCGGGTCTCGGGGAGGTCGCTGCGGATGACGCGGAGGTGCTCGTCGGCGAGGTAGCGCAGCCGCCGCGCGATGGAGGGGCCGACCGCTTGGCCGAGTCCTTCGTGGAATTCGGCGGTGGCGGTGAGGACTTCCTCCAGCGCGGCAAGGACGCCGTCGTGGGAGGCGGTCAGCTCGGTCAGCACCTGGGCCGCCTCGCCGGTGGTGGCGGCCTCGCGAAGGCGCTCGGCGAGATGCGCGACCGAGGCGCCCAGCGGCAGGTAACTGGCCGGACGCGAGTCGGTGTCGAGGCCCGTATCGCAGTCGACGTGGTATCCGGCTGTTCGCAGGCGGGCCACGGCGTCGGTGGCCAGCCGGGACACGTCGTCCCCGGCGAGGCCGGTCGGGGCGCGGTGGTACGTCTCGTGGACGCGGACGACAGCGACGAGGCCCGCGCGCTGGAGGAAGCCGTGTGCCCCGGAGTCGCCGCCGCGTGCGAGGAGTTCGTCGGAGTGCGGGTCGCGGCGGATGTCCAGGAAGCGGTCGGTGCGGGGCAAGGAGACGTTTCTCCTAAGGCGATCGGTGGGTGTCGCGCCGGACGGTGGCTGGTGCGGGGACGGGGCGGGGCTGGGCCAGGAGAGTGGCGATGGTGTCCAGGTCCTGCTGGATGGCGTGGAGGCGGCGGGCGATCAACTCCAGGCGCAGTGCCGCCTCGGTGCCGGCCGCGCCCGGCTGGCGGGCGATCCGGTGCGCGGTGTGCTCGACAAGTCCTCGCACCGCGGCCAGAGGGCCGGTCTGCTCGTCGGCGGGCTGTGAGGCGGCGTGGGAGCGGGCGGGGATCAGGCGGAGGTCCTGTTCGATGCGCCGTGCCTCATGGGCGATCAGTTCGACCGCGGCCGGAGTGTGCCATGCGCCGTCGAGGTGGATCAGGTTGGCGATCAGGTCGAGGCGCCCGGGCTGGGCCCGGACGGCGATCCACCGGCAGCCGCTGTCCTTGCCGGGTTTCTCGATGCCGGCGGCCCGTGCGAGCCGGTGAGCGGCCTCGGCCCACTCCGGTCCGCTCAGGTCTCGGTCGTCAGGGTGCAGGCGGACTTTGAGGTGCAGGATCGCCCGCCGGTCGTCGTCGGGACTGGCCGCGAACGGATGCTCCAGGAGAGCCCCTTCGAGGTGCTCGGCCCACTGGAGGGACGTCCAGGTCTTCTGCTCGTCGTCCAGGGTGAAGTGATCCAGGCCGGGCCAGTGGGCGACGATCGTGTGCTCTGTCAGCACCTCGTGCGGTGAGACCGGTCGTCCGAGCGCTTCTCCGAGCGGGTCGCGCGGGGTGTGAGTCCGCTCGTGCAGGTAGGGGATCACCGGCCGCTGCGGATGTCGGCGATGTGCACGAGCTGGCCCAGGGCGGTGACGGTGTACCAGCCGCAGTCGATCAGCTCGTCGCGGCCGGCGAACTGCGGCAGGAGGCTGTCCTCCATGGCCCGCAGGTAGATCAGGCAGTCCGGGCAGCGGCGGGAGAGGTGCGCGAGGTAGCGGGGGTGGGCGGTGACGTAGGACTGGGCGCCGCCGGTCGAATCCCGCAGCCGCCACCCGTCCTCGTCGGTCGGGGTGTGCCAGGACGGAGCGACGACCCGCATCGCGTCACCCCACAGTTCCCCGCCGGCGATTCCCTTCAGGACGACGACGGTGTCACCGGCCTGGAAGTGGCCGTGGGTGATGTCCCGGTCGGGGGTGAGCGGGTCGGGTACCGGCGCGAACGCCGAGGCGGGCGGAGTCGGGGGCTGGGACATGAGGTCCTTCCACGCGATTGCTGGCGGGGTGGGAACATCAATGGTCCGCAGCAACGCCGGTTTGGCTAACCGGCGTTCTCCGATTATGTTGCCTCGCCGTCAGTGGAACGGGTTCTCCGTCACGCGGTCCGCCGCGGTCGCCGCGTCGAGGAGTTCCAGCAGGTCAGCGCCCTCGGCGTCGCGCTGGTCGATCCACCACCCGGCACGGGTGACGGCGCGGGCCTTCTCCTCCAGCTCCGCCCAGTCCGCCTCGTCCCACGTTCCCTCCACGACGAGCAGGGTGTGCGCGGCTGTCATCAGTTGGTGGCGGGAGCGCTCGCCCCAGTTCAGGGCCTTCTCGGGCCCCTCCAGCGGTGGCATGTCGAATTTCGTCGCCCACTCCTGGGCTGCCTCCTGCTCGGCGGCGCGGCGGGCGGCCAGCCACTCCTCCTTGGACTCGGTGTCGGCGTCGCGCGCCGCCTTCCAGCAGTCGGTGCAGTCCTTGGAGGCGAGCCAGCGTGCGAAGCCCGCCCGCTTGTCGGCGGGACGGCCGGAGAGGTCATGAACTACGGCGTGGGAGCAGCCGTGTTCGACGGTCCAGTGCGTGCTCACCCCGGGGGAGTTCCGTTTGATGGGCGTTACGTTTGAGGTCGGGCTGCTGGTCCGGGGCTTCAAATCGAGTGCCTTTCGTCGGCGGTTGGGGTGGTGGCCTGCCTCGTCGCGGAGGGTCTTGCATGAGATGCACGATGCATGCGGCGGACGGAGCTGGTCTGGAGTGCTTCGCGGTGGTTTCGGGGACGCTTCCGCCTTTGGCGTCGTCTCAGCGTGTCCTGCGGATGGCGTCTGTGGCCGCCTTGGCGATGGCGACGGGAGCGCTGGAGGGCTGGGGCAGGTGCAGCAAGGTGGTCCCCGGCAAGTGGTGGGACTCTGCGGTGAGGGTGAGCTGGAGTACGGCGCAGCCGGCGGTCGTGAGCTGCTTGACGCGGGTGACGGCTTGAGCGGTTTCGTCGCTGTAGTAGTGGGCGTCGGTGACGATCACGAGGAGGCGGCCGGCGCCGGGGCGGCTGAGTTCGAGGCCGTGGTCGAGTGCGTCGATGGCGTCGCCGAGGTTGTGGTGGCCGCCGTTGGCATCGAACGTCGTCACGCGCTCGGGGGCTCGGTGGGTGGGTCGGGTCAATGCGGTCAGGTGCCTGTCGTAGGCGATGGTGGCGGTAAGGGAGTCGGGGTCGGTCAGGGCTGCTGCGCGTGCCACGATCCAGGCAGCGGACGCGACGGGCGCGCAGGCGGCACGCATGGAGCCGGAGACGTCGACGGCGATACCCACACGCAGCGGTGGGGTGGGGGAGTTCCGGCGGCGGGTGTGGGTGAACGGTTCCGCGGTGGGGACCGACCCGGCCGCGCGCTGGGCGTCGCGGGCGAGGGCCGCGCGCATGTTGAGGCGGCCGGGCGGGGTGGGGCTGGTGGTCCGCTCCTCGGTCCGCTCGCGGTAGGCGGCGGCACGCAGGGCGCGGCTCAGGCGCGCGGCGGCACTCCGCTCGGCGGCGGTGGGCCTGCGGGTGCCGGTGATTGGGTTGTTGTAGGGCGCCGGTGTGCCGTCGGGGGTGACGGTGGTGCCACGGGCGTTGAAGACCGACTTGGCGGTGGCGGCGGCTTTGCGTCGCTGGCCGGCCCGCTGGGCGCGGTTCCGAGCCTGCGCCTTGGACTGCGCGGCCATGGCGTTGGTCGCTGCGGCCTGTGCCGCTAGGTCGGCGGCGTCGGTGGCTGCCGTGCTGTCCATGACGACCCCCACGGCGCCGGACAGCAGATCGGTGAGGTTCTCCGGCACGGGCAGGGCAGGGGCCGCGGTGTCCAGGGCGTCGCACCATTCCTGACCGCGCGCGAGCATGGTCGTGGCGTCGTGGTCGGCGCACTGGCGGGCTGCGGTCCAGATGCGGGTGAGGGTGGCCAGCAGGTCTGCGCCCAGCACCTTTTCGCACAGATCGGCGACGGCCCGGGTCTCGCCGGCGTCCAGGATGCCGACGTCACGGCGGCCGAGGACCAGGGCCGCCACGGCGGCGGCGTGCTCGATGCCCCGGAGGGTGGGGTGGGCGATGTCGGGCATGACCAGGGTGCGGGCACTGGTGCGCAGGTACGTGCGGTCCGTGGGCCGCGTGATCAGGTGTGCGCCTTCGACGCGGCTCTCCTCCAGCAGGAGCGCGGCCTCGACGACACGGGGGTCCGCTCCGGCAGGGGCCGTCCAGACGGAGTGGGCGGCGTGCGCGGCCTCGTGGACGAACACTCCCCAGGCGGCGGGATACCGCTCCTCGTCGCCCATGATCCGCGGATTGACCTCGTGGGGCTGGAGGGGGGCGAACAGGCGGGCGTCGAACTCGACCTCGCCCAGCGTGGGGAAGAACGCGGCCGGTGCGCCGCTGCGCGTGCCGGGGCGGCAGGTGACGAGGAGGTCCTGGCGGCCGGAGAGGGCGACCAGCCGGTCGCCGAGTTCGGCTCCCACGCGCAGCCACGCGGCCGGGGAGGAACGGGGTTGTGCGGGCGGGGCGCCGTCGTCGTCCCATCGCGCGAGGTCGGCGTCGTCGTCCGGCGTGGTGGCGGGGGACTGGACGTGGTGGTGGGCGCTCACCGCGAGCGGCCCCGGTGCGCGGAGCCGGTGCTGCCTGGGGGCTGCCGGACGGCCGAGGAGGGGAGCTGCTTGCCGAGAGTGAGGGGAGCGACCTCCTTGACGCCGGCAGCCTTGATGACGGCGGCGGCGACGGCGTCGCGATCCTCCGCAGGAGCGATGCCGACGAGATTCGCGAGCGCGGCTTTGGTGCCGAGGACGGCCTCGGTCTTCTGGTAGCTCAGCAGTTCCCGCAGTTGGGGGGCCCAGCCCAGCTCGCCGAGTTCGACTTGGCGGGAGAGGTGTCGGGCGACCCGTACCACCCGTGCATCGATCCTCAGCGCCAGGGCGAGGTCATAGTCCGTGCCGATCTGGATCTGCACGCTGAACCGGGACGACAGCGCCTCCGTCAGAACCGCCCCGTGGACGCCGGGATTGTGGCCCGCCACCACGTAGAAGCCAGGCTCGGCCTTGATCGTCTCGCCCTTGTGGGCCTTGACCTGGATCTGCCGGCGCCCGTCCATCGCGGGATACAGCGCCGCCAACACCTTCGGCGAGATCAGGGTGGCATCGTCGATCAGCAGGGCGCGACCCTCGGTCATCGCGGTGACCAGCGGACCGTACTGGAAGACGTAGCCTCCGCTGTCGGCCTGTGTGTACCCGCCGATCAAGTCGCTGACCTCGGTGTCGCCGTCACCGGCGACGGTGAGCAGGTCCGGGAACGCCGCCTCGACCAGACTCGTCTTGCCGGTGCCCGGAGGGCCGTAGAGCAGCACCGGCACGTCGGCGTCGCGCAAGCGATTCAACGCCTCGACGTCGGGCAGATCGGCCAGCTCCCGGGGATGGTAGAGCTGGCCCCCCGCGCGGCGGATCGGGCCGGTTTGCCTGGGCGTGGCTGCTGCGGTAATGGTCGTGCGGACCGTGGCCGCCTGGGCGCGGGGAGAGTGGGTGCCCGGTGGGCTGATCACAGCGGTCTGCGCGGCTGCGGCAGTTTTCGCGTTCGCGCGGAACTCCGTTTGTCCGGTTCCGCTTTGGTCGGCCTCGCCGCGTCGCACCAGGGTGAGGGCGGCGTTGCGGACGGCGCCGTGGGAGTGGCCCAGATGCCTGGCCATGTCCCCGATGGTGAGCGTGTCCGCCGGCCGGTCGGCCAGCAGTCGGGCCACCTTGGCCCGTAGTTCGCCGCCCTTGGTGCGCGCTGGACTGGTAGGCGTTCGGGGTGTGGTCAAAAACGACTCCCCTTCAACAGGTGCGAGTACGGGCGGGGTTGGCGATGTGCTGGAGAGGCTGGCCGCTCTCGGAGCGGATCACGGACTGCGCCGACATCGGCGACAGGGTCAACCGGGGCGTACTGTCGGCGCTCACCGGCCGACCGAGGGCTCGGTCCAGGTGCAGGAGATGGCCGGCGACGAGCAGCTCGCTGGCTGCCGAGCAGGCCCGTGCGTCCGCTCCGTACCTGATTCCGTCGTGCGGCAGGCGCAGCCTGGCGTCTCTTCGAAGCCTGTCTGGAGCAGGATCCGCCGGGCGGCGGCGTTGTAGCCGGTGGTGGTGATCTCGCCGGTGATGGTGTGTCGGATCGTCATGAACGGCTCTGCTGGTGCTTCGGGCAAGGCGGATCTCCTATCAGTGGTGGCGGGAAAGTGGTGGGGCGGTTGAAGGAGTGGGTTGCGCCCAGATCAGGGCGTCTTGTGCCGGCCTCGGAGTGTGCGGCGGTGGCCGGCCCGGGGTCGTAGGTGATCCGCGATGGCGGGGTACGGTCGCGACAGCGGGGGCCTTCTCGGTGTTCAGCGGTGGCGGGCGGTCGTGCTGGCGCGGGGTGACGGCGTGGGTGGGGTGGTGTCCACGGCCGGGCGCTGGCGGGCGCGCGGCACGGGGGTGCGGTGCGGGGGCAGGACGGCGACGGTTGCGCCGAGGTCCTCGGCCGCCTCTTCGACTTCGCGGGTGAGGAACTCGATCTGCCGGCTCAGCACCGAAAGACGGGCGGCGATCTGGCGACCCTGCACGGTCTCCAGCGCGCTGGCGAACTGCCGGCTGGTTTCGAGGAGTTCCTGGAGGCGGACCATCGGCCCTGCGTCATAGCCGCGCTGGGTGGCGCTGAGCAGGGCGTTGGAGGCGTCGCCGGCGTGCTGGGCCTCGACGACATCCCGGATGAGTTCCTGCAGCGGGATCTCGGGGACGGGCTCAGGCCGGTTGAACGCCGAGACGTCGGCGCGCAGCACACCGGGCGGGGCCGGGGCGGGCAGTACCTTCCCTGCCGCGTACTCGTGGGCATAGTGCCCGATCACCTGCCAGCCCGGTGCATCCGGGTCGCCGCGCAGCGCGACCACCGTCGAGTCGTCGTTCTCGACCAGGTGGGCGAGGGTGATCGGCTGTCCGTCGGCGGCGTACCACGACTCGGTCGGCTCCAGCTCGCCGCGTCGCTGCGCGGTCCGGGCCCTCTCCGTCCACGTCCGCTGTTCCTCGTCGGTGAGCGGTGCTTTGTGGTGCTGGCCCTGGCGCTGGTCAACGAGGTTGCTGGCGATCGGGCCGTGGTCCGCCCAGGTGGTGAGGTGTGGCCACAGGGCCGCGTGCTGCGCCAGTTCGGCCGGGGAGCCGGGGGCGGCCGGCCGGTCGAGGGCCCGGTCGATTTCGGCGGCGGAGGAGGCCAGGCCGTCCAGTACGGTCCGCCATCCGCTCAGGTGCCGGGCGGGCGGCAGCTCGTCGAGCGCGAGGCGGGCGGTATCGAGGAGAGCCTCGGCGTGCGGGCCGAGATGGGTGGCGTACGCCGCCACCGCCGCCTGGTCACGGTGGGCCCGTGCGGCTGCGGCGGCGCCTGCGTGGACGGTGCGGCCGTAGCGGTCGCGTGTCATGTCGAGCGCGGCTTCGGTCTCGCGGTCGATGACTGCCATCCGCAGCCGGAAGTCGCGTGCGCTGTTCGCCAGGTCGGGCGCCGGCGGGTGGCTGTGGGGGGCCGGACCGCTCCCGGGCGTCATCGGGCCTGCCTGCCGGCCGTGGCCGTCAGGTGGACGGTCGGTGCGTAGGCGGGTTTCGGAGGGATCGGCCGGGCCGCCGGCGGCGAGGTGGTGGGCGGTGTGCGCTGCGTCGTTCGGCCAGCGGCGGCCTGGGCGAGACGGCTGCGGCGTTCCTGGGAGCCGTTGGGCCGGACGGGGCGCGGCGGGCCGGCCGAGACGGCGGGGTCGAGGCGGATGTCGGCATGCACGAGGTAGCCGAGGCGGCGTGCGTCGTGAACGGCCTGGCGGGTACGGCGGGGACCGTCGCGCTCGGGTTCGCTGAGCCGGTACAGCCTCGATTTACCGGGGACGGGCTCGAACTGCTCGCGCTCCAGGAACCAGTGGGCGAGGTGCTCGGGGACGGAGGCGTTGAAGGAGGCGACGAAGCCGTGTTCCTCGTGGTCGCCGAAGGAGAAGAGGGAGGTGGGTTGCAACGGGGGGCGGGAGACTCCAGACGGTGTCGGGACAGAGCGGCCAGTGGCCGCGGAGCGCGGGCCGGGCTGCGGTGAGGGAGCGGACAGGCGGCGGGGGAGGTGCGGCGGCCGTCAGGGCGCGTCTGTGCGCGGTGCGGCCAGGATGGCGCTGTAGGGCCGGGGTCAGCGCCTGTGCCGCGGCGGTGCCGACGGGGCCTGCGGTGGGAGGGACGGCGCGGGGGCGGAGGGTCGCTGTGGTCGGGGCATGAGCGGGGTGAGGGCCCGCATCCGGTCCTCGGCCACATGCAGGACCTCTCCGAGGTGGCGTATCTCGGCGGCGGCGTCGGCGAGATCATAGGACAGGTCGAAGCCGTCGTCCTCCTTGGCTTCCTTGGCCTTCTCCCCGGCCGCTTCGAAGAACTCACCAAGTTGCGGCAGCAGACCGTTGATCGGATCCAGGACCTGGTGCAGCAGGGCGGCTGCGTCCGCGTGCGACTCGGTGCCGTTGATCCGGTCGGTCAGAGCACGCAGCGCGTCACCGTAGACGTAGCGGGCGGCACGGTCCGGCGTGCCCGGGACCTCCCGGCGGGTCGGGGGCGTCGCGTCAGTAGGGGGAACGTGGGGGCTTTCAGCAGTCGGGGCGGAGTGGGCCAGCAGCCCCAGTCGGGCGAGACGGGTGTCGATCGCCTCGATCAGGGGTTGGGCGCTGCCGCCGTGGAGCGCTTCGGGTCGCTGCGGGGTTGCGGGGCCCGCGGAGGGGGCCGAGTCGTAGAGGACCTCGAAGAGTGTCGGGTCGTCGGGGTGTTCCCGGGTCGCGATCCACCCCTCGGGGTCTCCGGGCCGGCGCTCGGAGGGAGGGTCCTGGGGCGGGCCGATGATCAGGTGGCTGCCGTCGGGCAGCGAGACACGCACGACGTACGCGCTGAGACCGAATTCGATGTCACACGGCAGTCCGCGCTCGCGCAGCGGTGTGGTGACGTGCGCGTGGCGGCGCCACAGTTCCTGCCACCACGGGGTGCTCGCGTCGCGGTGCTCGGGCAGCGGCGCGAGCGGTATCGGGTGGGGGTCCGGGGTGGTCGTCTCGTCAGCGGCCATGGCTCCTCCTGCGGCTGCCGCCGCTTGCGGCCCGGAGGTAGGGGTGCGCGTTGTCGGGGCGCGGGGGAGAGGTCAAAGGTGGTGATCCTTCCTGTCGGCAGGCAGAGCGGCGACGGGTGTTGCGTCGGGGATTTCCGGAGTGCAGTGGGTGGGGGCGCGCACGGGCGCGGCCGATGGAGAGCTACCTGCGAGGCGCGGGGCCGGTGGACGGGGGAGCGGGCGGCAAACTCGCGGTAGCTCCACGCGAGGCGTCGCCCGACGCTGTGGGGGCGGGGACCGGGTCATAGGCGGCGCGCAGCCTGTTCACACCGGCTTCGTCGGCGAGAGCGAGCGCGGACAGCGCCCGGCTGGCCGCTGTCATCAGCAGGTGCGAGGGGGATCCCTCAACAGCGTCGCGATTCTCGCCCCGCCACCGGGCGGCGGCGATGAGGTAGTTGCTCAGGGCGCGCAGTGCGGGTTCGGCGGCGTCCAGGACGTGGTCGGTGACCGCGTCGATCTCCGCCGGGGCCCGAGCCGCGGTGAGGGCGTCCAGGTACGGGCCGAGGTGGGGTGCGGCCCAGGGCTGGTCGGGCAGCGGGTGTGCTTCACGGAAGGCCCGTGCGTCCCGTCGTGCCCACCGCTTCAGGTCGTTGTCGGTGGCGAGGTTGTACCGGGCGGCATGGATCTGGTCGGCGTCGCGGCCGACATTGTCGTAGAGATCGAAGTCTGGGTCGCGGGGGATGATGCAGGAGTCCTTCGGGCTGGTGCGGGCTGCAGGTCGTTGCGGTCGAACTGCACTGGGGTGGCGCTCTGTTGCACAAACAGTTCACGGCTCCGGCGCGGTCAGCGGTGGAGACCGCCAGGCCGGGACGGCGGAGGCTCCGGCGGTCCCTCCCGGCGGGTCAGAGGCGCAAGGAAGCGCTGGACGCCGAGGTGGTCGTCGAGTTCTATGGCTGCGTCGCGAAGGGACTCCGAGGCACGCCGCAGAAGAGCGCGCGCTGAGGCGTGGTCGATGACCATGCGATTCGTGAGGTAGTGCCGGTCGGTGGGGTCGGCGGTCCGTGACAGGGCCAGGGCGTTCTCCGCGGCCTCGGTGAAGTGCGGGGCTGCGTGGCTGGAGATGGTCGCCGCCGAGGCGAGGTGCTTCAGGACGGTTCTGCCGGTCCGGGTGGCGTGGTGGGGGCTCCGGGCGAAGTCAGCGGCCAGCCGGAGGACATCGCGGGAGAGGTCCTGCGCGTCGGTGGCGTGCTGGAGCAGCGCGGTGTAGGACGGCGCGGCCGGAACGTGCCCCTCCTCGTCGAGCAGCTCCCACCGCTGGGCGGCGTCGTGCAGTTTGTCCTTCGTCGCGTGGAGTGCGTGGATGAGGTGCAGGGCGTCGTCGCGCGGGATCAGGTCGCGTGGGAAGTCGGGGTTCACGGTCCTCTTACTGTCAGTGCATCCGGGCGTCGGTGTCGAAGAGCGCCAGTTCGTGGCTGTGCAGGAGGTGCTGCACAATGAAGCTTCGACCTGCGACTTTCCACAGACCGCGCCCTCGGTTGAGGTGGGCGATGGCGTCCATCTCGACGGACGTCAAACCGAGGAGGGAGGCTGCAGCGTGGAGCTGGTCGGTCTCCTGGCGGTAGATGATCCGGGTGGAGCAGTCGGCGAGGAGTCCCTCGGCCAGGGCGCGGCCCTGTGATCCGGCGTCGCCGGCGGTGAGCAGGTCGGACAGCCGGTGGATCACCATGAGGTTGGCGATGCCGAGGCCGCGGGATAGCTTCCACTGGGCCTGCATGCGCTGGAGGAGGCCGACGTGCCGCATCAGGCGCCATGCCTCGTCGTACACGATCCAGCGACGGCCGCCGTCCGGGTCGGAGAGGGCGGATTCCATCCAGGCACTGGCGCAGGTCATCGCGAGGACGAGGGCGGTGTCGTCGCCGGAGCCGCCGAGGCGGGAAAGGTCGATGGTGAGCATCGGCGCGTTCGGGTCGAAGGCGACGGTGGAGGGGGCGTCGAACATGCCGGCCAGGTCGCCGTGGACCAGGCGCCGCATGGCGTGGGCGAGGTCGCGGGCCGCGTCGCCAAGTTGGCCCGACATCATCCCGGCCGCTTCGTCGAGCGCACCGGGATTGTTGAGGGTGGAGGCGACGTCGCCGAGGAGCGGGGTACGGCGGGTGTCGGCGGCGCGGGCGACGACGACGTCGAGGGCGACGTCCAGGGCGGTGTGCTCCATGGGCATCAGGTCCCGGCCCAGGACGGTGCGGGCCAGGGAGCCGAGCAGGAGCAGGCGCCGCTTGCGGATCTCGCCGACCCAGTCGGCCTCGGCCACGCCATGCGGGCGCGGGGCCGCGTCCAGGGGGTTCAGGCGTCCGGGCAGTCCGGGCCCGAGGGCGACGGACCGGCCGCCGAGGGCCTCCGCCACCGGCGTCCACTCGCCCTTCGGGTCGCACGGTACGTAGACGCGGTATCCGAAGGCGACCGACCGCAGGGCGAAGGACTTGGCGAGGGCGCTCTTGCCCTGGCCGATCACGCCGGCGAGGAGCAGGTTCGGGTTGGTGAACCCCTCGACCTTCCCGTACAGCGCGAACGGGTCGAAGACGAACGACGCTTCCGCGTGGACGTCGCGGCCGATGTAAATGCCCTCGGCGCCGAGCCCCCCTTCGGCCAGGAACGGGTACGCGCCGGCGGCCACCGCGGTCGTCATACGGTGTGCGGGCAGCTTCAGCCGGTTGTTGCGCGCGGAGGCGGGCCCGGGACGTCCGCTCGGAGGGTAGAGCGCGGTGGGCATCTGCTGCTCTGCGGGCGTGCTTTCGCTCGGGTGGCCGGCTTGAGCGCGGGCTTTGGCGGTGGCCTCGGCGAGTTGGCGGCGGGCTGCCTTGCGGCTGGCGCGGTCGGTGCCGTGGGGGGTGAATAGCGGGCTGGCGGATGCGCGGCGGGCACAACGGGCGGGCCGGTGGCTCATCGGGGGCGGCCCTCGATTCTGCGGGCGGTGCTCATCGCACGCAGGCTGTGGTGTGCGGGCGGAGGTCGGTGGGGGTGGTCTTGCGGCGGACGACGTGTCCGGCGGCGAGGTGGCGTTGGCAGATCGTCAGCACGAGAGGGCCCTCGGGGAGCCGCTCTGGACGGCAGGCGCCTGGCTCGGCGTCGGCCTGGGGCGTGCCGGGCAGCAGGTGGAAGGCGGCGTGGACTTCGGTGGTGGCCTGCCAGAGCCGCGTGTGGGCGGTGGCCAGGTGACGTCCGGCGGCAGGGTGTGGAGGCCGGGTGCGGTCGGCGAGCCGGTCCAGAAGCTGGAGCAGAGCGGTGAGGTGGGCGTGCAGTACGTCGAGGTGCGGGCGGTCCACGGGCCTGGGCGGGTCTGCGTCCGACGGCGTCAGGGATTGTGCGTGGTGGCGGACGCCGGCGCTCGCGGCGCGGAGGTAGGGGTGCGCGTCGTCGGGCTGCGGGGGAGAGGTCAAAGGTGGTGGTCCTTCCTGCCGATGGGCAGGGTGGCGACGGGCGTCCCGTCGCGGGTGATCCGGAGTGCAGTGGGCCAGGGCGCGCACGGGCGCGGCTGGGTTCACAGGGCGGTGCGGGCGAGCGGGAGCGCGGCGAGGGCGAAGGCGTCGGGCTGCTGGTAGTTGAGCCGTCGGAGGTCGACGCCGGAGGTGACGGCGTGGGTCTCGATCTGTGCGCAGGCGGCGTCGAGGAGGGCGTCGGTCTCGGCGGTGACGGTGACCATGCCGGTCAGGGCCACGTCCGCGTGCCCGGCGATGAGCTGACGTTCGCGGGTTTTGACGTCGGCGTACTCGACGGAGTCCTCTTCGGAGTCGACCTGCCCGCGGCGGGCGCGCTCGTTTGCGTCGGCGATGATCGCGGCCTTCTTGCGCTGGACGTCCCGCAGTGCGGACTCAAGCCCCTGCGGCGCGTAGATGAGGGAGAGGCTGCGGCGCACGCCGGCCGTGAACATGATCCCGTGCAAGAACCCGGCCCCCATCTCGGTCCTCGGCCAGTTCTCCACCCAGTAGGTCGCGTGCCGCGCACTGTCGGTGGCGAGCCGGTCGTACTCCTCGAACTGCACGACGGGACCGGCTGCTGCCGGGTCGGCCTCGGCACGGCCTGTCTCGGACCACTGCTGGAGCGCGGCGAGCGCCTCGGGGTCGTAGGCGGTGCGGATGACGGCGGCGATCTCCCGCGCGCTCAGCCACCCGGTGACCATAAGGCCAGCGGTGCGGGCGGCCTGAGCGATGGACGCGGTGGTCTGCTGCATGACGGTGAACGCCCCGGGCAGCCCTCCGCCGGCCTGTGAGATCAGGCGCCGGGCAGCCTTGAGGTCGAGGGAGATGGCTAGGTAGGTCTCGTGCGGTGCGGCGGCGGGGCCGGCCGAAACGACGAGTTCGGAGTAGATCTGACCGGCGACCGGAGTGTGGGGTCGCCCATTGTGGGTCCAGTGGCGGGTGAGGGTGTCACCGCTGTCGGGGACGGTGCGTTCCAGCACCTGGACGGTGGCGATGTGCCCGGTGCGGGCGATGCCCGCCAGCGCGCGGCCCCAACTGCTCACGTTGTGGTTCTGGGTGGCCGGGTCGAGGAGGGCGAAGGCGCGGCTGGTGACGCGGGCGATGGCGGTCAGGGTCTGCTGGTGCGGGTCGTGGACGGCCGCGGCCCCGTTGGCGGAATCGCCGGGGGTGACCACCTTCAGGGAGGCGGCGGTGCCAGGCAGGTGGAGGATGCCGTCCTGTCGGGGCCGGGTGACGGGCCGAGCGAGCCAGAGGGTCTGGCCGGTGCGGCGGCGGTGCGCGTACCGGGTGACGATCGGCGCCCAGTCGATCAGGGAGCGGCCATGTCGGCGGATCGCGACCAGTGCACCGGATGCCGCCCACAGCGGTGCCAGGACGAGGGCACCGAGCAGCCCGGTGGAAATCATCGTCATCAGCAACAGGGCCAGCGTGCAGGAGACGAGCACGAGTTGGGGCATGGAGAGGCCGAGGAGGATGCCGCGGCGGGAACGGTGCGGAAACTTCACCGTGACCGGGGCGGAGAGATCAGTCATGGGGCGGGTCCTGGAGGCGCGGGTGGAGCCCGGGGGCGGGACGCGGAGTGGCAGGTCCCGCCCCCGGGAGTCGGACAGGGGTCACAGGCCGGCCGGAGGCGGCGGAGCCGACCCGCTCGACGTGGCGCTCTGTGAACCGGAGGACGGCGGTGCGCCCTGCGGAGGCGGCGTCGTGGTCGGCGGAGCGGCCCGCCATGCGTTGCCCTGGCCGGACGCGGTAGGCGCGCCGGATCCGCCTGGTCCCGGGCTGCCTCCCACCTGGCCGCTGGTGTCGTCGGACACGCTGGTCGGCGCGGGCTGGACGGCTTTCTCCAGGCCGGCCTTGAGGGCACCGCCATCGGGCGAGCCCCCCGTTGCGCCGCCCTGCGAACCGTCCTTGTCTTCGCCGCCTCCGCCGGCCGGGTTGGCGGCGATGTCGCCGGGGAAGCCTCCGCCGGCATCCGGACCCTGGGGCGCGGCGCCCGCTCCGGCTGCGGCGCCACCGGTGCCGGCGGTGGCCACGGCTGCGGCGGCCTTGCGGGCGGCCTTCTCGGCGTGGGCCTTGGCGATCTGTGCTCCGGCGCCGCCGGCACGGTGGATGGACTCGCCATCGGTGCCCTCGGCTGCCCAGTGCACGAACTTGAAGACGGCGTACGGGCACAGCAGTACCAAGACCATGATCACGATGCCGGACATGACGTCGGCGAGCGCGGCGATGCCGTCCTTGGCTTCGGTCTTGCCCATGGCGGCGATACCCAGGACGAAGATCACGGTCATCAGGAGCTTGGAGACGACGAGGGTGGCGGTGGCTTCGATCCAGCCCTTGCGCCAGCGTCGGGCGACTTCCCAGCCGCCGCCGGCGGAGGCGAAGACGGCGAGCGTGACCATGACGAGGATGCCGACCTTGCGGACCATCATCACGCACCAGTAGAGGACGGCGCCGAGGGCAGCCCCCAGACCCGCGACGACGGCCACGAGCCAGCCCAGGCTGGAGAGTGCGGCGATCTGGTTGACCTTCACGCTGCGGCGCACGGCCGAGGCGATGTCCAGGTTCGCGGTTTTGAACAGGCCATCGGAGACCGCGTCGACCACTTCGACAGCGACCGTGGTCAGGGCGATGGCGCAGAAGGCGAACAGGACACCGCTCATGGTGCCGGTAAACGCTTGCGTGAGTGCTTGTCCGTCGCGTCGGATGGCGGCCCGGACCAGTTGCGCGCAGAACGTGGCGACCAGCAGGACCAGGCCCAGCGGAAGCAACATCTCGTAGTTGTCGCGGAACCATCCGGCGTTGAGGTCCACATGCGTGGTGGTGTCGACCGCCTCGGCAGCCAGATCGGCCGCGGCGGCTGCCAGCTCACCGGCAGACTTCGCCATCCAGTCACCGATGGCCTTGCCGGGGTCCGAGGCGAAATCGACCGCGTCGCCGACGACGCACAGCTTGCCGGCCAAGGGGAGATCACAGAAACCCACGAGGAGTTACGCCTCCTTTCTTGTCTCAGGTGCGGGTCACTGCGCGACGTTGGGGGCGACGGCGGCCAGGGTGCAGTCGTGGTTCGGGCGGCACTGGACGGCGAGGGTCACGGCCCGGTCCTCGGCCCCACCGCCGCCCTTCTGCCATCTAAGGGCCTGCTTGCCGTTGACGGTGACCGCGTAGACGTACGCTTCGGTGATCGCCGACGGGTCGTCGGCCAGCGCCTGCTGGAACGCGGAGGGGTAGTGGCCCTCGGTGACGCTGGCGGTGGCGTGCTGCTCCTGGTCGGCCATCCGCGACCACAGCACCGGGTCGGGGACCTGGCCGGAGACCGAGGCCCAGTCGGCGTACTCGGTCTCGGTGGTCATCCAGGCCCGCATGCCGGCGAGCTGCTGGTCGCGGCTGGTGTCGCGGGTGTCGTAGGACCAGAGCATCTCAGCCGCTGCCTTGGCGTAGGCGACCGGCTCGGCGATCTGCGCAGGCTTGGGCACCGACCCGGACCCGGAGGAAGGCTTCGCGGCAACCTCGGCGTGGGACGGGCCGCCGGTGGGAGCCGGTGGCGCGGCATCGGGAGTCTGGTGGCCGCTACCACCGCCGGTCAGCAGGGCAACGACCCCGGCGAGGACCAGCAGGACGGCGACGATGGCGGCGCCGGTCGCGATGCGCTGGTTCGTCGACCATCCCGAGCCGTACGAGGACAGCGAAGAGGAGGGGAAGCGGTTTCGCATCAGTGGACCTGCGATCCCAGGCCGGAGAAGAAGGCCACGACGCCGTTAGCGGCACCCAGACCGAGGGCGGCGCCGGCGGCGACGAGGGCGCCCTTCTTTCCGTTGGCCTCGGCCTGGTGGCCACCGGTGTGGTGGCCCCAGGCCCAGACGCCGAGCGAGACGGCGAGGGCACCGACGACGGCGATGATCCCGAACATGTTGATGCTGTTGACGACGTTCTTCAGCACGCTCAAGCCGGGCAGGCCACCACCCTTGGGCGAGATTCCTGGGTCGTAAGCGAGCTGGATGACGCGGTCTGCGAGAGGGACGGACATGGGTGTGGCGGGGCTCCTTGCATACGCGGCCAGGTGAGGGCCGACGGGAAGGGGAGAGCGGAGGGAGAAGAGAGCTGCGCGCAGGGCGCGGAATCGCGTCGGCTCGGTGTGATGCCGGGCTGGGTGGCGTCAGAGGACGCGACGGGCGGCGAGGACGTCCCAGTCCTTGATCGGGGTGATCCGGACCGGCTTGGTGGTGCGCGGCGCCTCGATCACAAGGCCCTCGCCCATGTACATGCCGACGTGCTCGGGCCGTACGGCACTGCCGCGGCTGAAGATCAGGTCGCCGGGCCTGAGGTGAGCGAGCGAGACCGCCTTGCCCTCGTTGACCTGCGTGTACGTGGTGCGGGTGAGCGTGATGCCGGCATGGGCGTACGCCTGCTGCATCAGGCTGGAGCAGTCGCAGCGGCCCATGGGGTCGGGGCCGTGCGCGTTGGTGCAGGATCCGCCCCACTGGTAGAGCGTGCCGAGCTGCTGCATCGCCCACGCAATGGCCTTGCGCGCCTTCGGGTCGGCGTCCTTGGGGATCGAATAGCCGCTGGGGAGGCTCCCTTCGGGGATGTGGCCGAAGCCGGAACCGTCCTGGCCCGGCGCGCAGCCCGTCGTTTCCTCGCCCTGGTTCATGTCCGCGTCATCCCGGGCGCCGGGAAAGGTCTTGACGATGGCTCCCTGCAGTGCGGTGGCCAGGTTCTCCCACTGCGCGTACGCGTCCGGCAGGCCGGACTTCTGCACGGCTTGGGCGGCCTGGGTGACGGTCATCTGCTGCCAGCCGTCCACCTTGAGCAAGTGCTCGTAGAACTGCTCGGAGGCGTAGACCGGATCGAGGATCTGCTGGGCGCTGCCCCAGCCCTGGGAGGGACGCTGCTGGAAGAGTCCGAGGGAGTCGCGGTCCCCGTAGCCCAGGTTGCGCAGCCGGCTCTCCTGCATCGCCGTGGCGAGCGCGATGATCTGTCCCTTCCTGGGGACGTCGAGCGAGAGGCCGGCGGCCACGATCGTCGCCGCGTTGGGGATCTGCTCGGCGGGCAGGTCCAGGCCGTCGACGTGCACGTCCTTGCCGGACGCGCCGTCGAGGAGCTTGGTGACCTGCTCGGCGACCTTGTCGCTGTCGATGTCGGTCAGGCAGTTGTTGAGGGAGCCGCTGCTCTGCACGGCGTCGGCGGAGGAGGCCAGCATCATGCCGGTGCCGGCGATCAGGATCGGGGAGAGGAAGACGACGCCGATAACGGCGGCGAGCCCCTTCAACCCGAGCGGACCGCTCGCCGGTCAGCGGTCTCGGGCATGGGTGGGTAGCGAGACGTCATGAACGTGTCCTTGAGGGGTGCGGTGACCGGCGCCGCGTGCACGAAGGCGTGGTGGAAGGGCGCGGCGGCCGGGGTGGGCGATCGGAGGCGGGCCGGTGTGGGCGAGTTGCCGCTCGCTCGGTGTGGCCGTGCCGTGAGTTAGGTGTGCCGGGGCAGGGGAGTGGCCAGCGGCGGTGTGCGCCGGGCGGTTCATAAACAGTAGGCGCGGATCGGCGGTCCACCAAAAAGTCCGTGGAGGTGCCGGAAACCGGCACCTCGGCTGGCCACTTCTTGGTCGTCGGCGGATTCGCCTCTACAGTTTTTTGGACTCCCCTCGCCCTCCTCTGTCTGTGGCCATGGGCTTCCGCATGCCCATTTCCGGCCCGCGAGGACTCCTGTGCGAGGCGGCGTTTCTCTCCGCGTTTCCGCACCCGAATCGGGGTTCCTCTTTGCCTTTCTCCTTGCACCAGGGCGACGCTCTGGCCGTTCTCTCCGGCCTTCCGGACGGCTGCGTCGACTCCGTCATCACCGACCCGCCGTACAACAGCGGTGGCCGGACCGCGAAGGAGCGCACCACCCGCTCCGCGAAGCAGAAGTACACCTCCGCAGATGCCAAGAACGACCTTGCCGACTTCACCGGCGAGAACATGGACCAGCGGTCCTACGGCTTCTGGCTGACGCAGATCATGACCGAGGCCCACCGGCTGACGAGGACCGGCGGGACCTCGCTGCTGTTCACCGACTGGCGTCAACTCCCCACGACGACGGACGCCATCCAGGCCGCCGGATGGCTGTGGCGCGGTGTGCTGGCCTGGCACAAACCGCAGGCCAGGCCCCAGAAGGGCCGGTTCACCCAGAACTGCGAATTCATCGTCTGGGCGTCCAAGGGGCCGATCGACGGCTTCAGGAACCCGGTCTACCTGCCGGGTATGTACTCGGCTTCGCAGCCCTCGGGGGCGAAGCGCCAGCACATCACGCAGAAGCCGGTCGAGGTGATGCGCGAGCTGGTCAAGATCAGCCCCGAAGGCGGCACGGTCCTCGACTTCTGCGCCGGCTCCGGCTCCACGGGCGTCGCCGCCCTGCTGGAAGGCCGGGACTTCATCGGCGTGGAGAAGACCGAGCACTACGCGTCGATCGCGGCCGACCGGCTCACCGAGACGATCCGCGCAACCCTCACGCAGGACGACGTGGTTCTCGCCGTCTGATCCGGGTCCTCTCCTGCAGCCAACGCAACCGGCTCCCTGCATAGCCGCTGGCGGAGCACCGCCGGAGCGGACGTGCGATTTCGCTGTCCGGTCTGTGCAACGACGCTTTCGCCCTTCTCTTCTCCCGTGTCTCGTAGGAGGCCGAACTTTCAATGTTCGAAACCACAAAGCCCACTGAAGATGGGGAGCCGGTTCGCATTCCGGATCCGCAGTTGGAGGGAATCGAGGCGAGCGTGCGGCGGCTCATGGAGCAGTCGGCGCAACAGGCTCAGCAGCTCGACCACCTCGCATCCGCGCCGGCGCCGAGCGGGTCACCGTTCGCCGCGTTCGGCATGCCGGGACTCGGCGGGCCTCCAGTCGCCGCTCCGCCGGAACCCCGCCCGATCCTGGAACTTGACGGGGAGGACCGGGAGGACGAACTCGACGCCCTCTCGGACTGGGTCGACGACTTCTTCCTCCCGGTCTACGGGGCGGAGGTCACCACCGCGGCGCCCTGGTGCCTGCAGTGGCAGGAACACGACGACGTCGTGGCCTGGCTCCACGCCCTGTGGCTGGCCTACCAGCAGCACAAAGACCCCGAAGCCGGGCTCTCCGGGCTGTTCGTGTGGCACCGGGACTTCCTCACCCATGCCGTCGCCGCGATCCGTGCTCCGGGCGGACCGCTGTCGGCCTGTATGACCTCCCCTGACCGGCCCGCGCACCGTCTCCTGCCCGGCCCGCCGCCGTCCGTGCGCACCGAGACCGCGGCCACAGAGGAAGCCACCGAGTCGGACGAGCCGACGTCATGACCGCGGGAGCGGGGCAACCCGCCTTCGGACTGAGCTTTGACCCTCGCGCGCTGACCGATCTCCTCCAGGCCCCCAGCGATATCCGCGACCTCACGCTCGCCTACCTGCAGGAAGTGGTGAACGCGCAGCGCTTCGGACAGCGCCTCGACGGCGACCTGGAGGGATTCCGGAAGTTGTTCGTGGACCGCCGCAAGAACTGGCGCGTCGTTTACGGCATCCGCCCAGCGCCCGCGGAATCCGCCCACCGCAAGGAGATCCACGTCGTCGCGGTCCGGCCGCGTGCGGGCAACGACGTCTACGACGAGGTCGGCCGCCGCCTGGGAATGACCCGCCGGCCATTGAGTGCCCGCACGCACGCTGCCCGCTCGTGCTCCCCGCAGCTGACCACCCGCACTCCGGTGCCCCGACCCGGTCCGTGGCCTACCGGACTGCCGGATCCACCCCGAAGCGCGCAGCACCCCGCGAACCATCCCACCCGCCGGACTCCTACGACGCATCCGCCGAAGAGCCCGGCTCACCCCGACGCTTCGCCGTCCACTCCGGCGAAGCGGCGCTGAACTCCACCGAAAGGCTCTTGTTGCCCCCCACCGAACCAGTGCTGGTCCGGAAGTCCACCTCCCACGTCGACTTCAAGTTGGACGACCTCGACGCCGACGAGGAGAGGTACCTCGACTTCTACCGCAAGGTCGCTGTCCGCGAGGACATGCTCGTCCCCCTCGCCGAACACCACGACAACCCGAACAGCTACTACGTGCTGTTCGACCGCAGCGCCACCTGGGGACACCCTGGCATGGCCAAGGTGCTGGCCGTACATCTGCAACGGGACTACGAGAAGAAGACGTTCAGCTTCGAACAGGCACCGCTGCCGCTGCCCGCGATGGCGCAGTCCTGGCTCATCCACCGCGGCTGCCCGCACGACGCCCTCAGTCTCGACCCCGAACTGGGCCCACCACCAGCGGACGAGGCCACGCGAGCACTGGAGCGCCGCCTCGTCGGCGACGGCGACCGCTATGCCATGGGCTACTCCTACACCAGCGACGACCTAGACGACATGGTCATCATCGTGGTTCTGCGTGCCCGGGACGAGCAAGCCCTCAGCCGGTTCCGCGTGGTGGTCGAGGAGGTCGATACCGAGAGGTGGACGCACACTCTGCGCGAGGGCGGCTTCGACACGGTCGGTGAGGCCCTGCGGTGGTGCGACGACCGCCTCACCGGCGAGGCCGGGCCGCTCCCGCCGGTCCGCCCGGAAGCCACCGCCAGCCGCTGCGCCGGTGTCGTCAAGGCCCCCGCTTCGCGACCGCCCGGCCGTTCGCGCTGAGCGCTAGGTGTGCTGTCTCACGAGGTTGTTTCCCCGGCCCGCACCGCCTGCTGAGCCGCTACCTGCTCCAGCACCGCGTACAGCAACTGAGCGCGCTGACTGCGGCTGCCGAGAGACTCCCTGTCAGCGGTGAGCAACACGATCCAGTGCGCGCCGGTCATCCGCATCCGGCTGGCCGCCCTTACCGCCGACAGCAAAGGCCGGTTCTCCCGCGCCGTCAGCATCCCACGGGCGGGCGACACCAGACCGTGCGCGGGCACCCGCAGCCGCTGGCGCAGATGCAGCGGCACCGCCTCCCACGTCGGGTCGTCCGCCCCCGGCAGCAGTCGGCCCCGGGCAGGACCGGACTTGGCCAGCATCGCCGCGGCGGGGGCAGGCGACGCGGGTTCCCGCGCCGCCTGCAAACCGGGTTCGGGTGTAGCCAGGGCCCGATCATCAGCCGCGGCGCCGGCGGCGCAGATGTGTGTGGCCGTCGTACCGATGTCTGTGCACCCGGGGCAGGGCACCCAGCCCAACAGCGCGGTGGCCATCTGTACCACCGAGCGCTCCGGGCCGAATCCGAGCGACACCAACCGGAGCGGCAGGCGCAGGTCTTCCACAGTGCGCAAGGCGGCACTGGCAATGACATCGTGGCCCGCCGCGAACCACTTGTCCATCTCTTCTACGGCCTCGCCGCATCCGCAGAAACAGCGCCGAATCTCTCTCGTCTCCGTCACGCCCCGGGACCCTAGCGCCCCCCGCAACTCTGGAGCGGTCAGGCCACGCCGACTCGCCCGTACGGCGAGTCCTGTCTGCGTGGCAGGGGCGCGTGCCCAAGCGGCCATGCGGAAGCCAGTCCAGCCTTGGCGGACCCTTCGACTGGGCCCCAGGCCACGGCCGACAGGAGCACCTGCCCGGGCCGCAATCCATACGACGGCCGCTGCTCCACTGTGCGCCGCTGACACCACCGACCCGCCTTCCCGAAGACGTGCCCGGCTGTCCCGCTCGCCTCACGCACCTCCCACGCTGAGGCCGCCAGCCGGTGTATTGCAACAGAAAGGGTTAACCTCTGCGCCCGCACTCCCGACGGCAGCATAAACTCGGCTGTCCCCTGGCATTCCGTTCGGCCCCAGACCTGTACGCCCTGCTCCACGCAACCACGGGGTCCGATCATGACTGAAGCACAGATCACCCTCGCCTACAGCCACACGACCGGCATCGTCGCCATCGCCACCGGCGAGAAGTACCGGTGGGCAGAAACCGCACTGGAGGAGAGCCACTTCCACCCTCAGGAGCCGGGCGTCTACCATCTGCCGTTCACCGCCGATACCGAGGATACCCGCGCCGCTATCGCCAACTTGGTCCGCTGTGCCACCCGGCATCAGACCAGCGTGACCACTGCCAGCCAGCCGTTCATCGGAGACACCGCCCAGGACATCGCCCGCTTGCTCCCCGGCCAGTGGGAGGCGACAGTCGAAATCTACCCAAGCCCTCTCTCGCAGGAATACCTCGTGTCCTACCTGTGGGACGGCGGGGAACTCGGGCAGGCCGCGCAGACCGAGCGCATCCCGTTCATTGCCTCTTTGACCGACCCGACGTCCGACATCACCCTGGTCCTCGTCGAACGCCCCGGCCAACGCGGTTACCTCCTCGGGGCGGTGGCACCAGAGTGGGTCAAGGAGGGTTGTCGCGACCCGCTCGCCCCGCGAAGCATCGTCCTGCCGCCCCACTCCAGCCGCGCGGCCAAGGCGATCACCAACCAGTTCCTGCCGGTCTACCACCGTGCCGCGCACTCTCACCGCAGCGCGCTGGTCTCCACAGCCCTCAACGAGATCCGAACCCGCCACGGCGCATGGACTGCCATGATCGGCACTGACCGGCATGTCGACGCCGCCACCCCGCTGGAGGTTGACGCCCTGGGCGTGGCAACCGAAGAGTTCCTGGACCACACCTGGCGCAGCTTCCGCGTCGTCCTGGAGCACGCCCCCGTCCTTCTCGCCCGGTGCCGTCCTGGTGACAGCCCGTGGCCTGAGGACGCCGAAGTGCTCTCGGACCTGAGTGTCGCCGCCTCTGCCGCCGAAACGCTCAGGACGGAACTGGACGCCGGCGCTTGGTTGACGCTCCCCCGGCATGAGTGCAACACGCGCATGTGGCCGGCGGTCGAGACCTGGCTCGCCGACAGCGACGCCTTCGTCCGTCAAGTCTTGCTTGCCGCTCCGCGTCCCGGCGCGGCCGTCGTCTCCTCGGCAAAGCTCCCGGCGCGTCCCCCGGTTCGGTCCGGCCCTCGCCGCTGATCCGAGGCTTACCAGGAGATCCACGCATTGCTCCGTGCCCTCCACCAGTTCGTCTTCGGCCAGAGCGCGAGCACCCGCTCCTACGCGCCATCGACGGCCCCCATCCGCAGCCGGTTGTGGCTACGCCCCGCCAGTTGCCGCCCTTCCCCGGCAGGTGCACCCACTGGGTACCGGTCTGGAACGTGTAGGTGATTGCGTCGATCAGCTCGCGATAAGCCCGCCGGCGGTCACCCCGCTTCCGTGTGCGGTCCGGGAGCACCGGCTCAATTCGCGCCCACTGCCCGTCGGCCAACTGCACACTCGGATTACCGCCCGACAGATCCAGACGAACCTGCCTGGGTCCGATACGGGCGACGCAACATAGCCGACGATCGCCGGTTAGCCAAACAGGCGATTCTCCGGACTCTTATACAGCCGCCGGGACAACCCCCGCCGCTCCTTCCGCTCAACCCCTCTACCTGCATGGAGGTTTTTTCCGCATGCGCTCACCTCGAACGGCCATATGCGCCGCGATGCTCGGCGCACTCGCGCTGCCAGTGCTGTCCGCCACCAGTGCCAACGCGGCGACCCTACCTACCGCGGCAACCGCTGTGCCCGCGGCTAGCTGCCACAACCTGCCCCCGCTCCCGTACGCGGTGCACGCCAAGGCCGTGACCATCCGGTCCAAGGCCAGCTCGAAGTCCACCGCGCTGGGCGTGCTCTACAAGAGCCACAAGTTCAGCGTGCACAAGAAGAGCGGCAACTGGCTCTACATCACGGACAGGACCACCGGCGTCAAGGGCTGGGTCTCCGGCACGTACGTCTACCGCGACGTCCGCATGTGCCTGGACTGACCGGATTCAGCAGGTCCAGCTAAGCGGCCGGGGGCGCCGAGTACAGCAGCCCCTCGCATTCCCCAGGCATCGGCCTTTCAAGAACAGGAGATCCCTCTTGACCGACGGCACATCCGATGAGTCTGCGGATGTCGTGGGCGTGCTCACCGAACGGATCGAGGCCCGCTTCGACATGGGCATGGATCAGTTGAAGGCCGCGGTCGCCGCCGCTCCGACCACGAATTCCGACGCCACCGACGTTGTCAAGTGGCACGGCCTTCTCGTCGAGGCCCAGTCCGTGCTGGAGCGTGCGGAGGACGACCTCCTCGCAGTCCTGCAGACCCAGCCCAGCGAGGTCGATGACCCAGCGATGGGACTCGCCCACCGGGTGAACGCCGCCGTCACCGTCCGCGACGGTCGGGCCATGGTCGTGCGGTTGCTCCTCGACCCGGACGCTTCGGGAAAGCAGGATCTCACCGCAGAGCGCCTGGCCTGTCTCCAGCCCCGAAACAGCCCGGCGGTGCAGACCAGTGCCCCCCACCGGCCCCCAGGCACGCCCGCGCCGGCGTGGGCGTGGCCGTCGGCAAGGGCCGCCCGATGAGCCGGGACAAGCCCAGCACCATGGACGCCGACCTGCGGAAGGTCTTCGGGAACCCGGTGGCCGTGCTGTACGTGGCGGCTGTCGGCCACGATGCCGCGCCCGCGCTCGCCCGGGCCCTGGAACTGCGCTCGTTCCTGGCGCTCACCGAGGAGCAGGTCGCCCGCGTCCGCGACCGCGTCCACGCCGACATGGATCCTGACCGCGACATGGGCGAACTGTCGGCGGACAAGCTCAGCTTCGACGCGCAGTGGGGCGCGGCAGTGGAGGCCCGCGACGCCTACCGCGCCGCCCTCGGCGAGCTGGTGCGCACCATGCCCCCCGCCCGCCCGCCCGCCCGCCCGGCAGGCCCGGCCCGTACGAACGGCTCGGCGCAGGGCCACCGCCACCCTGCCCCCGTCTGCCGTCCCGGCACCCCAGCGTGCCGGGGCGGCCCGCGCCCGCCGACCGAGAAAGCCCCCGAATGCCCCACCCCACGTCCACCGACATAGCCGGACGGATCGAGGACCTGTACGGCGCACCGCTCGCCGGCCTCGAAGCCCACGCCCAAGACGAGCCACCCGGCATGCTCTCCGCCCTGCTCGGCATGCACGACGCCCTCGCCTCGGCCGAGCGCAGCATCGACTTCCACCGAGACCACCTCACCCGGCTCCTCCACCCTGAGCGGCGGATCGGCCCGCACGAGGTCTCCCACATCCTCCACGGCACCCGCCGGCTCGCCGAAGCCGTCGCCGTCCGCGAGGCCCAGGCCACATCGGTCGCCGCCGTCCTGCAGAGCCTGGCCCGCGTCCCGGCCCCGATGTGTGCCTCTCCCGCTCCATCGCCGCCTGGGCCGGCCGTGTCCCTTGCGGCGCAGAACGCGGCGCACAGCCGCTGACCCCCAGGCGATCCCTCTTACCTCTCACCCAGGAGTTCCTCCCTTGGCCATCACCGCTCTGCCCCCGGATACCGAAGCCGACATCGCCCGGGTCACCGAGGCCCTCGCCATGATCACCCCGCGCTGGAACGTGAGGATCCTGCTGGCCCTCTCCGGCCCGCCGCTGCGCTACATCGAGTTGGCGGCCAAGGTCTCCTGGCTGCAGAACGGCCAGCTTCACCCCAAGCTCAAGGCGCTGTGCGACGCCGGACTGGTCGAGCGCACCGAACATACCGCACGACACGTGACCTACGGCCAGACCGAGCGTGCCACTGCCCTGCTCCCGATCCTGCCGATGATCGTCACCTGGGCCGAGGAGCACCTGGAGAAGGCGGAGCGCCCGCTGGCCGCGATTGAGCAGATCGAGGACAGCCTCACCCTGCTGACCCGGCGCCACGCCGCCGCCATCCTGTGGGTGCTCAAGTCGCGTAAGGAGGTCAGCGGCCGGGTTCTGAGCCGGATCGTGATGCCCAGCAGCGACTGGACCAACATCTATCCGCCGTTGGGCCAGCTCGTCGCCGACGGTCTGGTCGACACCGAGGGCAACGGCCGGCCCTACCGGCTGTCCGCCGCCGGCGACGGCTTGGGCCCCGTGCTCGGCACGCTGTCCGCCTGGTCCGCCGGACAGCCCCTCGCCCAGGCCGCGCACCACCCCGTCTGGGGGCAGCCGCAGGCCAAGAGCGCACCGAGGCCGTGGGTCAGCAGCCAGCCACGGCCAGCGCCCGCGGCGCTCCCACCCGCCCGGACGACCGGGTCCTCCCCGGCGTGGCACCACCGCGACCTCTTCTCGCACGCCGCGACCAGCCGCCCGAAGGCAACCAGCCCGGCGGGAGGCCCGCGCCGATGAGCACCTCCTTCACCCCCGCCGAAGCGCGCCACGCTGTCGAACTGCTGGCCTCGCGCGCCTTGATCCGCCTGGTCACCGAGATCGACGACAACGGCGCCATACCGCCGCGACGGCTCGCCGGCACCCTGCCCGACCTCTCCACGCACCACCTGCGCAGCGCATCCGACACGGCCCGCGCCCACGGCCTCGTCCGGGTCGCACCCGGCGCCGCTCTGGAACTCACGGAAGCCGGAAAGGAGCTGGCCGAGCTGTACCACTCGGTAGCGCGCTGGGCCCGGCGTCACGCTGTCCCGGCCCCTGTCAGCGAGTTCAGCAGTCGCATCCGGCACGTCCTCAACCTACTGACAGCCTCGCTCACCCCCGACAGCGCCGCCCACCCGGCCAGCGCAGCGGCCGGGACGGGCCTGGCCCACCCCCGCACGCTCCTGATCCAGTGGCTGGCGGGCAACCCCCAGGTGGTCAGGGTGCCCGAGCCGGAGTCGGCCGCGTGAGCGCGGCGGTCACACCCTGGCAGGCGCGCCACGCCACCGGGCTGATGAGCGGCATCTACCTGCCGCGTACGGCGGACGCCCTGGCGTTCGCGATGTCCACCTACGGCATCCCGCTGCTCGTCCTCGCCACCACTGGCTCCGCCGCGCTGACGGGGGCCGCCTTCGCCCTGGAGTGGATTCCGCGCCTGGCTGCCTTCGGGTGGGCCGGATCGATCGTCGACCGGCGCGGCGCCGCGATGGTCTTCCACCTCGCCTCCCTGGGGCGGGCGCTGGCCCTCGCCGCAGGCGCGGTCCTACTGCACCTCTACCCGTCCGGCACCGTGGCCAGCGCGACTGTGATGGTGCTCGCGGCGGCGACCGGCGTGCTCACCGAGTTCAGCTACATCGCGACAGAGACCGCAGGCGCTGCCGCCGGCCGCCGAGCTGGAAGTCGGGCTCACCGTGTCCAGGCTGTCCTGCTCGGCATCGACCAGACCGCGAGGCTGGCCGGTCCGGCGCTCGCCGGCGTACTGCTGCTCGCCGGGCCGCCGCCGATGCTCGCGGTGGTCACTGTGCTCTCGTTGATCGCCGCTCTGCTCGCCCTGCGTACACCGCCCTCATCCGCCACCTCGGCCCCCGTGTCGATGGAGCGTCCGGGCGCCGGGCTCCTCACCGGGTGGCGCACTATCCGCACGCTGCCCGCGCTCGGCTGGCTGGTGACCGGGCTGACGCTGTCCAATCTGGCCACCGGTTTCCTCCAGGCCGCGGGTCCCGTGATCGTCGTCCAGCACTTCGGGCAGTCCACCACGGCCGTCGGCCTGGTGTGGTCCGCCGCAGCGGCGGCCACCCTCGTGGCCGTCACGATCTGCCGATTCGCGCTGGACCGTCTGGGCCTGTGGCCCGTCGGAGCCGTCTGCTCCGTCATTGCCTCGCTCGCCTGTCTCACCACCGCTCTGGCCCCTGACTACCTGTCCTACCTGGTCCTGGTCGCGGTCCTCATGGCAGCCGATGGCGGCCTGGCGGTCGTCCTGCGCACCTTGCGCTCCCGCCTGATCCCCCCGGAAACGTTCGGCAGCACCCTGTCGGCAACCATCCTCATCCTCCTGCTGCCCTTCCCTGCCGCCGGCGTACTCACCGCGCTCACCCCGCCCGACGCGCTGGGCCACGTCATCACCGCGTGCGCCGCCCTGCAAACGCTCGGTCTGTTCTGCGCCTTCGCCCGCCTGCGCACCGACCCCGCCCTGCGCACCTGACCCAACTGTCCCCAGCCTGTGGAGCACCCCTATGGCCATCGCTGCTCTCGGGTCCAACCGAGCGACCGGCCGCACCATCACGGAGCAGTTTCACGCCTTCGACACCCACAACCCGCACGTATACCGCGCTCTAGAGCGCATGGCCGCCCGCCGCCTGGCCGCCGGCGCGACCCGGGTCAGCCTCAAGGACCTCTTTGAAGACCTTCGCCGCCAACTCCCCCACGGCGTAGCCGGACTGAACAACAACTTCACCGCTCTCTACGCCCGCCGCCTCCTCGACGACCACCCCCTGTGGGCCAGCGCGTTCGAACTGCGCCGTCGCCGTGCCGCCTGACACCCCTCTGCCCGTCGTACCACCCCCGATACGGAGAACCCCCTCTTGTCCGCTCGCCCCGTCGTGCTTGTCGTCGCTCCCGGAGATGAGAACTACCGCGGCTACTGCCTCGAGCAGGTCGCCGACGCCTACGACGTCGTGCTGCTCACCGGTACTGAACCGTCGTGGGAGAAGCCGCACATCACCGATCATGCCGTCGTGGATCTCAGCGATCCCGCCGCGCTGCTGGCAGGGGGCCAGGCCCTGGCCGGACGCCACGACATCGCCGGTGTCATGACCTGGGACGAGTGGAGCCTCGTCCCGACCGCTCGCCTCGCCCGCCTGCTCGGCCTCTCCACTAACGCACCCGAAGTGATGCAGGCATGCAGGGACAAAGCCCTCGCCCGTTCGCTGTTCGCCCGTCACGGCGTGCCCTCGGCCGCTTCGGTGAGCGTGCGTACCCGGCAGGAGGCCGAGGCTGCCGCCGAACGGATCGGATACCCGGTGGTGCTGAAGCCCGCCTCCCACGCGGGTGCCATCGGTGTGCTCCGCGTGGACGACCGCGACCAGCTCACGGCCGCCTACCAGGCAGCCGAACAGACCGCCGGGCAGGGCACGGAGAGCACCAGCGTCCTCGTCGAGGAGTTCCTCGACGGGCCGGAGATCTCCGTGGAGTGCGTGACCTACCGCGGCACCACCACGGTGGTCGCGGTCAACCGCAAGACCATCAGTCCGCCGCCGCACTTCGAGCAGCTCGCGCACCGTATCGACGCCGCCGATCCACTCCTCGGCCTGGTCGCGCCCGCCGCCCGTGCCGCCGTCGAGGCGCTGGGGATCACCACCGGCGTCAGCCACATCGAGATGCGCCTCGTCCACGGCCGGCCGCGCCTTATCGAGGTCAACGGCCGCCTCGCCGGCGACATGATCGGCCACCTCGTCCGCCTCGCCACCGGCGTCGACCTGCCGCGCGCCGCCGCCGACCTGGCCTGCGGCCGGGACCCGGACCTGACCCCCACTCGCTCCCGCGCCGCCGCCATCGGCCTGATCTACCCCCGTGCCTCCGGAACGCTCAGCCACCTCAGTCACGCGGGGCCTCGCCCGCCGTGGCTGGACCGGCTGCACTTCCAGCGCCGCCCCGGAGACCGGGTCGTCCTTCCACAGGACGGCGGCACCCTGTTCACCGCCCGAGCCGGCTTCCACATCGTCACCGGCCGCAACACCGCCGAGGTCACCGAGCGCCTCGACACCATCGCCGAGGAGATCACCGTCACCACGCAGGTCGACCGATGAGCCGCGAGCCCGATCCGGGCCACAACATCGAGGGCGACGTCTACGTCTCCCCGCGCTACCTCGCCGGCCGCGGCGACAACATCGACTCCAGCTTCCAGCCAGTCGCCGCCTGGCCGCACCACCGCATGGACGGGGAGTGCCAGCTTCTGATCACTTCACCGGACCACCGCATCAAGATTGGCTGGTTCGGGGATCACTTCGACGTATGGAAGATCAGCGCAGCCGAGGACGCTGTCTCAGCGCACCGTTGGACGGCGGCCATCAGCGACAAGATGCCACTTGAGATCGTTCGCGACTTCATCCACGCCCTGGCAAGTGAGTGGGACGAGGACAGCGAGAGCTTCCTGACGGACTCCTCGTACAGGTGGGGCGAGGCGGTCCAGCCTCTGCTCGATGCAGGCTGGGAGCGGAGGCCGGTCACCCGTGGTGTGATCGAGATCGTCTCCCCGGACCAGCTCGCCGGCGCCAGCATCGACATCGTCAGTAGCGGCCCCGACGCCGAAGTGGTGACGTTGTGGGCCGGGCGAGGCAGGCACCCGCTTCGCGCCGAGGCAAATTTCACCGCCCGTACCCCGAATCGGCTCATTGCCGCCATGGCCGCCTCCTTTGTCGCACCGGCTCCCATCGTTCGCTACCAGGCTGATCTGAGCCCCGAACTCACGCAGCTCGCTCAGCTCATTCCCATCGAGCCCTCAAAGCCACCCGCACCCACCCCGCTCGACGTCCAGCGGACCGCTGCCGCGCGACGATCACCCGCCCTCGGTACGCGCAGCGTGCCCCGCCAGAGCACCACCACGCTCCCCGCGACCAGTGTCCCGCGCTGGAGCACCACCAGCCGGCCAGCCCTCCCCGGACCGCGCCGATAGGACCAGCCCGGCTCCCACGGGAGACCCCTCTCTTGCCCTTGCAAGCCACCGAGTTCTTCGCCGAGCTGTGCCTCCCCTTCCACGACCACACCGTCGTCGGCAATACCTACTTCGCCGCTCCCAGCCCCAACGCGCCGCTTAAGCTACGGATCGACTTCACCCGCACCATCCACGCGAACACCTACGGCGGGCTGCGCGTTGCGGTCGTCCACCCGGACCGCGGCGAGATCGACGCGGTGGCACTCAGCTTCCTGGACCACGGCACCTTCCACCGCCGCGACGAAGCCCGAAACGCCCTCCGGGACAGCTCCCAGTACGGCACATTCGACGAGTACCACCGGCCCGGCCGCCCGCCGTGGGACGGCGCCGTCACCACTGGGCTGCGCGACGCCATCGAGCAGTACACCGCCGTCTGGTTCCCCGGCGCCTGGACCGCAGCCCCACGCGACCGGACATCCGGTCACACTCCCCACCAGCTTCCGACCCCACCGGCCTCCCCCACCGCCGGCCGAAGCCGCTGATCACCCGTTCCCCGACCACGGAAGAAACCTGATGCCCGACCCGTTCGACAGCCTGGAACCCGACCAAGAAGTAAAGATCCTGCCACGCCACCTGGCAGGCCCCGGCCTCGCAGATCCCCGCACTGTCTGGCCCTTTCCCTTCGATGACGGATGGTCCCTGCACCAGAGCGACGAGGAAGCACTGGTCATCGCCACCAGCCCCTGCCTGCGCCTGCGTACCGGCTACCGGCAAGACCCCGGCAGACCTGACCAGAAACAATGGATCACCGCCGGATACCGGGACCCGTTCAGCTCGAACGCCACCTGGCAGATCACCTTCGACGCCACCACCCCGGCCGAGCTGCTGCGCGACGTCCACACCGAAATGCGCGACGTCTACCTCGAAGACCTCCACAACGAGGCGGACACTCTGTTCCAGGACAAGGCCACGGCACAGGAGGCGTACCTGCCGCTGCTTACCCACGGCTGGAGCCACACCGTGAGCACCAAAGGCACCCAGAGCTTCCTCGCCCCGGACGGCCATGCCAGGGTGCAGCACCACTACGCCTGGCGGGCACACCTGGCCTGGAGCGCCCATGGCGGAATGGGAGAACAACGCTGGCAGGCCAAGTTTTCCGGCAGCACACCCACCACACTCGTCGCGGCCTTCACCACCTCCCTGATCTCCACCGAGGCCCTCCGCCGCCAGGTACGAGACGTCCCGTTCTCCAGCCGCCATCTCCTCCACGTCGCCTCAGCGACCCCGGAGCCGAAGAAGGCGACGACACCGGCCGGTGTCGCGACGCCTCCGCCAGGCCCAACCCCGGGCCTAACCCGCTGATCCCTGCACCACACCCGACAGGGAGTCCTCCTTCGTGCACCCCCGTATCCTCTCCCGCGTCGTCCGGACCACCGCCGTCGCCGCTGCGGTGACCAGCCCGTCCGCCTGTGCGCCAGCCGCAACTGCCAAGGCGACCGAGCCGGTCCTCGCCTCCACGGCGACGCGAGTCCCGGCGCCGACACGGGCGAGGTCCCCTCACCGAGCAAGAGGTCGACGGCGAGGCCCTGCAGGAGCGGCGTTCCTTCTCGATGCCGCCGGCCGGAAGCTGGACGAGGGCGGGCGGAGTGACGCCTCGGGAAGGCTGACCTCCAGGAATCTTGCCCCTGGCGTCTACTGACCGATCCCCGCCTCTGCGCGGCCATCGTTGACCGCCTCACCTTCAACGGCACCATCATCGAGGCCGGCACAGACTCCTACCGCCTCGCCAGCACCCGCGCACGAGCCGAGGAACCCGCCAAAGCCGGCTGAGTTCGGTGGTTGCGATCTTGACGTGCCTGACGAGCGTGAAGTCAGATGCGGTGTCGAGTTCGTAATCAGAAGCAGTACCGCTGCATAGGGGTTTTGGTGTGTTCATAGCGAAAGAGGACGCTTTCGATCCTGAGGAGATGCTCAGCCTCTACGACTCGGTCGGCTGGGAGGGCTACAGGAGCGACGTCGACAAGCTCTGCCGCGGCCTGCTGAACTCGCACCTCGTCATCACGGCACGAGACGGTTCAGGAACGCTCCTCGGGCTGGCCCGGACCATCTCTGACGACGAGCACATCTGTTACGTCCAGGACGTCGTGGTCAACCCTGCGTATCACCGGCAAGGCATCGGCCGGGCCTTGATCGAGGACCTCATGCCGCGCTACTCACACTGCCGCTTCTTCCTCCTGTCCACGGACCACGAGTCGTCACCGGAGGGCAAGCGCAACCACGCGTTTTACCGGAGTCTGGGCTTCCTGTCCTACGAGGA
The DNA here is from genome assembly GCF_039542605.1 of Streptomyces ziwulingensis. Classification (NCBI taxonomy): domain Bacteria; kingdom Bacillati; phylum Actinomycetota; class Actinomycetes; order Kitasatosporales; family Streptomycetaceae; genus Streptomyces; species Streptomyces ziwulingensis. The sequence continues at coordinate 78,450 of NZ_BAABIG010000001.1, forward strand.
AAAAGAGATGGCTGGCTTCGGATTGCCCAGAAACCGCCTAGATCTGCGTGACATGGCGCCATAAACGGGATTCTTACGTGGCCTGAACCGCCCCCGGGTCTCCCTTCCGGTCAGCCTCTGTCACTACTCCCACCCTCGACGGCCAGCCGCCCTGACGGGCGGCTGGCCGTCCCGCGTTCCCAGACACGACAGTGCCGTCATTTGTCATCGACATCCGCGAGCTGGGTGATCACCAACCGCCTCCGGAACCGGTCGACAAACGCTGTCCTAGAGATCAACGAAGCCACACAGTGGCTGATCGGCGGAGCGGCCGTGCTGATCGCGGGAGGCGGAGTCGCCCTCGCCATGGCACGCCGCAATCGCACCGACAGCCCTGCTGACGACTCCGCCGAGAGCTGACCCGCACTCCATTCCTCTATACGACCCGGAGCCCCCGGATTCCACAGACTGGAATCCGGGGGCTCCGTCGTCCGCGAACGCGCGGACGCCTCGTTACGCTGCGGCCGTGATCGAGCCCTCCCCACTGCCAGGCGACCCCTCCGAGCTACACCTGCGCATCTCCTACGACGACGGACTCTGGGACACCCCACAGGCTGACACGCTCGAATGCTGGAACGTGGCCATCCTGCACCGCCGACGCACCCACGGTGGACACCACGAGCCGACCAGCTCCAGCGGGTGCGCGGCTGCTGACTGCCCCTCGTGCACGGTCGAGGACGTAGCCGTCGGGTCCATGACGTTCTACCGGGTGCACCTCGACCGAAGCCGCAACGCCTACTGGGCCATCGAGGAGGAGTCGGAGGAGCTGTACGAGATCGCGCAGGTCCTCCTTGATCCCGAGACGGGTTCCTTCACCTGCGAAGTCAGCGAACGACTGGAGTACGTCGGCTCAGCGCTGCTGGTCATGGATCGCGTGACACTGGATCCGCCATGGCGCGGGCACGGCCTGGCGGCCCTGCTCGCCTGCGAGGTGATCACCCGGCTCATGGCCGGCTGCCGGGCCGTCGCTTGTTCGCCCGGCATCACCGATCTCAGCAGCCGTCATCTGACGGACAGAGCCGAGTGGGACCGCGTGAACGCCAGGATCGCCCAGGGGTGGGAGAGCCTGGGCTTCCGTCCATACCGAGACAACGTCTATCTTCTGTCTCCCGCCTCGCAGGATCTTGAGGAGCAGCGTGGCGCACTGCGCGGGCATCTTGCCGAACTCGGTGGTTCCTGGCGGGCTGGCGCTTCATGATCAGCCTCGCCAGCGCCACAACGGGCATCCGCCCAGTGCGCAAGCGGATGCTCGCAGCCCGCAGAATTACTCGTCTGCTGGAACCCAGGCCATGTTATCCACCTGCCAGCATCGGGCCGCATCGCGCTGATGATGCCAGAAGACCGTCGCCGCCCAGTGGCTTTGCTGCCGACGGACAGCAGTTCGCCGGGGGCAGACAGGAAAGATCCCGGAACGACTGGCCAACGCCCGCGAGAGCATGTCAACGTGGACGACCTGGAAAGAAACCCCAGGTCAGAGAGGTGATCGCCTGTGACCGTAGCCCTTGCGGGCCCCGGTTTCTCCACCACCGTCGAAGCCCTGCGACTGCGCGAGTGGCAGCTCGGCCCCGGCCAGCCCACGCTGGTCTTGGACCAGTTCTCCTCGGAGGACTTTCACTTGATCGTCGATGATCGCGCGGATGGCACGTCAGCTCGAAGGATGGCCGGTTCTACCTCGGCTGGTTCCCGCTCGGACGCCCCGGTACCGACGGCGAGGGATGGAAGATCGCCGTCACCGGCACCGCCAAAGTCTGTGGCTACCATCTGTCGTTCGACACCGAGACGCCGGCCGACATCGTCGCCGCCGCCGTAGCGCGGGTGCTGGAGACATCGCGCCGCCGTTGACCCACGGACACCGACAGGAAGTGTCCGCCCTCTCACCGGGCGGTTACCGACCACCGAGCCATCGCACCGCTCCCTTTTCCTTGCACCCCTGGAGGCTGCTCGTGACGTCCTCGGAGATGACCGTCGGCGATCTCATTGATCTGCTGTCCGGCTGCGACCGGAGTGCTCCGGTCCGGCAGGCCATGAATCCGTTCTTCCCGATGGTGCACCGCTTGGCGCAGGTCGTGCAGTCGGTGGATGAAACGGGAAGGACCGTTGTCTACCTCGCCGAGGGACCGGACGAGGACGCACAGCTTGGCCATCTGCCGCCAGAGGTCGCCATCGCCCTGACGTGGCGAGGCTCCGTTCAGGCGCCCCCGCGCCGCCCTCGCCGCCGTGCCGGCGGCAACTAACCCACCGAGCCCTTGGAGGCGCCCCTGTACCCCGACCTTCCGCCCGACCCGTCCGCCTCGCGCGGCGGCCAACCCGCGTTCTGGGTCGGCCCCCGGTACTTGGCCGGTGACGATGGACGCCTCTACGACGTCGTCGCCGAGGCGCTCGCCGGCCTGCGCTGGACGAGCCTGACGATTGTCCGGGGACGGCACGAGCTGGACGAAGCACCGGAGGACCGCCAGGTCCTGCGCAGTACCGTCCTGCACATCAGCCCCGACGCCTTGCGTTGGGCCCAGTGGGGCCTGGCGGACGAGCCGTTCCACCTGGGCGGGCTGCCGATCGCCTGGCAGATCTCCGCCCGAGCCGAGGCGAGCAGCCCGCTCGCCCAGTGGTCGGCCTACTTCACCCGTGACGTCCCTGGCGAGGCGGTGGTCGACTTCCTCGTCGCGCTCGACGCGAGCACCCAGCCTGCCGTGCCGTTCGCCGGATCCGAGCTGGTTCTCGACGCTGTCGCCGCCCACGGATGGTTCCGCGACATCGACCAAGCCCAGGCGGCGGCGACGGACCCGACGTTCACCTCGCACATCAGCCTCGGCGAGGTCCCGCCCCTCATCCAGGACGCCGACCCGCGGGTCCTGTCCGCCGAGGACGACGAGACGGGACCGGCCGGATGGCAGGCGTGGGCCGAGCCCGCGCTCGGCGCACCGTGTCTGTGGGCGGCATCGTTCGCCGCCAGCGTCCCACACGACCTCGTCGCCGCCTTCGCCGCCTCCCTCAGCTCCACCGCACCAGTCCTGCGGCGGGTGCTGCCCGAGGCCACCCAGGAGCGTCTCCTGCGCGCGCCGGCCATCTAACTCCCGCGTACAACTCTCGACGATCGCAGTCCGGCACCCTCCCAGTTGGGGGTGCCGGACTTTCTTGCATCTCGGGTGAAGTGGCCGGTCCGTCTTCGACGCTCATCCTGAAAAGCACTGCTGCCCCCGACCTTCGGTGGTCGGAGGCAGCATCGTGACGTGCGCGCAGGTCAGCTCGTTGCCGTGGCCTTGGCGAGGGCCTTAGCGAGGTGGCGGTCGACCAGGGCGGGGGAGCCGGAGACGACCAGCAGCAGGTTGCCGTCGCGGATCGCGGTCTGCTTGACCACGGTGCTCCGTCCCCCGGTGACGAACGTCAGGAGCAGGCTCCAGCGCTCGTCACCGCCGGCGTGGGGTGCGGGCAGCTTCTGCGAGGTCACGTCGACCGGGGTGTCGCCCGCGACGACCTGATACGTCGGGCAGCCGGCCATGGCGTCGAAGATCCGATCGATGCCGTCGGAGAGCTTCTTCGCGTTGTCGCTGTACAGCTCCTCGGCGATCTCCACGGAACTGCCGCCGTAGGTGAAGTCCGCCTTCGCCTTGTGCGGGAAGGCGAGCGTGCCGCCAGTCGCTGCGGCGCCGCCCAGTTCGCTCAGGGCCGGGCAGCCGATGACGGTGACGTCGTCGTGCTGGGCCGGACGCTCCGGCGTGGGAAGGTAGCCGCTGCCGAGGTCCTTCGGGTCGAGCAGGCGGGACTCGAGCGCGGCCGAGGAGAGCGCGGACGGCTCCTGGACGGCCTCAGCCGGCTTTCCCGCACGGAAGGAGGGGGTCTGGTGCTTGGACCCGGTGGTGTCGGTGGAGCAGGCGGGCACGGCGAGGAGGACGGTGGTGATGCCGAGTGCGGTGGTGGCGATGCGAACGCGCATGACGGAACTGACCCCTTGGTGCTAGGCGATGGGTGGTCAGTGCGGGCCCGAGGGCCCGGTGGGGTCGTAGGAGTGGTGGTCAGTGCCCGAGGTGGCGCAGGCAGTCCTCGAACGTCGCGTGCGTCGAGTCGGCCGGCCCGGAGTGCCGGTTGAACCAGACGGTGTCGATGCGGGCCTCCTGCTGCTGGTGTCCGGCCCGGCAGCGCAGCCAGATATCACCACGAGTGGAGAGGATGAGCCAGTCCCGGTACGCCCCGCACTCGGTGCAGGCGGCCATCTCACCGTCGAGAACCAGGGGCTGCTTCCACGGCATCATCGTGCCCTCGACCTGGTCGTGGCTCGGCACCCGCAGTTCCGGCGGGAGGAAGTCATCCACGACGACAGCCGGCTCGACGGACTCCGGCTCAGGCGCCGGCACTCCGAAGCCTGGCGGGACCTGGCCCTGCAGCCGCGCGTGCGCCTCGGCCAACTGTCTCTGAGCTTCGCTCGGCCCCTTGGCCCTGCGACGTATCCGGTGAAACACCCTGGCGTCCTCCTCCACCTCGACACCTCGTACTACGCGCTTAATGATCGTGCTCCACGCCCCCCGTGGTTTCAATTCACAAAGTCCACAGTCCCTCCGGCTCCTCAAAGGCCCCGACGACGAGTGGGCCATGTGCGTGTCTCAGTACGGCACGGCGGCGTCGCCACGGCTGTGATGTGGTGAGACTGCGTGCCGGCATCCGGTGGGCTTACCGGGCCTGACGTGAGGTCTCCTCTCCGCTGCGCTGCCCGCCGGACGCGGAGGGCTTGGTGGCCGGCCTGCGCGACGCGGACGGGTTCCCGGCCGTGCTGGTCTCGGGAAGGTTGGAGGCATCGGCGGGCAGGTCGGCGGTCCGCCGCATCCGCCACACGAGTACGTCGCTGACGGAGTCCGCAGTGCCCAGCTCGCGCCGTGCGGAAACGTCGGACAGGAGGGCGGCCGGGTCATGGCCGGCGGCCTCGGCTTCCGCGATGGTTGCAGCCAGGGCGTACCAGCCAGGTTCGGCGAGGATCTGCTCGGCCAGTTCCGGCAGCGCCTCGCGAAGCAGCGCGGTCTGCCGCTGGAGCATCGGTCGGCTCAGGCGTCGGCCGCGCTGGCAGAGCACGCCTAGGGGCTGGGCGGCGGCGGCCTGGTAGGCGGTGCGCAGGTGCGCGGCGGCTCGGGTGGCGGCCTCGGCCTGCTGGGCGTGTCCCTTCCTGGCGTGCCAGTGCGCGGCGGCGGTGATGAGGAAGAACAGCATGTCGATGGCCATGGCCGTGGTGGCTCCGTCCTCGCCGCGGCCGAGGGCCGGGCCGCCTTGGACGAGGTCGCGGGCGGCCTGCCGCAGGGCTCGATCGTGCCCGCGGACGGCGCGGACGTGAGAGCGCGAGGCCCGTTCGAAAGCCGTTGCCACGTCGCGCAGTTCGCGGCGAGTGTGGGCGGCGGAGGTCTTCGCGAGGGCATCCAGGACCTCGCCAGCCGCTGCGATGTGGGCGGCGGCGACCGCGTCCTCGCCGTGCTCGACGACGAGCACGGCCTGCCACACGGCCGAGGCTGTCCCGCGGCGTGCGGCGGCCGGACTGCCCGGCCCCGTACGGATCGCGCCCTCCCGCCGGGCAGCCGGAACGTCCTGCGCGTCACCGGCCCAGCGCTCGCGGATGCGGGGCAGCGACAGGTCGGGGGCCAGGCGCGCGCCGGGGTAGAACACCGGCTCGCCGTCCTTGTTCAGGTCATCGGGCAGGGCGACCTTGTACCCGAGCAGGTCGCCAGAGGGAGCGGCGCGCTTGCGGATCAGGAGGCCGGCGGCGGCGAGCCGGTCGAAGAACTCCTCATCGCTCCGCGCCCCGCTCACTGCCCGTCGTACGGCTTCGCGCAGTTCCTCGCGGGCGGTGCGCTCGCGGCCCTGCCGCTCGGCTTTGTGGCGTTCGGCGCTGGTGGGTCGCTTCGCCGCGGTGCCGTCGCCGGGAGCGACCTGGTGGAGGCCGAGTTCCTTCTCGATGAGGCGGGCTTCGGCCTGAGCGCGGGCGCCGGAGCGGAAGTCGTCGGGGCGGTGGCCGTCCTCGGTGACGAGGGTGGCGACGATGTGGATGTGGTCGTCGGCGTGGCGCACGGCAACCCAGCGGCAGCCGGGCTGTCCCTCGCCGGGGTCGATGCCGGTGGCGGCGACGATGCGGCGGGCGATGCCGGCCCACTCCTCGTCGGTCAGGATCCGGTCGCCCGGGTCTGCGCGCACGGAGGTGTGCCAGACGTGCTTGGCCGGGCGGGCGTGCTTGGCGAGGGCCATCATCGGTTGGTCCAGGAGCCGCTGAAGGTCGGTGAGCGTGGCGTTCGGGTCGCGGCCCGGGTCGGGGGACATGCCGTCGAAGGAGGCGACGAGGTGGGGGTCGGTGTGGTCCTCGTGCTTGCCGGTGTCGTAGAGGTAGTAGAGGAGACCTCGGGTGTCCGCTCCCGACGGGTTGATGCTGGGGATCATGAGCCGTAGTGCTCGATCAGCCGCGTGGCGGCCTGGTGGGCGGTGTCGGCGGCCCGCCGTACGGCGGCGATGGCCGCTTCGAGGTGAGGAACGTCCGCGCCGGCGTTGAGCGCCTTGACTGCCTGATTGAGGTTGCTGCCGGCCCAGCCGAGCCGACGCCGACTGTCGAACAGGGCGGTGATCACCTCGCGTTCGTCGGCGATCTCGGCGCTGGTGCGGTCGAGGTCGCGGGCGGCGGCGAGCGCGGAGCGGGCGAGGAACCCGGCGACGGACAGATTGCACTGGGCGGCGGCGGACTTGATCAGGGCATACTCGTCTTCGTTGAATCGTGTGGCGGGCTGGCGCAAGCGCTTCTTTGCGGGCGGCTGGCGCGGGCGCTGACGAGCGCGCTGTCGGCGGGCGGGCGGCTCGGTCAGTTTCTCCTCCTGCCCCGGCTTCGATCCGCCCCCGGTCGAAGCCCGAAGGACCTGCGCCCCCCGGTGCAGGTCCTCTCCCGCTCCCTCGGGGGCGGGTTCGGCGGAAGCTATGCTTCCGCCCCAACTTGCTCGCCCCGAGACCGAGTCGCGGTCGGGATCAGGTTCCGGGGTGGTGCCGTTCTTGGGTGCGTTCGTCATCGGCATTCGGGCCTCGTAGAGCGGGTGCGCTGCTGGATGGTTGCGACCAGCGGGAGGACAGCGGCTGGGCTGGCAAGGACGCGGACCGGTCCGTCGGGGCGGTCCTGGACGAGCCACTGCCGGGTCGGCGTGGGGACGACGGCGTGCAGGAGTTGCAGGCGGACCAGGACGTCCGCCCAGGCACCGGCCTCGGCGGTGGCGGGCTCGGAAGAGCGAAGGGAACGCGGATTCACGGCGTACCTCCCAAGCGGGACGGTGGCCCGGCGTGGAGCCGGGCCACCTTTACGAGTACGGGCTTTGAGCTGGGGCTTTGCCGGTTCAGCCGCACTCGGGGCAGCGCCCGACGTGGCTGTTGAGCGCGCGGGCCATCCGCTGTCTCGCCGAGGCAGCTTGCTTCGCGCTGGACTTCGCCGCCGGCCTGCCCGCGTGCCGCTCGGAGTGAGCGAGCATGAATTCGATCTCTCGCTCGTACTCCGCGCGCACGGTTTTGAACCGGTGGCAGGTCTTCATCGGGCGCTGCTCCTCGTCGTCATGATGCCCTCGTTCCGCAGCTCCTGGAGGACGACGCCGAGTCGGTCGTTCCCGACACCCGTCAGGCCCTGGCGGCGGATAATTTCGCGCAACTGCACCCGGGTGATCGCGCCGTTGCCATCCCGTTCGAGCAGGGGGGGGAACATGGGGGCGCACCTCGTGGACAAGCCGGCGCTCGGACTCGCCCAGCTCGCGTGCCTGGCGCTCCGTCTGCGGAGAGCGGGACCGGGCACGCTTGCCCCTGTTCTTCGTCCGGGACGTCCTGGTCGGCTTCCGGCGGAGTGGGACTTTATGTCCTCGGTCCTGGGTGGTCTCGGTCCCGGGCTCGGGGGCGGTCGGTCCTCGGTCCTGGGTGGTCTCGGTCCCGGGCTCGGGGGCGGTCGGTCCTCGGTCCTCGGTGGTCTCGGTCCCGGGCTCGGGGGCGGTCGGTCCTCCGTCCTCGGTGGTCTCGGTCCCCGACTTCACGACGCCTGGTCCCCGATGACAATTTGGGCCCGGAGCTGCTACTTCTCGCGTGTTGTGATCGGTCTTCGTGACCGCTGCGTCCCGCGCTGCGGGTTTTCGGCTGGCGGGTTCGGTCCCCGGGACCGCGCCGTTGTCAGAGCGCTGGGTTGCTGCGGTCGCGCCTGCTTCGTCGCCCTCGGTCCCCGCGCGGACCTCACCTTTCGGGTTCGCCTTCTTGGGAACCGGGACCGGTCCCCGAGAAGACCTCGGTCCGCGGTCCCGGACCGGCTCGTCGGAGCCGTTGGGACCGGGGACGGGGACCGGCACATTCGATGTCGGCTGTGCGGGGACCGTGGCCGCTGATGCGCTGCTGTGCGCCGGGGACCAGGGCGAAGGGAGCGGGACCGTTGCGAGCGCGAGAGCGTGTCGCCGGGCGGCGAGCTGGTCGAGCAGATGTGCCCGCTGGAGGGGATCGGCTCCGACCGAGGCCCTGCCGACCGCCTTCGACAGGCGTCGCGTCAGCCGCCGACCGCGGCGGTTGCGCTGCTGCTCGGGTGTGCGCTCGGCGAGGCGAGCGGCGAGGGTCACTGCACGGGCGGTGGCCCGGTCCCGGGTGATCTGTGCGGCGTCGCGGTCTCGCGCCGCGATGCCCAGGCGGGACAGCAGCCGCTCGCGTGCCTCCCGGCCCAGGACGGCGATCAGTCCGTTTGAGGCTGCACCCGGGGTGCGCAGGCGCAGCTCGATGCCCATGGCCAGGTGCCACAGCATCGCCGCCATGACCGGCCCGACGAAGGCACGGACCGTGCCGCCGATGGGGCCGCTCTCGGCGTAGGCGGGGATCACTTGCACCGTGGTGATCACCCAGACCAGCGTGCCCGGCAGTCCGGGGGCGCCCTGGACGGCGAGGTTCTGCCGTGCCATCAGCGCGGTAGCGAAAAGGGCGAGTTCGGCGGCGGCGAACATCCCGGCTCGCTCAGCGGTGCCGGTCATGTCGAGGTAGTCGGCGGCGAAGCGCCAGCTCGTATCCGCGCTGTAGACGGTGCAGCCCAGGGCAGCGACGGCGGCGACCTTGACCGCGGGGTCGCCGAGACGTTTCTGCGTGCGATTTCCCCGGCGCCGGACAGTCCAGGCGGTCAGCACGAGCGCGAGGGCTGCGGGCACGACGGCGGCGACGAGGAGAGGGATGTCCGAGGTAGCAGCGAAGGCGAGAACGGGTTGGGTCATGCTGCCTTTCCGAGAGAGGCGTGCGCCGGGGCCGACGCTGCTGGGTGGCCTGTCGGCTGCTGAGTACCGGGAACTGCGGGCGCGGGGGTGCCCTTGGCCTTGGGGGTCTTCTTCCGCTTCTTCTTGGAGCGGGGCACGCCGTAATTGCGGTCGCGGTCGAAGACCTTGTTGGCCGCTTGCCGGAGCAGGTCGCGGGCGTGCTTGTGGCTGATCTTCAGGGCGGCGGCAAGCCGGTCGGGCTGCCAGCCCCGGACGTAGGAGTGGTCGATGACCACCTGCCGCTCAACCTCGGTCAGGTGCATGTCGCGTCCCTGGAAGCAGGCGATTACGCGCCGGTAGTCCAGGCGCTGGTGCAGGTTGTCGTGCAGCGGGCGCCGTTCGGCTTCGGTGAGTCCGCCCCAGACGCCCTCCTTGAGAACGTTCTCCAGAGCGAAGTCCAGGCAGTCACGGCGTACGGGGCACCAGCCGCACAGCTCCTTCGCCTCCGCGATCTCCTCGTGATCCCGTGGGCCGGGGAAGAAGACGGCGTCGGCGTCTTCGATGTCCATGCCGTGGCACGCTCCGCGGACGTGCCAACTGGTGTCTCCGATGCTGCGCAGGCCGGTGGCTGGCGCGTCGTGGGTGGTGATGTGGCGCAAGGCGAGTCTCCGATGTGCTGCCGCGTCGGCCGACCAGGGTGGTGCTCGGCGGGTGCGGCGTCGGGTGCCGGCTGCGGCGCAGGGCGTGCGCCGCAGCCGGTGCGGGACGGTGCTGTCTGGTGGCGGTGCCCCGGAGGGGATGCACGCGCTGGAGGCGCCGGTCAGGTCAAGGCGGGCTGCTGGGCCTGTTGGGCGGTGGCGAGGTCGAGGCGGCCGGGGTGCGGGGTGGCGCGCGGGGTGACGGCGCGTACCCCGTCGTTGGGGCCGATCCGGCGGCGGCGGCATGGCTCGCCGACGGGCGCCAGGCACCACTCGCATCGCACGCTCAGGGCGTCGGGCAGTCCTTGCGCGACGGCGGCCTCGCGTGCTGCCCGGGCGGGCCGGAACGGGGCGAGGGCGGCTCGGGCGGCGGGCGGTATGCAGGAGCCGATCTGTTTCAGCCGAGTCTGCAGCCGCGGGTCGATCCCGTCCTGGCCGCTTGTGATGGCCCGGGCTTGCGCGGGCTGCGTTATGCCCGTGGCGACGGCGCGGCGGGTGCCGACCAGCTCGGCGGTCCAGGCGGCCTGGTCGTCCGGGTCCGCGGACGGTGTGGGGTCGGAGTGGCGGGCCAGGCGGTCGCGCCGGTAGCTCTCCCAGGGGCGGATCACGTCCGCAGGCAGGATCGCGAATGGTGAGGTGCGGATGTGCTGGCGGGCGGCGAGGCGGGCGTCCCAGCCGTGCGGGGTGGCCATCGGCACGTCGCTGAGCAGCTCGTGCCACTGGGCGAGCTGGTCGCGGGCCTCGCCCTGGTCGGTGCGGATGGTGCGGGGGTCGAGCCGGCCGATGTAGGCCAACAGGGCGGCGATTTCACGGCGGTCCACTGTCAGCCCTCCGATCCGGTCGGCTCGTCGAGGGCGGCGAGAAGGGCTGCGGTGTGGGCCTCCGCCCGAGTCATTCCGCTCGACGAGGCGGTGTTCTTTCCGGGCACGGCGTAGAGGTTCGGGCGGCTGGGGGCGTGCTCCCGGGCGACCCAGGAGCGCCAGTCGGCAGCCCAGGCTTCCGCCGGCCTCGGAGCATGACCCGCCCGGTGGGCACGCCACTTCGCGTCGGCGGCCTGCAAGCCCTGCTCGCCGAGGCGGTCGAGGTGTCCTTGCTGGTGGGCCCAGGTGTGGGTTGCCGGGTCGGCCTGCCACTCGGCAGCCGAGAGGACGGCAGCACCACCACTGCTGTACCTCCGGTTCAAATCAGGTTCACTACGGTTCTGTGTGCCGGTAGCCGGTACATCGCTGTGCCGGTAGCCGGTACGTCGCTGTGCCGGTTTCCGCCTCGACCTGCCGGTTTCCGGTACTGCCGGATTCCGGACCCTCCCGGGGGTTTCCGACACCTCACGCGGGCGTATTCCGTACCGCCGCAGAGCCGAGAGCCGGAGCTTCGCGGGGCCAGCGGGCTCGTCTGGCGCCGCCGTGTCGCTGTCCTCCTGCTCCTCGCGCTGGGCCTGGGTGACCACTTCGGCGGCGAGAGGCAGGCGATACACCGTGCTGCGCTGCGGGCCCACCAGGTCGTCGAGCTGTTCCAGCTCGCCGGCGAGGAGCAGGCGCTCGACGGCTTCACGCACCGTGGAGACCGAGGCCCGCGTGCGCTTGGCCAGGCTGGACAGCGATGCCCAGGAGATGCACTGTTCATCGGCCACTCGGTCTGCGATGGACAGCAGGACCAGGCGCGCGGCCCCTCGGCTGGAGCTGTGCTCCCACACCCACTCGCGTGCATCGACGCTCATCGGCTGCTCCCGACCGTCAGGTGGGAGTGCGCCGGACAGGTCGGGACCCAGTTACACCGGGGCTGGGGGGAGTGGGCGGCTGCCGCGCAGGCTGGGCCGTTGGGCCTTTTGCGCAGGGCAGGGTGCATGCAAGAATCTCCTTTGGAGTCGCCACGTTGAAGCGCCCGGTGGAAGGGATCAGCGTGGTGATGGAGGCGATATCCGCCCTTGCCGGGGCGGGTTCTGCCGTAGAGGCGGTCGGCGTCCGGGAGTTGCACCTCTCGGGCGCCGTCGCTGTGCTTCGGATCTAAGTGGGCGTCTTGCCGCACCTCACTCGTTGAGGCCGGACTGGGCTGCCTGGGGACGACGAACATACGCACGACCTCGCGCCAAGATCCAGACTTGGTTCTTAAACCCTGTAGAAGTCGTGCCGCCGGGCGCGATGCAAGCGGGCCTCAGGGGCTGTCCTCGCTGCTCGCACTGAGGCGAGCACGGCGGGGCAGGTCATGCAGCACCACCACAAGGGCGGCACTCACGCAGTCCCTCGTGAACGTGTGCATACCCTCAATCCTCGCGGCTCCGATATCGGTATTCGTGAGATTTCCGAGCATTGGTGCGAGATGCGGGTTGTGCATTTTATGGGCAGTGCGCAAGGGATTTTCCTGGTGCTGCGGTGCCTCCCCTTCGCCCAACCCTCGAAGACAAGGATCATGGTTCTTGGTCGCCGCGCATGCTTACGAGCATTTTTCATGCCAAGGTTGCGGGACCCTTGTTTACTGCTGGCCGTCGGTGACGGTGACTACCCGCAGAATAAGGCTGTAGCAAGGTTAAGGTGAACCAGGTGCATGGCGAACTCTGCTGCCTATGGGGTCGGATGTCGAGTTTTGGATAATCAGGGGCGGGAAAGCGGCTCCTCCGGTGGTCCCCAAGTGCGTTGCAGAACCCTGCGAGGGCATCACGGTCTTCGATTTGTAGCGCAATGCTGCCGGCTACGATGAAGTATGGTCCCGCGCCCTCGGTGTCAAAGTGGAACAAATCAGTGTTTCGAACGCCTATGCTGTTGCGTACGGCCTGGTGCGACTAAGCGCGAAACTACGCTCCCGCGCGTATGGCACCGGAATTACCGCCTTCTCGCCCCTAAGTACTTGCTGAGCCCCCGAGCCCGTTTCCTAGTGAGAGGGGGGTCTGCCGCTCCTCGCGAAGTTGAACCGGCAGACGGTCGCCGCCGGCGATCCTCGCCTGGGGACCTATCCCCAGTTCGTGTCGGACGTGGTTGTGTCCGGGCCTGAGTCCTCCTTGGCCGCAGGGGCAGTGCTGGCCGAACCCCAGTTGGAGTCGTCCTGGGTGCCCTGGCTCGTCACGGTTGACGCCAGGGCACCCCCCAGGCTGAGAGCGACCGCCGCAGTGACTCCCGCGACGCCAATCCAGTAGCGACGTGACCGGTTCATGTCCACCAACCTCTCCGCTGGCATGTTCTGAGTGATCGCGAGCTAAGGGGAGGTGTCCCCTCCGTTTGCGTGGCGCGCACAGTACCCTCTCTCACCTGCGACGTAGCTTGTGCCGGAAGGGCACATGTGGGTCCGGGCGTCACTGGTGGTGCAGGGGGAACTTGCGCTCCGTGACGTAAATCAGGCCATGTGATGGTTGTGTGAGGCAAGCGAGTGCTGGGTGCACATGTGTCCAGTGATCAAAAGTGCAAGGTGTGAACGTGATCGAAAAGGACGTACTCCACCAGTACGGAGCCGTTGCTCTCTCAGGGGCGGCCAAAGCCCTCATACGGCAAGGGCTCGACGGTGGGAAATGGGCAGGAGGTGCCCCAGGCCACGAAGAGTTGCAGAGCATGGGTCTGGCCGTCCTGGAGCCTCTCACCGGCCAGTATGTCCTTGGGGACCTTCACGAGGCTCAGCGAGACCTCATCCAGGCCGAGCAGGCCAGTATGGCCCAGCATCAGGTGCGCATAACCTCCATAACGACCCTCTTTGCTGGCCTTGACCGAATGGCGGCTGAGACCAGCGGAGGAATCGTTTACTTCGAGGACGCCGCAGTGGCCAATGACATGATCGCTCGATACATGGACACGATGCGGAGCCACCTCTACACAGCTCACCCCGACGCGCGGCAGTCAGCGCAACTCAAAGCATCGATAGTCCGCGAAACTCGGATGCTTCAGCGGGGGATCAAAATGAAGACCATTTATCCGGACGCTGCCAGGACCCGTACGGCTGAGCGAGAGTGGGCGCGAGCGGCCAGCGCTCATGGGGCCGAGGTGAGGACTATGGTGCCAAATTACGTCAGGATGCTTGTCATCGATGAACGGTGCGCCATTATATCAGACCGAGATATAGGGCCTGCCCAGCCGTCGTCTGGCTATATCATCACGCACCCTGGGATGGTTCGAATATGCACCACCTTCTATCGTTTCTTGTGGGATAGGGCCGAACCGTGGATGGGGGAACGGGTGCGGCAGATCTCTGACACGGTCACCACCGGCAGGGGGCGCGAAATCCTCCGCAAGATGGAAGATGGTCAGACGATCGACCAGATGGCAAGGGTGATGGGTCTCTCGCGGGGGACGATAAACAAAGAAATCAAGGCGCTGTACGAGGCGACTAACACAAGCAGTCATTTCGCCCTCGGTGCCTGGTGGGGTACAACGGAGGAGCGCAAGCTTCCGTAACGCTTGGAGGGCCTTCCTGATGCTGGGGCAGAATTTCCTTCGCGACCACCACGCGCACGATTTTTGCTGCACGGCGATACCGGTTTGTATGTTTTTGTATCGCCTCGTCCTGGTCGCGCGACGCGCAGGCCAGCGGACGGAGGCGGACCGTTCAGGCCGACGGGAGGAGAATGGCGTCGAGAGCGGCGACTCGAATGAGTGCTTGATTCGGCCCATGATCTTGTGGCCCCAGCGGAGGTGCGCACTGTGGGCGGGATCGTTATCGATGATGCAGGTAGGACGGTCCGCGGCTGGTCGACGCGTTCTGTGACAGCAGCATCGTGCAGACGGCGCCCGACACCACGGTTCGTCAAGGCTGGGCGGATCTTGAGTTTCGCGCAGACAGAAAATGCCATCGGCCTTCGCGGCAGCCTGACGGTGGCTGCACGAGCATCAGCGAGGGTGATCCACCAGTACTTCAGCCGTCTGGAGCCTGCGCAATACGGGCAGGTGCGTTGCTTCCGTGCCGGGTGGGCAGGGGCAGGCCGTGTCCGCGCAGGTGGGTGGTGAATTTATCGGCTCCGGCGAACAGGTAGGCGTGCATTCCTACGGATCGTGCCGCGTGGACGAAGGTGGGTTCGTCATCGTAGTAGGCCAGAGCGTGGGTGGGGATGCCCATCTGGCTGGCGGCGTGGCGGTAGGCGTGTGGTGAGGGTTTGTCGACGCCGAGTTCTGCCGATGGTAAGACGTGGTCGAAGGTGATGCCGTGGTGCTGGAGGTCGGCGCGGAGGGCGTCGGTGCAGTTGGACAGGACACCGACGGGCAACTGCCGGCGTATTACGGCGAGGAGGCTGATCATGTGGGGGTCGGGTTCGCTGCGGTCGGTGCGCCAGGGGCCGAGGGCCTCGCGGACGTGTGGCCTCGAAGACGGTGAGGACGGGTCAGCGGGCGCCAACCAGCAGGCCGGGCGGGCCGATGGTGGCTTCGTCGATCCGCCCGAAGCGCCCGGCATAGGAGAGCGGGGCGCCGACGGTCGACCAGAAGGTCACTTGGCCGGCGGTCATGCCCGCGTAGACGCGGGTAAGCTGGATGACCTTGATCTCCAGCGTCCAGCGATGGCACGACCCGACATTGCCCAGGTCGGCGCTGTACTGGAGGAACACCCCGAGCCGCCCGAGAGAGGACCGGCCGATCAGCGACGGCACGAAGACCGGGCTGCCGATCTTCTCCACCGTGGTCCCCAGGTACACACGACCGGGTTGAAGGACCACGCCGTCGTCCGGGATAGCGCACTCCCGAAGCTCGTTGGTGGCGTGCGTGTCGATCACCTGGGCGCGGTGGGTACGCAGAACGGGACCGAGCCGGTAGTTGTAGGAGACCGGGTTCAACTGGTCGGCGGTGAACGGTTCGATGGTCAGGGAGCCGAAATCGCGCTGCCGCACGATCTCGCTGCCGGTCAGGATCACCGCAGTACCTCCCCGGCCAGTTCGGCCGCCCGCTCGCGCAGTTCGTCGAGACTGCCGGTGTTGTCCACCCACCGCCACGGCTCCGCCTCGACCGGCGCCTCGGTGGAGTGGTGTTCCGCGCCCGCGGACAAGTCGGCCCTCTCGCGTTTGCGTACGAGCCGGACCGCGTCGGAGACGGTGATCTCCACGAGGAGGAACCCGAGGGCGGTGACCGCCCTCACGTCCGGGGCCCGCAGGTCGTCGCAGACCAGCACGGCCTGTGGACGGCGCTGCCCGGCCTGCCGCACACGCCGGGTGAACGCCTCGGTCAGCGCGACCGGGTTGATGCGCCGCAGGTGTGCACCGAGGGCGTTCAGTAACTCTCCGTCCTGCTCGCTGCCGTCCAGCAGCGGACGCCCGGCCATCGCGTGCACGATAGCCTGCAGTTCGTACAGCGGCGCGGCCACCTTCAGGTTCAGCACGTCCGCACCGGCGGCGGCCAGTTCCTGCGTGAGGAGACCGGCGAGCGTGCTCTTGCCGGCCCCGGGCCTGCCGTACAGCGCCACCTTGGGGGGCATGACTGGGCTCCTCTCAACGGCTCCGGATGACAGTCAGGCGGGCCCTGATTTCCAGGAGCCAAAGGTCTTGGCCTGTCTGCGGCGTGTCCCTACGCTCAGAGCCCGTGACGACCATGGTGGCCGCCCGCCCGGCCTCCGGGCAGGGCCCGGCCGTCCGCACTTGTCCGCACCTCGCCCAAGGCCCGCGCGCGCCGCGGGGGAGCGGGTGTGTGCTGGTCACAGCCGCACGTACGCCGTCCGCGTCCCCGTGCGGACAGCCGGATCACCACAAAGGCATGGAGGTAGTGATGCCGGAGGCCGAGGAGACGACGTTCGCCGCGGAACTGCGGCGGCTGCGTGGCGAGGTGTCGTTGCGGGCACTTGGACGCCGGGCCTCGTGCAGCAAGAGCATCATCAGTGATCTCGAACACGAGCGCAGAGTGCCGACGCTCCCGATCGCTCGCGGTCTGGACAAAGCCCTTGGGGCAGGCGGCAAACTGGTGTCCTTGGCCGAAGCCCAACGACAGCGCTTGAGCGAGGAGACGGCCGACGCTGCTGGGGACAGTGCCGTGGACGGTCTCCTGCGGGAATGGGACGAAGTGTGGCGCAGAGACTTCCTCAAGGGCGCCGGCGCCGCCGGCGCCGCCCTGGCCACCGGCCCGGGCGCGGGCACACCGGCCGCCGCGGGCGGGCGGGACCTGATGGACGCCCATCTCGCCCTGCGCGCCGCCCACGGCCGGCTCGACAACTTACGCGGGGCGTCCGCCGTCTACGCCCACGCCGTCGGCCACCACCAGCAGATCCTCGCCTGGCACGCCACCGCGGCCGGCCCCGCTGAGCGACAGCGGATCGCCGCACTCGCCGCCGACACCGGCGGCTTCGTCGGCTTCCTCACCTACGACCTGGGCATGGCCGAGACCGCCGCCACGCACTACCGCGACGCCGCCGCCCACGCCCGCCGGGCCGGCGACCTCTCCTCCTGCACCAACCTGATCGGCCAGATGAGCCGGATCCTCACCGACCAGGGCCACTATCACCGCGCCCTCACCCTCGCCGACGGCGCCCTGCACCTCGCCGGCACCGCAGCCCACCCCGCTGTACGGTCCTGGCTCCACGCCGTCCGCGCTCACCACTACGCCTGCCTGGCAGACACCCGCCTCGCCCAGCGGGATCTCACCCTCGCCTGGACGCTGCTGGAGAGAGCCGACGACGGGGAGAAGCCCACCTACATCGGCTACCTGGACGCCGCCGAACTGAACAAGTGGACCGGGCACGCCATGGTCCGCCTCGGCCAGAGAACTCCCTCCCTCCTGCGCGCCGGCCGGACCGCCCTCGACGAAGCCCGCGCTGCCTGGCCCGCCACGAGCGTTCGCGGCTCCGCCGAAGTACTGACCGCGAGCGCCCGCATTCACGCGGCCTGCGGCGACCGGGACACCGCCGCCAATCTCGCCTCCCGCGCCGTGGCCATCGCCACCGAAACCGGATCCGCGAGAAACCTGCGCGCCGCCCTGACCGCCGCAAACGGATGAGGGGCGGCCTTGTGGGCCAGCGACCTCTTTCATGGTCCTGGCCCACGCACGGGGACTGCTGTCCGCCCGCCAACTAAGTACGCACTTCGGCCTGCGGCAGCCTTTCCAGCTCTGTCTCGGCGTGGCCGACCGCGCTCGGCAGTGCTTCATTGTGGTGGGCGGACAGGACGCCGGATCCCGGTCCGGCCGTGGCGATCACCGTGTGGGGCGTGTCTGTCGCCGCGGTCGTCCAGGACGGCCGCGGCGACGGGGCGGGTGCAGCGTGTCTCTGCGGCGTATGCGTCAAGCCGGGCGACCCTGACGAGGGAGTCGACTACGCGGACGGTTTGACGTCCGGGGTGGGCCAGTTCCATGGCTGACAGACCCGTCCGGGTCTGGAATGGCGGTCGGCGGACCGGGATGGGCAAGGGGGTTACACCGCCGGGGGGAGCCGCCGTTCGGCATGGGTGTCGAACCAGCGGTCGATGGCGAAGAGGGCGATGCCGACTGCCGCCATGTAAGGGAGCTTCTCGGCGAGGGAGTGCGTGGCGGTGAGCGCGCCGGGCAGGTCGAAAACGGCGTGTCCCAGCAGGAGGGGGGCGAGCCGGTGGTGCCGCAGGTAGAACCGTGCGCACAGCACCGCGTACAGCGCCATCAGGACGGCGGGCAATCCGAAGTAGGCGTGGAAGACGACCTCGGGGATGCCGATGGCGGGGTAGATCTGCCATGCGGGTCGTCCGGCAGCGTGCAGCAGCATGCTCACGGTGCCGATGACAACCCCTTCGAGGACGATGGTCCACGGCAGGGCGAGGAGCAGCTCGATGCTGCCTGAGACGCCGAGCGCGGTTGCCTGGTCGGTCTGCATCACGGGCAGCCGGTCCGCCTCGGTCCAGCGCAGTGCGTGGACCGCGATGAAGACGGGTGCGACTCCGGCACAGCAGTAGGACATCACCAGGAGCGTCTGTTCCCACAGGGTGTGCCACCGCGTGAAGGGATCCGCGGCTTCGGCAGGGGCGGACAGAGGGATGCCGTGCCGCCAGCAGACTTCGCAGGCCAGCCAGGCGAGAAGCACGCTGCGGACGAGTAAGTCGGCGGGACCGGAGAAGGTCAGGTGAAGAACGGGTCCGCCCAGCACCAGCGCGCCGACGCAGACGAGGCCCGTGACGGCCGCAACCCGGTGACCGGGTGTGTGGTGAGGTGCCGAGAGCCTCGTGTGCAGCAGCCGGGTCAGCCATAACATCTGGAGCGCGGCGGCTGCGGCCCAGAGGTATTCGTGCAGGTGAAGGATGGTGGGGGACCAGTGCAATCCGCCGAACACGGTGCCGCTCGTCAGCACGGCCAGGGTGACCGTCGGACCTCCGCTCAGCACGAGCAGCATGCCCGCGCTGGCGGCCGGGCCTCCCAGCAGCGGGGCGCGCGAGCCGGCGTCGGGCAGAGGCGATGGGGTTGAGGTGCGCATGGCGTCTTTCGAGTGCGGCGGCAAGGTCGGGTAACACGCGGGCGGGCTCCCGGCGGCACTGCGCGGTGAGTGCCCGGCGGGGAAGACGGCACGGGTCACCGGGGCAGGGCGGACACTTCCGTGCCCTGGGCGTCCCGAATGACCTGCCGGGACACGAGCAGCACCGGTATCAGGCTGCTGAACAGGAGTATCGAGAGGGCGTAGGAGGAGAACCGGCGCTTGCGGGACATGAGCGGGAACCTTCTGGCTAGTGGAGTGACACCAGTCATGCGGCCAGCGGGCGGCGCGGCACGCGCTCCTGCGCCCCGGCGTGGGCCCCAGGCGCCCCGGTGGTGGCCGATGGTGCTGTCGCCGGCACTTCCCTGAGCACCGGTGATGGTGTGGAGCGCCCGTCCGTCGCCGACAACGGGCGGGTGCTCCCCTCATCCCGCGCACCGCAGACCCCGGCCCGGGGTGAGGACCCCTTCCAGGCGGGTGCGGTGGTAGCGGTAGAGAACAAGGGCATGGTCGGAGGCGGCGCGGGTGTCCTCGTTGTCGATCACCTCGACGTGCTCCAGCGCGAATTGCACACCGCCGGCGGCGTACCCCCGGTCGATGCGTTGCGGCCCGCCCTGGTGGGGCTTGGTGAAGCCTGCCGTGGCGGCGAGTGCTCGTTTACTGTTCGGGCCGCAGTGGTTGGCGGCGTGACGAGCGAGGTCTGTGAATCCGGCGGCGGTGAGCGCGCCGTCGGGCCGGGTGTCGCTGTGGCGGCGTCCAGCGGCGTCCACGTATGTGCGCTGGACCATGTGCGCACGGTCGGTGACTGTCTCCCAGACGGGAAGCGGCAGTGGTTCGGGGTGCTGCGGGTAGCTGTTGGTGTCGCCGGCTGCCATGGTCGCCATGCCCGGCTGGGCGAGAGTGGTGAGCCATTGGGCTTCGGCGAGCCGCTGGCCGGCGTCGAAGAAACACATGTGGAAGGACACGAGGTTGAGCGGGAGGGGGCAGTTGCCGAGCTGTGCCTGCACGTGGCAGGGGTGCAGCCACCATGGCTTGGCGTGCGGCTTCTGCTCGGCGATGTGGAACAGTCCGGGCCGCAGATAGACGGCAGTGGCGATGTCGGCGTCTATGTCCGGGTTCGGCGCGGAGAGGAACCCGCGCAGCTTCAGCCGCTTCTCCGCGGCGTGCAGGAGTCGCCCTCCGCGTTCCCGGCTGTACTTGGCTTCCTGCTGGAGGACGATGTCGGGCTTCAGCGCGGCCAGGATGTCCAGTGCGAAGTCGCGGCGCTCACCGTCCCGGCCGCCGTCGGCTTCGATGTTCCAGACAGCGACATCGATGGTGCCGGTGTCCATGGATGTCCTTGGGTCCGGGGTGTTCGGCCGCTGTGCGGGGCGGGTGATGGAAGGGCGGGCCGGCCGTATGACTCGGCCTCGCGTGGTGTGCGCTGCGAGGGAGGCCCTGGTCTCAGGAAGGTAGGAGTTGGCAGATGCTGTCGGCTCTGCGGCAGTCACGTGCTGTACCCCTTGCTGCTGTCGAGTACGGGCTGGCGGGGGAGAGAGCAGTCGATCAGTGCTGTGAGTCCTGGACGTGGCTCGGCCGCGAGTTCGAGACGCGCGACCCGTTCGCCGTCGGTTCCTGGGCCGGTGCCGCGGATCGTCCAGCCCATGTCTTGCAGGCGGTCGAGGAAGGGCCGTATCGGATCGATGGCGAGGTCCGCGCGGGCGAGGGCTTCTGCGCGGACGCAGGGCAGGCCGAGGCGGGAGGCGTGGTCGGATGCCCACAGAGTGACCAGGCGCACGATGTTGTCCGGGTGCGCGGGCAGGGTGTGCACGTGACGGAGGGACAGGGAGGGCCCGGTACCGCCTTGGCCCCAGTGAGCGAGGTGGGGCTCGGGGTCCACTATCAGGCAGGCCAGCAGGATGTTCTCCTCGAACAGCCCCGCTGTCTCGTGACGCGCAGCGCGAGTGTCGCGGTACAAGTCGGGGATGTCACCGCGCATGGATACCGGCAGGCCGCGCAGGGTGAGCCAGCGCAGGCGGTCCTCGACGAGCGCACCGGCCTGCGTGTGCTCGGCGTCCGTGGCCAGCGGGCGCATCTCGTAGGGAGCACCTGTGCTCATTGGCCTGCCCCTGCCCCTGCCCCTGCTTCTGTGGTCCTGCTCCGTTCGTCGGTCATCAGTTCCCACCCGTAGGCCAGGACGATGAGCTGGGTGGCGTCCTTCGCCCCGGTCTTGCCGAGCAGCGCGCTGAGCGCACCGGGGAGGTAGGCGGGGGTGGAACCGGCGGCGGCAGCGATGTCGTCGGGCCTGCTGTGCATGGCGACGGCCTTCAGCAGTCTGTGCTCCTGGGGCGCGAGTTCCGGTGCCGGCCGGGTCGCTCGGGGAGGTGTGGCCTGCCGGGAGGCGAACAGGAAGTGCACGATGACCGGTGGCCTGCAGCGGTGCGGGCAGCCCAGGCTCGCGCGCAGTTGACGCAGGTACTGGCGGATGGTTGCCGGCGCCAGGCAGGTGGCGGCGGCGATGTCCTGGGGGGCGAGACCGTCTACGAGATGCTGGGCGACGCGGCGCACTGCGGGCTTCAGTGGCGTGATGGAAGAAGTCGTCATGTCGAAGTTCCAAGCTGAGATCCGCTGCCGGTGCCTGTCTCTACCGGCGGGGCGGTGGTGAGTGTCTGCGACGGGAGTCGGGGCGTGGTGTCGAGGAGAAGAAGGCGGACGAGTGCGCCCAGGCAGGCTGCGCGCCAGGTCTGTTCCCAGCCGTCCTCGGGGTGCTCGGCCAGCGCGGTGACGGCCGTGTGCCGGAGCATGGCCTGTACCTCTTGGTCCTGCGCGTGCGCGAGGGCGGCCCGGGACACGAGGTCGGCGCAGGCAGCGGTCAGGGTGGCGGTGCGGTCGGCGGTCTCCCGGGGCGGCGGGATGGTGCGCCTGGACCACCAGGCGTGGGTCTGCCGGCACGCGGCCAGGGTGGCCTCGGCGGTCGGCTGTGGGCCGGGCGCGCTGCGGGCCCGCAGGGCGCGGACCAGATCGGCAAGGACCGGCGGATCGTCCACGGGGATCGCGGGGACGCGGCGCACCGAGCAGCGCCGTCCGTGTCGGGCCACCAGCACCTGTTGGTCGGCCAGCAGGCGCTGGGCACCGACCACGTCGGGCCCCGATGAGACCAGGATCCGGGCCAGCACCAGTTGGGACGGCAAGACTGTGCCGGGCGGATAGACACCCGAGCGGATCAGAAAGCGCAGCCAGGCGGCGATCTGTTCCGAACGGCTCTCGCGGGTCGCGCTGCCGGCCACGCGGGTGCGCCCGGACGGGCTGATGGTGACCAGTCCGTCGCCCTGCAGGTCTCGCAGCGCCGTCTCGACGCGGTCGAGGGTGGGGGCCGCGGTGTCCGTGGCGATGCGGCGCAGGCTCAGCAGGCTCCCGGACGGGTAAATGCCGTCGTGGATGGCATGTCGCACTCGCTCGGTGATAGCGCTCACGCCAGGTCCGGGCCGCTCGGCCTCCATGAGCGCACGCAGCAGGCAGCGAGCCGCACTGACGAGCATGACCATGTCCTGCCTCGGAAGCTCTCCGGCAGCGGTGTCCGGGCGGCGTGCCTCCCGGATGATCTCCCGCCAACGTGCCTGGTCCGAGGGGGAGCGCTCTGCCTCTCTGAGCCGTTGCGCGGCCAGCGGCAGCCATGGGTCGACCACGGTCCATACAGCCTCACGGTCCCGGGCGAGGCCGGAGGGGGTGCGGCCGGTGAACCGAGCGGACGTGCGATGCAAGGCGTGAAGCGCGGAGCGAAGTTCGCGGGAGCGGCTCTCCGCGGAGCCGGTCGCTGCGAGAGACGGGATGGGGGACGGTTCGCTCATGCCGCCCCTCCGGTACCGGCACGGCAGGCCGCGCGGTCCGTGCCGGTGGCAGCGAGGACAAGGCGTTGTGTCAGGTGGCGGGCCTGGTCGATGGTGAGGTGATCGGGGTCGTGGACGTACCCGGGGCGTACGTCGGTGTGGACGGTGGTGCCCACCGCACCGGTCACCAGCCACTGGAGTCGCTCGGCGAGCCGTCGCATTCCACGGGGACGGCTCAGCGTGAGCCCGTCGTCGATGCCGCCGGCACCGAGCAGGGCCGCGAACTGTATGGCCGCACCGAGGTCGCCGTCGGCCAGGGTCACTTCCACGGCGTGTGTTCCCAGCAGACCGACGTGGTGGACCAGAGCTGCGGAGGACAGGAGTTCCACCAGGTCGTCCGCCGCGGTATGCGCGCGGATGCACGGATCCAGCAGCACGGTGGCGAGCTGGTCCACCGCAGCGGACGTGGGCAGCGTGATCACAATGTCGCGGGCTTCGTCGAACGCGGCCGTGCCATCGATGCCGGCCTTGGTCAGCCATGCGGTGGCGGATTCGACGGTGCGGTCCAGGGAGCCGTCGAGGAACCGCAGTAGGGGTGCGGCCGGCTGAGGCGCTACTGGCTGCGCCGACTGGGTCAGGGACGGGGACACGGTTGTCCATACCTTTCTTCGTGGGTTGATCGGGTAGGAGTGCTGTCGGCCCCTGTGTGTTGGGGGGAGGGTCCGGCGGCATGAGCCCGTGCGCGGTGATCTGGCTTCACGGGGGCCATGCACGGGAGTCAGGACTGGACACAGGGACTCTCTGAGGAGTCGTTCACCGAGTGTGTGATCGCCGTGACCTGTCCGAGAATGTCGGCGCTGCCGAGCGAGGAGCAGTTGGTGTCGGGCATGAGGAGTGGTCTCACGTTCAGCGTCGCCCCATTGACCAGCGCATCTTTCATGCCGGGGGTGATCATGACTTTGAGGACGAGCGGGGCGCCGCCCCCCTCTTCGTTGTCGTCGGCGCGGGGTGAGCAGCCGCACTGTGGGTGCGCGAGCGACTGCGCGGTCCCGAGTGGCCGGGTGATGACGCGGTAGGCGCGCATACGTCCCGGATCCAAGGTGATGTATCCCTTCGCGGCTAGCTGTCTGAGCTGGTGGGCGACTCCTGAAACGCTGGTCATCCCGACCGCGTGGCCGATCTCGCGCAGGGTGGGCGCATAACCCTCCTCCTGCACGGTGTCGCAGATGAATCGGTAGATCTGACGTTGCCGCTCCGTCAGGGGCGCGTCCTGCGGTGCAAGGGCGTGCTCGGGCAGCGGGGCGGGGCTGCTTTGTGGGATCGGTGCGTCGTTGCTGCTCATGGTCCCTCAGGCACTCGTGTGCGGGGCGGGCTCGATCGGATGTCAGTGCTTCGGTGTGGGCCGTAGGCGCACGGGGACGGGGGTTGCTGATCAGGCTCGGCGTTGTCGCCGTCGTGGCTTGATCCGCCGCGAGTTGAATGTCCGGGAAGCGCTCGAATCGGGTCAGGAGTCGGCGGGGGCGCCGAGTCGGACGGGGATGGCCTGGTGGCCGTTGCTGATCAGCGAGTTCAGGGGGTGCAGGCGGGTGCCGGGGACGGCGAGCTGCATGTGCGGGAAGCGCGTGAACAGTTGTGCGAGGACTTCGGCGACTTCGAGGCGGGCCAGGGGGGCGCCGAGGCAGAAGTGGACGCCGTGGCCGAAGGCGAGGTGGTCCTTGGTGGTGCGGGTGATGTCGAAGTCGTCGGCGGTGGGGCCGTGCCAGTCGGGGTGGCGGTTGGCGGCGGCGTAGGAGGCGAGGATGGCGTCGCCCTGGGGGATGGTCCGTCCGTCGGGCAGGGGGATGTCGCGGACGGCGTAGCGCAGGGGCAGGTGGGCGACGGCGGGTTCGAGGCGGAGGGTCTCCTCGACCACGTCCTGCCAGGTGTATGCGCCGGCGCGGACCCGGTCGAGCTGGCGGGGGTGGGCGAGGAGGTGGACGATGGCCTGGTCGATGACGTTGACGGTGGTCTCGTATCCGGCGCTGACCATTAGCAGGAGGGTGTCGCGCAGCTCCTGGTGGCTCAGGCCCGTCCCGTCCTCCTCGTCCCGGCTCCGGATCAGCAGCGACGTCATGTCGTCGCCGGGGGCCTCGCGTTTGGTGGCGATGAGCTGGTCGAGCTGCCCGTACAGTCGTTCGGCGTTGGCCTGGGACGCGGCCGGGGTCAGGGTGGTGTCGAAGACGCCGTCGACGACCGCGCGGAACGCGTCGCGCTGGTTTTCGGGGACGCCCACGAGGTGGCTGATCACGCCGATGGGCAGCGGGTAGGCGAGGTGTTCGCGCAGGTCCACCTCCCGTGTGCGAGGCAGGCCGGCGAGATGGTCGAGCAG
Organism: Streptomyces ziwulingensis; assembly: GCF_039542605.1. Taxonomy (NCBI): domain Bacteria; kingdom Bacillati; phylum Actinomycetota; class Actinomycetes; order Kitasatosporales; family Streptomycetaceae; genus Streptomyces; species Streptomyces ziwulingensis. The sequence continues at coordinate 103,876 of NZ_BAABIG010000001.1, forward strand.
GTGGGTGACTATGGCGGCGATGTCCTCCTTCATGGCGGCGACCCGCCGGGCGCTGAAGGCGGGGGCGACCATGCGGCGCAGCCTGCGGTGGTCGGCGCCGTAGGCGGTGAACATGTTCCGCACCGCGATCCACAGGGCGAGCGGCCAGGTGGCCGCGGCCTCCTCGAAGCCGGGCCAGTGGGCGCGGCCGTCCTTGGACACGTCGGGACTGGTCAGCAGTGTGTTCAGGAGGGTGGGGTCGGTGACGGCCCAGGCGTGGACGCCGAGGATGTCCACGCGGGCGGCCGGGCCTTGGGCGCGCAGGGCGCGGTGCTCGGCGTGGCGGTCGGCTCCGGTGGGGTCGAGGACGAGGGGCAGTTCGGACACGGCGATCTCTCCTTCAGCGCAGGGTGGGGAAGGTGGCGGGGAGGGCTTCCAGCGCGCGGTGGAACGGGCCGGGGCGCCAGCGCAGTTCGTCGGCGGGGACGGAGAGGTCTATTTCGGGCAGGGCGTCCAGGAGGTAGCTGATCGCGGTCTCCGCGATGAGGTAGGCGTGGGGGCGTGCCGGGCAGGCGTGCGAGCCGCTGCTCCAGGACAGGTGGGCTCGGTTGCCGGCGAAGCCGTCCGGGGTGCCTCGCAGTGCGGGGTCGTTGTTGCAGGCGGCCATGCTGATGAGAACCGGCTGGTGGGCCGGGAGGAGGACGCCGTCGATGTCGGTGGGGTAGGGCGGGTAGGTGATGCAGTAGTTCGCCAGTGGCGGGTCGGTGTAGAGGACGAGGTCGAGGGCGTCGCGCACCGTGGACCGGCCCGCGTGGACGGCGGCGGCGAAGTCGGCGTCGGAGAGGATTTTCAGCAGGGTGTTGGCGATGAGGTTGGTCAGGGGTTCGATGCCGGCGCCGTAGAGGGTGACGAGCTGGTGGGCCATCTCCTCGTCGCCCAGGTGGGCGGGGTGGGCCAGCAGGCGGGTGGTGATGTCGTCGGCCGGGTGGCCCTGCCGCAGGGCGACGAGTTCGGCGACGGCCTGGCCGAGGATCTGGTTGCCGTGATCGGCGTCGGTGGCGTTGAAGATGCGGGCCATGCCGTCGGCGATGCGGGAGCCGATCTCGTTGGGGCAGCCGAGCAGGGCGCTCAGCACGCGGAAGGCGATCGGCCAGGCGTACTGGCTGAGCAGGTCGGCCCGGCCCGCCGGATGGAAGTCCGCGAGGGTGCTGGAGGCGATCTTCTCCACGACCGTGAGGAGCTGGTGCTGGTCGACGGCGTTGATCGCGCTGGTGTTGGCGGCCCGGTAGCGGGCGTGCGCGGCGCCGCTGCTGCGCAGGGCGTTGGGACGCCACTCCATCATCGGCCGCACCGGGCAGGAGGCGGGCACCTGCTGCTGCCAGATGCGCGGGTCGGCGGGAAACCGCATGGGGTCGGCCAGGATGCGCCGGGCCTGGTAGTAGCCGATCACCAGCGTGGCCGGGAGGCCCGGCGACAGTTCGACGGGAACGAGAGGGCCGTAGACGGTCCGCATGTGCTCGTAGGCGGGGTGTGGGTCGGCGGCGAAGCCCGGCTCGTACAGGGGCACGGGGCTGGTGGCGGTCATCGCGTGGGCTCCAAGGGGGTGGCCGCGCGGCGCGCGACGAGGTATTCGGTGAGCGCGATCAGGGCGTACAGGCTGGAGGTGCGTTCGCGGGCGTCACAGGTGGTCAGCGGGGTGCCGGCGTCCAGAGCGAGGGCCTGGCGTATTTCGCCGGCTCCGTAGCGCGGGGCGTCGGGGAAGGCGTTGATGGTGACGGCGTAGGGGATGGCCTGGGACTCCAGCAGGCTGAGCGCGTCGTGGCTGGCGTCGAGGTCGCGTGTGTCGGCGAGCACGAGGCAGCCCAGTGCCCCGCCGGCCATCTCTTCCCACAGGGACTGGAACCGAGTCTGGCCAGGGAGCCCGAACAGGTACAGGGCGAGGCTGCCGTGGGCCAGATGGATGCGGCCGAAGTCCATGCCGACGGTGGTGGTGACCTTGTCCGGGGTGCCGCGCAGGTCGTCGATGCCCACGCTGCCCTCGGTGATCGGCTCCTCCATCCGCAGCGGCCTCACCTCCGACACGCTGCCGATGAACGTCGTCTTGCCTACCCCGAACCCGCCGGCGACCACGATCTTGGCGGCCTCGGTCACCGTGTGGGGCAGGTAGGCGACGGCCGGGTCAGAGGGCTGCGCGCAGTCCATGAAGCACCTTCAGCAGAACGTCGGATTCGGGCTGGTCGTCGGCAGCGGCCACGGGGCTGGCCAGGTGGCCGCTGCCGATCAGGGCGGAGACGAGGATGCGGACCGTGGACGGCGGCAGTTGCAGGGCCGCGGCGATGTCCGCGACGGCCAGCCCGCCCCGGCCGGCCGGAGCGAACAGAGCCATCACCCGCCGTGCGTCGGTTCCCAGTTCGAGCAGGGGGCCGGCCGCGGCGATGACCACGCTCTCCAGGCGCACCGGCCTCGCCGGCCGGACCCGTCCACCGGTGCGGACGTACGGCCGGACCATGTCCGGGTCACGCCGCGGCCCGGTCATGCCGCCGAATCCCCGTCCGGCTGGAGCGAACGCGCGCGTTCGGCGGTACCGAGGTGCTCGCCCAGACGCACCACCAGCCGCTCCATCTCCTGGCTGACCAGGCCGGGATCCGCCTCGGAGCCGGTGACCACCGAGAGCACCGAGTTCGTCCCGGCCGCGGTCGTCAGCCCGAAACCGGACGCGCTCTCGACCAGCAGCGCCCGCACGCCGCCGCGGCCGGTCTCCTCGTCCCAGACCTTGGCCGTGATCCGCAGCGTGGAACTGATCGCGGCGAGTTTCTCGGCGTCGTCCTGCCCGATGCTCTGTGTCCGGGCCATCAGCAGCCCGTCACCGCTCAGCAGCACCGCGCTCAGTACGCCCGGCACACTGCCGAGATGCTCGTCCAGCAGCCACCCGAGATTCGAGCGTGTCTCCGTGGTCATGATCGGTGTCCTTCGTCGGTGGTGGTGGGGATGTCTTCGCGCCGGCCACGGCGGCTTCCCGCGGCCCAGGCGGCAGCCACCGCGGGGCTCCCCGGCCGCGCCGGCTCAGACGCTGTGCGCGGGGGAGCGGCGTGGCGCGTGCCGCGCTGACGGACCGTGAGCCCGCCGGCGGTAGTGGCGGAGGCCAGGGATTGCCCCGCAGGCGGGACGGGCGTCAGACGGGCCGCGGGCACGGACGACGGTTCGGGCCGTGCCGGTGCGGTCAGCAGAGACTGCGGCAGCACGATGACCGCACGGTTGCCGCCGTACACGTTGGGAGTCGTGAGATCGACACGGAAGCCGTACGCGTCGGCGAGAACGGCGGCGATGCGCAGCCCAGTCTGCGGATGGGCGCCCAGTTGGGTGATGTCGTCGCGCTGCTTGCCGGCGAGCACGCCCCGCGCCCAGTGCAGCTTCTCGTCCTCCATGGGCAGCCCGGAATCGTCCACGATCAGCAGGACCCCGGTGGCGCTCTGCTCCACCGACACGTACACCTTGGCGCTGGGCGGGGAGTACTGCACCGCGTTGTTCAGCAAGTCAGCCAGGCAGTGCACGACCGCGGCCACGGCACGGCTCTGCACCGCGTGCGAGTCGAACTCCGTGTGCTGGACGCGCTGGTAGTGCTCGACCTGACCCATGGCACTGCGCACGACATCCGTCACAGTGGTCGCCGGCCAGTGCCGCGACAGCTTCCCGCCGGCCAGCACCGTGTACCCGGAAGCCGTCCGCAGCATCTGCTGGCCCAGGTGGTCGATCTCGACCAGCGTCGCGTACGACTCGTCGCCCAGGTGACGGCGGACCCCGTCGCTGATCCTGCCGCTCAGCTTCGCGGCGTGCTGCACGACGCTGGCTGAGAAGGCCCGCACCGCCGCCCGGGCCACGTTCACCGACTCCCCGCGCGCCTCGGCGATCTGCCGCTCGGCCTCCACCCTGGTCTGCGTGACGCGTTCCTGGGCCGAATCCTGGACCGCGCGCACGGTCACGAAGAGGGCGGAGACGACATGATCGGTGAGCACACGCAAGGCACTGGCGAGCGAGGTGTTGGCCAGTTGCGGCGGCATCACCACATCGGGCCCGTACGGCTGGCCAGCCTGCGCCGCCGCCGCAGCAGCCGGGACCACCGAGATCGCGACGTGACGGACAAGCTGCTCGGCCGCGACGAGCTGCTCTTGGGCCTGTGCGACGCGCTGGCCCAGCCGGTCGGCACGGCGCCGCTGGGACCGCGCCGCGATGCGGTGATGCACGGCTGAGCCGGTGGCCCCCACAGCCAGCAGCGCGAGAGCGGTGATCAGTATCGGTTCCATGATCAGACCCTCGTGAGCTTCTCGCGGACACGGCCTGCCGTCCGGACTGCGGTACTGACATCGTTCGTGTCCGGTGTCCGTGCGGCAATAGCCCGGCCGGGGGTGGATCGCGTCGACAGCCGATGGAGGAGCCTGGCGCTCTGGATCAGTCCCATGTGGCTGAACGCCTGTGGGAAGTTGCCGAGTTGGCGCTGCTGGACGGGGTCGTATTCCTCGGCCAGGAGCCCGAGGCCGTTACGTAGCACGAGAAGGCGTTCGAACAGGGCGTGGGCCTCGTTGACGCGGCCGGTCAGGGCGAGGGCGTCGACGAGCCAGAAGGAGCAGAGGACGAACGCGCCCTCGTCGCCGGCCAGGCCGTCCATCCCGGTACGGTCGCCGGTGGTCGGGTACCGGCGCACGAGCCCGTCCGGGGTGGACAGCTCGCGGCGCACCGCCTCCACGGTACCGACGACGCGCGGGTCATCGGGCGGAAGGAAGGGGTGTTCACGAGTGGGTCTGACCAGCAGCGGAGAAGC
>NZ_BAABIG010000002.1:0-117098 GCF_039542605.1 Streptomyces ziwulingensis
GCGTCCCGCTTTCCGCCGCGACGACCGACGTGACGACCGGCCTTCGTTCCGGCGCGATGACCGGCGGGACGACCGTCGTGATGATCGCCGGGACGACCGTGGCGAGCGTCCCGCTTTCCGCCGCGACGACCGACGTGACGACCGCCCCTCCTTCCGCCGTGATGACCGGCGCGACGACCGGCCTTCGTTCCGTCGCGACGACCGACGTGACGACCGACGTGATGACCGCCGTGATGACCGGCCTTCGTTCCGCCGTGATGACCGGCGGGACGATCGGCGCGACGACCGGGGCGAGCGTCCTCCCTTCCGGCGTGACGACCGTGGTGAGCGTCCCCCGTTCCGGCGGGATGATCGGCGTGACGACCGCCGCGACGACCGTGGTGAGCGTCCTCCCTTCCGGCGTGACGACCGGCGTGACGACCGCCGCGACGACCGTGGTGATCGTGGTGGGTTCCGGCGGGACGACAGCCGGGATCGTGGTGATCGCGGTGGGTTCCGCGGGCGGGACGACCGGGGTGGACAGGGTCCTCGCAGGGACGACCGGGGCGGGCGTCCCGGAGGGTTCCATGGGCGGGACGACCGGGCCGGCGGCGGGCGTTTCCGTGACGAGCGGGAGCGGGACCGGGAGCCGATCAAGCGGCTGCCGATCGACGAGGACATCACGGGCGAGGAGATCGACAAGGACGTACGGCAGGAGCTGCAGAGCCTGCCGAAGACGCTCGCGGAGGACGTCGCCAAGAACCTGGTGATGGTCGCCCGCCTGATCGACGAGGACCCCGAGGGCGCCTACGCCTACTCGAAGATCGCGCTGCGGCTGGCGTCGCGGGTCGCCGCCGTACGCGAGGCGGGCGGATTCGCGGCGTACGCCAACCAGAAGTACAGCGAGGCGCTCGCCGAGTTCCGGGCCGCGCGGCGGATGACCGGCAACGTGGACCTGTGGCCGGTGATGGCCGACTGCGAGCGCGGGCTCGGCCGGCCGGAGAAGGCACTGGACATGGCCGGTGCCCCCGAGGTGCACAAGCTCGACAAGGCCGGACAGGTCGAGATGCGGCTCGTGGCCGCGGGTGCCCGGCGTGACATGGACCAGCTCGACGCGGCGATCGTGACGCTGCAGAGCCCCGAGCTGGCCTCCAGCTCCGTACAGCCGTGGACCGCGCGGCTGCGGTACGCCTACGCCGACGCGCTGCTGGCGGCCGGGCGCACCGGTGAGGCACGGGAGTGGTTCGCCAAGGCCGTCGAGTCCGACCGGGACAGCAGCACCGACGCCTCCGACCGGCTGGCGGAGCTGGACGGGGTGGAGTTCCTGGACGCCCTCAACGAGGACGAGCAGGACGAGCGGGACCAGCCGGCCCAGTCGGCCGAGCAGGTCGGACGCGACGAGCAGGAGGAGCGCGGAGCGAAGGGCGAGCAGGGCGTGGAGGACTCGGCGCGGGAGCGTGACGAGGACTGATCCCGGCGACGGGTGAGTGACAAGGGGCGGGGCCAGGCGGCCCCGCCCCTTCGTGCGTCCGGGTCCGCGTCAGAGGTCCAGGGCGCGCAGGACCAGGCCGGACGCCGGCTTCGGGCCGAACGAGGTGGACTTGCGGGGCATCGTGACGCCCTGGCGGGCCAGGTCGCGGACGACCTCCTCGCGGACCGGGTGCAGCAGGACCGCCGTACCGCCGTCGCGTTCCGCCTTCTCGACGGTGGCCGCCGTGTCGTGGATGTAGGAGACGTGGGCCGCGGAGTCGTCGGGGATGTGCCAGACATGGGCGAGGAGGGTGGCGTGCAGGACGGTCGCGTCCAGGGTGCGCCAGGCCTCGGGGCGGTCGGCGGGGACCGTGCGGGCCAGCAGGCCGGCGTCCGGCCGGTCGACCAGGTGGAAGGAGCCGTCACCGGCCAGCAGGAAGGCGTTCCCCGCGCGTGCCGCCTCCGCGAGGGCGTCCACGGCCTCGGGCAGCGGCACGTCGAGGCGGCGGACGCGGAACTGGCCCTTCAGAGCGGTCAGGGCGTCGCCGATCGGCAGGTCCTCCAGCAGGCGGTGGATGGCGCGCACGCGCAGCGGGTACCGGGCCGTGTCGACGAGGAGGACGAGACCGTGGTCCCAGGGGCTGGGGGAGGGGTGCTCCGCGCGCAGCCGGCGGTAGGTCGCCCAGCGGTGATGGCCGTCCGCGATGAGCGCCTGCCGCCCGGCCAGCTCGGACCGGACGCGGGCCAGGTCGCCGGGGTCGGTCACCGACCACAGGCGGTGGCAGAAGCCGTCCTCGGTGGTCGTCGAGAGCAGGGGCGAGCGGGTGGCCGCGTCCTCGACCACGGCGGTCGTCGTCGCCGTCCCGTCGTCACCGAGGTAGGTCAGCAGCAGGGGTTCGAGGTTGGCCGAGGTGGCGCGCATCAGGGCCGCGCGGTCGGCGACCACATGCGGCATGACGTCCTCGTGCGGCAGGACGGCCCCCTCCTCGGGGTCCGTCACGCGCAGGGCACCGATGATGCCGCGCTGCAGCAGGCCCTCGCCGTCGCGCTGTTCGTAGACGTACAGGCCCGGCCGCGGGTCGGCGGTCAGGACGCCCTCGGCGCGCCAGCGGCGCAGGGTGCGGGCGGCCTGTGCGTTGCGGGCCTCGGGGGTGGCGGCCTGCGGGAGGATCAGACGGACGATGTTGTGGGGGTCGGCGGATTCGAGGTGGAGCAGACCGTCGGGGCGGACCACGACGTCGTAGGGCGGGGATGTCACGGCGGCCAGGCTGCCGACCCGGTCGGGGTCGTAACGGAGACCTCGGAACGGGGTGAGTTCCAGGTCCCGGTGCGCTGCTGCTTCCGAGTGACCTGCGGTGTCCATCCGGGCATCGTACGTCTGTCGGTGGCATGGGGGATGATCGGGGGAAATGACGTCGAACGAGGAGCGATGCGCAATGAGCCGGAGCGTCAGGACGAAGCCCGAGGGCAGTGAGCGGGCCCTGAGCGAGGCGTACGACACGGCGCTGCTCGACCTGGACGGCGTGGTGTACGCGGGGGGTGACGCGATCGCGCACGCGGTCGACTCGCTCGCCACCGCGCGCACGGGCGGCATGCACCTGGCTTACGTCACCAACAACGCGCTGCGCACCCCGGACGCGGTCGCCGAGCACCTCACCGAGCTGGGGGTGCCGGCCGCGGCGGACGATGTCATCACCTCCGCGCAGGCGGTCGCGCGGCTGATCGCCGATGAGGTGCCCGAGGGGGCGCGGGTACTGGTGATCGGCGGTGACGGACTGCGGGTGGCGCTGCGCGAGCGCGGTCTCGAACCGGTGGAGTCGGCGGACGACGAACCGGTGGCGGTCGTACAGGGGTTCGGCGGGCCCGACCTGCCCTGGGGACGGTTCGCCGAGGCCTGCTACGCCATCGCCCGGGGGGTGCCGTGGTTCGCGTCCAACACCGACCTGACGATCCCGGGCGCGCGGGGCATCGCGCCGGGCAACGGGGCGGCGGTGGAGGTGGTGCGGATCGCCACCGGCGCCGAACCGCGCGTGGCCGGCAAGCCGCTGCCTCCCATGCACCGGGAGACGATCCTGCGCACCGGCGCCGAGCGGCCCCTGGTGGTCGGGGACCGGCTGGACACCGACATCGAGGGCGCGTTCCACGGCGAGGTCGACTCGCTGCTCGTCCTGACCGGGGTCACCGACGGGGCGCAGTTGCTCGCCGCGCCGCCGCAGCACCGGCCGACCTACGTCGACCGAGACCTGCGGGGAATGCTCACCGGGCAGCCCGAGGTCACCGAGGACGGCGAGGGGTTCCGCTGCGGGGGGTGGACGGCGACAGCCGGTGCGGAGCGGCTGGAACTGGACGGTGACGGCGAGCCGCTCGACGGGCTGCGGGCGCTGTGCGCGGCGGCCTGGACGGCGGGCGGCGAGCGTGGCAGCGAGCTGGACGGGTCCAAGGCGCTGGCCCGGCTCGGCCTCTGAGACCGGGTGGAGTGGCCGGGGGACCGGTTCGGGTGGCCGGGAGATCAGTCCGGGTGGCGGGGGGATCGGTTCGCGTCGCGGGGAATCGGTTCCCGTCGCGGGGGACTGTCCTCCGGGGCGGGGGACCGCACGCCCCGGCGGGTGGTCAGGCGACTTAGGCTAACCTAACCGGGTGTTGGTCGACAGCCCTCCCGAACAGCGCGCGGAGATCGTCTCCGTGCCCCCGAGCCGCCGGGCGGCACGCGCCCTCGGGCTCCACGTCTCGGTGGCGCTCCTGGTCTGCGTCGCGCTGTTCCAGGCCGTCTCCCGCAATCCGCTGGGCAGTCCGGACGTGCTCGGCCTCGGGGGCTGCGCCTGATGGAGAGGGGCGACGGCGTCTCGTACGCCCTCGGGGTCCGCGTCGAACGGGTACGCCTGGTGCTGCTGGTCACCGAACGCAGGACGGGCCGGATATGAGCACCGGCGCCGGGACCGCCGGCGGGCCGATCAATCAAAGGAGCATCGTGAACCGTCTGTCCGCCGAGGACGTCACCCTCGCCTACGACCAGCGCGTCATCGCCGAGGAGTTGTCGGTGGAGATACCCGACCACTCCTTCACGGTGATCGTCGGCCCCAACGCCTGCGGCAAGTCGACGCTGCTGCGCGCCCTGTCCCGGATGCTGAAGCCCAGCGCGGGCCGGGTGCTCCTCGACGGCCAGGTCATCCAGTCGATGCCCGCCAAGCAGGTCGCCCGCACCCTGGGCCTGCTGCCGCAGTCCTCGATCGCGCCCGACGGCATCACCGTCGGCGACCTCGTCGGCCGGGGCCGCTACCCGCACCAGGGACTGCTGCGCCAGTGGTCCACCCAGGACGAGCGGGTCGTCCAGGAGTCGATGGCCCGGACCGGCGTGGCCGAACTGGCCGACCGTTACGTCGACGAACTCTCCGGCGGACAGCGCCAGCGCGTCTGGATCGCCATGGCGCTCGCCCAGCAGACCCCGCTGCTGCTGCTCGACGAGCCGACGACGTACCTCGACATCCAGCACCAGATCGACGTCCTCGACCTGTGCGCCGAACTCCACGAGGAGCAGGGCCGCACGCTCGTCGCCGTACTGCACGACCTGAACCACGCCGCCCGCTACGCCACCCACCTCATCGCCCTGCGCGAGGGCCGGGTCGTCGCCCAGGGCGCGCCGAAGGACATCGTCACGGCCACGCTGGTCGAGGAGGTCTTCGGCATGCGCTGCCAGGTCATCGACGACCCGGAGACGGGGACGCCGCTGGTGGTGCCGGCCGCGCGCAAGGCGCGCGCACGCGTGGCGGTCGCCGAACCGGCGGCGGCCACAGAGGCTTCCTGAGGCGGAGCGAGAGCAGGGGCTCCCGGGGGTTGCAGGGGCTCCCAGAGGTTTACGGAGACGGAGTCACAGAAGCTTTCTGAGGCGGAACAGGTCGCGCAGGCCCGCCTCCAGCTTCACGCGGCCGGAACCCCACGCCTTGGCGAAGTGCAGTTCGCCGTCGACCAGGGCCACCAGGTCGTCCCCGGACATGGCCAGTCGGATCTGGGCCCGTTCGCGCGGCGGCCCCTGAAGGGTCTCGCGCACCTCGATCCGGCCGTCCGTCAGGCGGCCCGCGAAGGTGACGTCCAGGTCGGTGATGTGGCAGCTCACCGAGCGGTCCAGGGCGGCGGCGGCCCGGACGTCCCCCTCGGTGCCCCGCAGGCTGTCGGAGAGCTTCTCGAGTGCGGCGCGGCACTCCTCGGTCGTGGCCATCGCGACCGACCGTACCGCAGCGGATCGGGGTAGCGTCGGGGCATGAGCGACGTGAGCCCGGAGCGGCACTCCCCGAAGGAGCCGCCCCCGGCGGAGCAGGACGGGCCCGAGCGAGACCCCGCGGAACAGGACCTCGCGGAACAGGACCCCGCGGAACAGGGCCTCGCCGGACCGGACCCGGCCGAGCCTGACCCCGCCGCGCCCGCCCCGCTGGGCGTCCCCCGGACCCCCACCGGCGACCCCGGGACGGACGCCCTGCTGGAGCGGCTGGCCGACGCCGACCACCTGCCCACGGACGGACACCTCCAGGTGTACGAGGATGTGCACCGGGGGCTGCGCGACGCGCTCACCGCGCTCGACGCCCGCCCGGGACCTCCGGCGCCCCCGCCTTCGTACGACCGCAGGAGCTGAACCGAACGTGGCAGGAGTCGCACGCCGCCGTCTCGACGCGGAGCTGGTCCGGCGCAAGCTCGCGCGCTCGCGTGAGCACGCCAGCCAGTTGATCGCCGCCGGGCGGGTCACCGTCGACAAGACGGTCGCGACCAAGCCCGCCACCCAGGTGGAGACCGCGGCGGCCGTCGTCGTCGCGCAGGACGACGGCGATCCCGAATACGTCTCCCGGGGCGGGCACAAGCTCGCGGGCGCCCTCGCGGCCTTCGTGCCGCAGGGCCTGGCCGTCCAGGGACGGCGGGCGCTGGACGCCGGAGCCTCGACGGGCGGCTTCACCGACGTACTGCTGCGGTCGGGGGCCGCGCACGTCGTCGCCGTCGACGTGGGCTACGGGCAGCTCGCCTGGTCGCTGCGGAGCGATGAACGCGTCACCGTCAAGGACCGTACCAACGTACGCGAGTTGACGGTCGAGGCGATCGACGGGAAGCCGGTGGATCTTGTCGTGGGGGACCTGTCCTTCATCCCGCTCGGCCTCGTCCTGCCCGCCCTGGCGCGGTGCACGGGGCCGGACGCCGACCTGGTGATGATGGTCAAGCCGCAGTTCGAGGTGGGCCGCGAGCGGCTCGGCAGCGGCGGTGTCGTGCGCAGCCCCGAGCTGCGGGCGGAGGCGGTCCGGGGAGTCGCGCGCAAGGCGTGGGAGCTGGGGCTCGGGGTGAAGGGCGTCACCGCCAGTCCGCTGCCCGGTCCGTCCGGCAACGTCGAGTACTTTCTGTGGCTGCGGGCCGGAGCCGACGCACTGGACCCGGCCGACGTCGATCGTGCAGTGGCGGAGGGGCCGCGATGACAGAGAACCGAGCGCGTACTGTTTTCCTGCTGGCCCACACCGGGCGGCCCGCGGCCGTGCGCAGCGCCGAACTGGTGGTCAGGGGGTTGCTCCACTCCGGGATCGGGGTGCGGGTGATGGAGGCCGAGGCCTGCGACCTGCCGCTGCCCGACGAGGTGGAGCTGGTCCGGGAGGCCACCCCGCAGTGCCTCGACGGGTGCGAACTGCTCATCGTCCTGGGCGGTGACGGGACGCTGCTGCGCGGCGCCGAGTTCGCCCGCGCCTCCGGGGTGCCGATGCTCGGTGTCAACCTCGGCCGGGTCGGCTTCCTCGCCGAGGCCGAGCGGGACGACCTGGACAAGGTCGTCGACCGGGTGGTGAACCGGGCCTACGACGTCGAGGAGCGGATGACCGTCGACGTCGTCGTGCACCGCAACGGCGACATCGTGCACACCGACTGGGCGCTGAACGAGGCGGCCGTGCAGAAGGCCGGCGCGGAGAAACTGCTCGAAGTGGTGCTGGAGATCGACGGGCGGCCGGTGACCGGGTTCGGCTGCGACGGGATCGTCCTGTCGACGCCGACCGGGTCGACGGCGTACGCCTTCTCGGCCGGCGGGCCGGTGGTGTGGCCGGAGGTGGAGGCGCTGCTGATGGTGCCGATCAGCGCGCACGCGCTGTTCGCCAAACCCCTGGTGACCTCGCCCGACTCGGTGCTCGCGGTGGAGGTGCTGCCGCACATCCCGCCGGGGGTGCTGTGGTGCGACGGGCGGCGGACGGTGGAATTGCCGGCCGGGGCGCGGGTGGAGGTGCGCAAGGGCGCGGTGCCGGTACGGCTCGCCCGGCTGCATCACGCTTCGTTCACGGACCGGCTGGTGGCGAAGTTCGCGCTGCCGGTGGCCGGGTGGCGGGGGGCACCGAACTAGCTCCGTCGACGGGGTGGTCCAAACTTCGTCGGACTCGTCCGTCCCTCGTCGGCCTCATGGGCCGGCAAGGAGGGTGTCGTGGCTGGTCGCGGCCACTGGGCCGGCCGCCGACGGCACCGCCCCGCGTGCCTCGGCGGCGGGTGCTCGCCGGGGCCACATCGACGGCCCGTGTGCGCCGACCGGTCCCGACCTCGTAAGGTCGGGTCCGTGTTGGAGGAGATGCGGATACAGTCGCTCGGCGTGATCGACGATGCCGTCGTCGAGCTGTCGCCCGGGTTCACCGCGGTCACCGGCGAGACGGGTGCGGGCAAGACCATGGTGGTCACCAGCCTGGGCCTGCTGCTCGGTGGGCGGGCGGACCCGGCGCTGGTGCGGATCGGGGCCAGACACGCGGTGGTGGAGGGGCGGGTCACCGTCCCCCCGGACGCCAAGGTCGCGCTGCGGGCCGAGGAGGCCGGGGCCGAGCTGGACGACGGGGCGCTGCTGATCAGCCGTACCGTCTCCGCCGAGGGGCGCTCCCGGGCGCATCTGGGCGGCCGGTCGGTGCCTGTCGGGGTGCTCGCCGAACTCGCCGACGAACTCGTGGCCGTGCACGGGCAGACCGACCAGCAGGGGCTGCTCAAGCAGGCCCGGCAGCGGCAGGCGCTCGACCGGTACGCCGGGGACGCGGTCGCGGGACCGCTCGCCAAGTACGGCGGGGCCTACCGCAGACTGCGGGCCGTCGCCGGTGAGCTGGAGGAGATCACCACGCGTGCGCGTGAGCGCGCCCAGGAAGCCGATCTGCTGCGCTTCGGACTGGACGAGATCGCGGGCGTGGAACCGCGCGCCGGCGAGGACGTGGAACTCGCGGAGGAGGCGGAGCGGCTCGGGCACGCCGAGGCGCTGGCGTCCGCCGCGACAGCCGCGCACGCCGCCCTCGCGGGCGACCCGGAGGACCCGGAAGGGGTCGACGCGGCGACGCTCGTGGCGGGCTCCCAGCGTGCCCTGGACGCCGTACGGTCGCACGACCCGGCGCTCGCCTCGCTCGCCGACCGCATCGGCGAGGTCGGCATCCTGCTGCGGGACGTCGCCGGTGAGCTGGCCGGGTACGCCGACGACCTCGACGCCGACCCGCTGCGGCTGGCGGCCGTGGAGGAACGGCGGGCCGCGATCAACGGACTCACCCGGAAGTACGGCGCCGACGTCGCCGCGGTGCTGGCCTGGTCCGAACAGAGCGTCGCGCGGCTGACCGAACTGGACGGCGACGACGAGCGGATCGGCGAGCTGACCGCCGAACGGGACGCGCTGCGGGCCGAGCTGAGCGGGCTGGCGCAGGCGTTGACCGACGCGCGCGCGGAGGCGGCGGAGCGGTTCGCCGCCGCCGTCACCGCAGAGCTGGCTTCCCTCGCCATGCCGCACGCGCGGGTGTCGTTCTCGATCCGGCAGACCGAGGACCCCGAGGGTGTCGAGGTCGGCGGGCGTCCGGTCGCCTACGGGCCGTCCGGCGCGGACGAGGTCGAGCTGCTGCTCGCCCCGCACCCGGGCACACCGCCCCGGCCCATCGCCAAGGGCGCCTCCGGTGGTGAGCTGTCCCGAGTGATGCTCGCCGTCGAGGTCGTGTTCGCGGGCACCGACCCCGTGCCGACATATCTCTTCGACGAGGTCGACGCCGGGGTCGGCGGCAAGGCGGCGGTCGAGATCGGCCGGCGCCTCGCGAAGCTCGCCAGGAGCGCGCAGGTCGTGGTCGTCACCCACCTTCCGCAGGTGGCCGCCTTCGCCGACCGGCAGTTGCTGGTGGAGAAGACCCACGACGGATCGGTGACCCGGTCCGGGGTGAAGGCGCTGGAGGGCGAGGAACGGGTCCGCGAGCTGTCCCGGATGCTCGCGGGCCAGGAGGACTCGGAGACCGCGCGGGCGCACGCCGAGGAACTGCTGGCCACGGCACGGGCGGAGCTGTAGGCGGCGGGGGCTGGGGGCCAGGTGTCCGGTGGCTCGGGGGACCCGCGTCTCCCAGGTGGCCCGGGGACCTGGAGGAGGTCGGGCGCGGTCACTCGTTCGGGTGACTGACGGCGTCGCGTTGCCTCCCGCCGGGGCCCTCGTGACCTGAGCCGTTCCCGGAACACCCGTGCGTGCTGGCATCCTTGACGCAGCAGGCACGGAGGGACCGCGCCGCGCACCTCCTCCGCTCCACCCCTCTGTACTTTCTTCGTGAGCGCCCGCCGCAGAACCAGGAGCCCCGGCCACGTGACCCCCGTGAGCAGCCACGCACCGCACGGCCAGTCACCGCTGCGCACCGTGCAGGTGCTGGGCGGCGGCAGCGCCGGCAGCAGCGGGCACGTCCGCTCCCTGACCGCGGGGCTGGTCGCACGGGGCGTGCGGGTCACGGTGTGCGCCCCCGACGAGGCCGAGCACCGCTACGACTTCACCGGGGCCGGCGCCGAACACGTCCACGTGCCGCGCAGCAGCGACCCCGTCTCGGTCGCCGGACTGCGGGCGGCCTGCGCCGACGCCGACCTGGTCCACGCCCACGGACTGCACGCCTCCTTCCGTGCGGTGCTCGCCCTGGCCGGCCGCCGGGTGCGCACCCCGCTCGTCGTCACCTGGCACGACCGCGCCCGCGTGGACGGCCCGCGCGCCCAACTGCTGCGGATGCTGGAGCGCCGGGTGACGAGGGCCGCCACCGTGGTGCTCGGCGCCACCTCCGAGCTGGTCGACCGGGCACGGCGGACCGGCGCCCGCGACGCCCGGCTCGCCGCTGTCGCGCTGCCCGGCCGGCGCCCGCCCGCCGAAGCGGAGGACCCCGACCGGCTGCGCCCCAAGATCCGGGCCGAACTCGGTTCCACCGGACGCCCGTTGCTGATCGCGGTCGGCTCCCTGGAACGCCACCGCGGGTACGACGTGCTGTTCGACGCCGCGCGGGTCTGGCGGGATCTCGACCCGGTGCCCCTGGTCGTCGTCGCCGGGGAGGGGTCGCTGCGCCCCTGGCTGCAGCGGCGGATCGAGGACGAGCGGCTGCCCGTGGCGCTCATCGGCCGCCGCGACGACGTCGCCGAACTGCTCGCCGCGGCCGATCTCGCGCTGCTGCCCGGCCGCCACCAGGCGGGCCAGGTCCTGGCCCAGGAGGCCCTGCTCGCGCGCGTGCCGCTCGTCGCGGTCGAGGCCGGCTCGCTGCCCGAACTCGTCGGCGACGCCGCCGAACTGGTTCCGGCCGGTGACGCGGAGGCGTTCGCCGACGCTGTCGTCCGGCTGCTCGACGACCCCGGGCGGCGCGAGCTGCTGCGGGAGCGGGGCGTGCGGCAGGCGGCCACCTGGCCGACCGAGGACGAGACCGTCGCCCAGATCCTGAGCGTCTACGACGAGCTGACGCAACCGGGGCCGCTGGTCTAGGGCCGGTTTCGGTTCCGCTTCCGGGTCCAGTTCCGCTTCCGTCCGGGTCCGGGCCCCTTCCGTCCGGGTCCGCTTCCGTCCGGGTCCGGGTCCGGGGCCGGGTCTGTGGCAGGGCCGGTCGCCGGGGGCCGTCGTAGGCTCCCGGTCAGCTCGCGTGCCGGCGGGCGCGCAGGGCCAGGCTCAGGGTCAGTACGGTCTGCGGGTCGTCGAGGTCCGTGCCGAGCAGCTCCCCGATCCGGGCCAGCCGGTTGTACAGCGTCTGGCGGTTGAGGTGCAGCTCACGCGCGGTCTCCGCCTTGCGGCCCGCGTGCGCCAGATAGGTCTCCAGGGTCGGCAGCAGCGAGGGCCGGGACCGGTCGTCGTGGTCGCGCACCGGGCCGATCGCCCGGTCCACGAAGGCCGCCAGGTCCGGATGGTCGCGCAGCCGCCACAGCAGCAGGTCGATGTCGAGGTGGCGGGCGTCGTACCAGGGGCGGTCCGGCAGGCCCAGCGCCGCGGTCGCCGTCTCCGCGGCGTGGCCGAGCCCGGCCGGCGCGGCCGCCCAGCCGCCGGCCGGCCCCACGACCACCACCGGTGGCTGCGCCCCGGGACGCGGCGTCCCGGACCGCTCCACGCCCGCCCGCAGCGCCGCCGCGACCCGGTCCGCGACCGCCGGCCGCTCGGCCGCCGTACGCAGCCCCAGCAGCAGCGGCACCCGGCCCTCGACCGGCCGTACGCCCAGCAGGACCGGCACACCGAGCGAGGCCAGCTCCTCGGCGACCGCGCGGGCCAGCACCGCCCAGCCGCCGCCCGCGGGGGACAGCGCGCCGCCCAGCCGCATCACCACGGGCAGCAGCGGCCCGTCGCCGGGCCGGAAACCCAGCACCCGGGCCTGCGCCGGGGCGTTCGCCGCGGTGATCCGGCCCTCGGCGAGGTCGGTGAGGAAGTCGCCGCGGCCGCGCGCCACCAGCTCCTCCTCCTGCCGGGCCTGCATCAGCACCACGGCCAGCACGCCCGCCGTGCGCTCCGCCGCGATCCGGTGCACCGGCGCCAGCGGGGACCGTACGGGCAACTGCACCAGACGGGCGCGCGCCGAACCGGTGCCGGGACCGCCACCGGGGACGTCCACCACGACCGAGCCCGCGGGCGGCGGCGTGTCCCGGTGGCGGCCGCGCAGCCCCTCCCAGACCTGGAGCGGGTCGGCGCCCGCGCACCCCGCCCCGGCGGCGTAGAGGAGCCGGCCGTCGGCCGTCTCCAGGAAGACCGGGTTGTCACCGAAGTCGGCCAGAACGGCGAGCGCCCGGGGTATCCCGCCGCCGTCCAGCAGCGCCTCGGTGCAGCGCCGGTGCACCTCCTCGGCCCGCCGGAGCAGCGCGTAGTGGCCGTTGACGATCTCGGTGTGGATCTCCTCGGTGACCGTCACGAACGGCACCTCGCGGTGGAGCTGGACCAGCGGCAGCCCGGTGGCGCGGGCGGTGTCGACGAGGGCGGCGGGCAGCCGGTCGAAGCGCGGGCCCAGCTCCACGACGAGGGCGGCGATCCCGCGCTCGGCGAGGGTGCGGACGAAGGCGCGCTGGTCGGCGGGGCGGGTCCCGAGGCCGACCCCGGTGGTCAGCAGCAGTTCGCCGCCCTTGAGCAGCGAGGCGATGTCGGGCACCTCGGCCGCGTGCACCCAGCGCACGGTCCGCCGCAACAGGTCGGCGCCCGCGACCACCTCGGGCAGGCCGCCGCGCAGCCCGGGCAGCTCCAGCGCCCGCCGCACGGTGATCCCGCCACCCCGGCTGTCGTCCCCGGCGTCCGTACCCCGGTCCGAGCCGCCGTCCGTACCCCTGCCCCTGCCCGTGCCGCTTTCCATGCGCGGACGCTACCCGTCCGGGTTGGTGCCGTGCCCGCCGGGTAGGGACGGCGCCAGCCGGCGGTCGGCGCGGCCGCCGCGCACGCCGGCCGCATGCTGCTCGACGTCGTCCCACCGGAACAGGTCCGCGGACTGCGCGCCGGGCGAGCCCGCCCTGGTCCCCGCCACCGACGGCGATCCCGGCGGCGGAGCGCACACTCGGCGCGCTCGCGCCCCGGGGAGGCCGGCTCCGAGGGGGTTCAGCCCCCGTACGCCCCCGACGCCGTCAGCCGCAGGGCGGTGTCGATCAGGGGGACGTGGCTGAACGCCTGCGGGAAGTTGCCGACCTGGCGCTGGAGGCGGGGGTCCCACTCCTCCGCCAGCAGACCGAGGTCGTTGCGGAGCGAGAGCAGCTTCTCGAAGAGCTTGCGGGCCTCGTCCACGCGGCCGATCATCGCCAGGTCGTCGGCCATCCAGAACGAGCAGGCCAGGAAGGCGCCCTCGTCGCCGGGGAGGCCGTCGACGCCCGCGTCCTCGCCGTCGGTCGGGTAGCGCAGGATGAACCCGTCCGAGGTGGACAGCTCCCGCTGGATGGCCTCGATGGTGCCGATGACCCGCTTGTCGTCCGGCGGCAGGAAGCCCATCTGCGGGATCAGCAGCAGGGAGGCGTCCAGCTCCCGGGAGCCGTAGGA
Source organism: Streptomyces ziwulingensis (assembly GCF_039542605.1). Classification (NCBI taxonomy): domain Bacteria; kingdom Bacillati; phylum Actinomycetota; class Actinomycetes; order Kitasatosporales; family Streptomycetaceae; genus Streptomyces; species Streptomyces ziwulingensis. Next base: position 13,670 of record NZ_BAABIG010000002.1, read on the forward strand.
CTGCGTGAAGGTGTTGCGCTCCCGGTCGTAACCCTTCTCGCAGACGTCCCGGTGGATGTCGTCGCGCAGTTCCTTCCAGCGCTCCAGCGGGCCGTCGGCGTCACCGGACTCGATGAGCTTGATGGTGCGGTCCACCGCGACCCAGGCCATCACCTTGGAGTGCACGAAGTGGCGGCGCGGGCCGCGCACCTCCCAGATGCCCTCGTCCGGCTCGTTCCAGTGGTCCTCCAGGTACCGGATCAGCTTGAGCTGAAGCACGGAGGCGTAGTCGTTGCGGGCCAGGCCCGTCATGTGGGCCAGGTGAAGGGCCTCGGTGACCTCGCCGTACACGTCGAGCTGGAGCTGGTGGGCGGCGCCGTTGCCGACCCGGACCGGGCCGGAGCCCTCGTAACCGGGCAGCCAGTCCAGCTCGGCCTCGCCCAGCTCGCGCTCGCCCGCGATGCCGTACATGATCTGGAGGTTCTCGGGGTCGCCGGCCACCGCGCGCAGCAGCCACTCGCGCCAGGCGCGGGCCTCCTCGCGGTAGCCGGTGCGCAGCAGCGAGGAGAGGGTGATCGCCGCGTCGCGCAGCCAGGTGTAGCGGTAGTCCCAGTTGCGGACGCCGCCGATCTCCTCCGGCAGGGAGGTGGTGGGCGCGGCGACGATCCCGCCGGTGGGGGCGTACGTCAGCGCCTTCAGCGTGATCAGGGAGCGGACCACGGCCTCGCGGTAGGGGCCGTGGTACGTACAGTTCTCGACCCAGTCGCGCCAGAAGTCCTCGGTGGCCTCCAGCGACTGCTCCGGCTCGGGCAGCGGCGGCGGCTGCTTGTGCGAGGGCTCCCAGGAGATGGTGAACGCCATCCGGTCACCCGGCGCGATGGTGAAGTCCGCGTAGGTGGTCAGGTCCTTGCCGTAGGTGTCCGCCGCTGTGTCGAACCACACGGAGTCCGGGCCCGCGACGGCGACCGTGCGGCCCTCGTGCTTGTGGACCCACGGCACCACCCGGCCGTAGCTGAACCGCATCCGCAGCTCCGAGCGCATCGGCACCCGGCCCGAGACGCCCTCCACGATCCGGATGAGCTGCGGCGCGCCGTCGCGCGGCGGCATGAAGTCGGTCACCCGGACCGTGCCGCGCGGGGTGTCCCACTCGGACTCCAGGATCAGCGAGTCGCCGCGGTAGGTCCGCCGGGCCGCCGAGGGGGGCTGGGCGCCGGCCGCGTGCGCCGGACCGAGCCGCCAGAACCCGTGCTCCTCGGTGCCCAGCAGTCCGGCGAAGATGGCGTGCGAGTCGAAGCGGGGCAGGCACAGCCAGTCCACTGTGCCGTCCCGGCAGACCAGCGCGGCGGTCTGCATGTCTCCGATGAGTGCGTAATCTTCGATTCGCCCGGCCACGTGGAACTCCAGTCGAACGGCCACGGCACCCCACAGGGGGCTGTCGCTGTTGCGGTCAAGGGGGTGATGCGTCGTTGAGTGATGAAGCAAAGCAGTCGTCCGGCCCGTAAGCCAAACGCTGTGACGTAGAACGTCAATTGTCGCTCGACCAGCAGGTGAGCTGTCCTCTTCCGGTGCGTACGGGCGCGGGGTGGTGCCGTGTCGCGGGCCGGGCTCGGCAGTGAGCGTCCGAGCAGGATACGACGCACGCAGATGATCTGTGCGCGTCTCCGGGGAACCCGGCTGCGCCGAAGGGGTGAGCGCCGGGCGCGGACCGGCGGGGCGGGCGCGGCCGTGTCCGCCCGTGCGCGGAGCGTGGCCGGAAGCCGGCACTCTCCGGCGCTGTTACGCTGGTAGCCCGTGGACCGGAGGGCACGAAACCCCCGAACCGCAGCGACGGCACCCCGGAAGTCTCCGGTCGGCAGCCGCACCGCACCCCAGACCGCGACCACGGGAGCCCCCTCTTGGCCATGCCGCCCGCCGTATTCCGATCCAACGCCTCGACGACCAAGCACATCTTCGTCACCGGGGGTGTCGCCTCCTCTCTCGGCAAGGGACTGACCGCCTCCAGCCTCGGCATGCTGCTGAAGGCGCGGGGCCTGCGGGTCGTGATGCAGAAGCTCGACCCCTACCTCAATGTCGACCCTGGCACGATGAACCCGTTCCAGCACGGCGAGGTGTTCGTCACCAACGACGGCGCCGAGACCGACCTGGACATCGGCCACTACGAGCGCTTCCTCGACCGCGACCTCGACGGTTCCGCCAACGTCACCACCGGTCAGGTCTACAACACGGTGATCGCCAAGGAGCGCCGCGGCGAGTACCTGGGCGACACCGTCCAGGTCATCCCGCACATCACCAACGAGATCAAGCACCGCATCCGCCGCATGGCGACGGACGAGGTCGACGTCGTGATCACCGAGGTCGGCGGCACGGTCGGCGACATCGAGTCGCTGCCGTTCCTGGAGACCGTCCGCCAGGTGCGCCACGAGGTCGGCCGGGACAACGTCTTCGTCGTGCACATCTCGCTCCTGCCGTACATCGGCCCCTCGGGCGAGCTGAAGACCAAGCCGACCCAGCACAGCGTCGCCGCCCTGCGCAACATCGGTATCCAGCCGGACGCCATCGTGCTGCGCTGCGACCGCGAGGTCCCCACCGCCATCAAGCGGAAGATCTCGCTGATGTGCGACGTCGACGAGGCCGCCGTCGTCGCCTGCCCGGACGCGCGTTCGATCTACGACATTCCGAAGGTCGTGCACACCGAGGGCCTGGACGCCTACGTCGTCCGCAAGCTGGACCTGCCCTTCCGCGACGTGGACTGGACGACCTGGGACGACCTGCTCGACCGCGTCCACAACCCCGACCACGAGATCGTCATGGCGCTGGTCGGCAAGTACATCGACCTGCCCGACGCCTATCTGTCGGTGACCGAGGCGCTGCGCGCCGGCGGCTTCGCCAACAAGGCCCGCGTCAAGATCAAGTGGGTCACCTCGGACGACTGCAAGACCCCGGCCGGCGCCGAGGCGCAGCTCGCCGACGTCGACGCCATCTGCATCCCCGGCGGCTTCGGCGACCGCGGCGTGCTCGGCAAGGTCGGCGCCATCCAGTACGCCCGCGAGCACGGCATCCCGCTGCTCGGCCTCTGTCTGGGCCTGCAGTGCATCGTCGTCGAGGCCGCGCGCAACCTGGCCGGGATCGCGGACGCCAACTCCACCGAGTTCGACCCGGCCACCGGCCACCCGGTCATCTCCACCATGGCCGAGCAGCTCGACATCGTGGCCGGCGAGGGCGACATGGGCGGCACCATGCGGCTCGGCATGTACCCGGCGAAACTGGCCGAGGGCTCGATCGTGCGCGAGGTCTACGACGGCAAGGAGTACGTCGAGGAGCGCCACCGCCACCGCTACGAGGTCAACAACGCCTACCGCGCGGAACTGGAGAAGAAGACCGGCATCGTCTTCTCGGGCACCTCCCCGGACGGCAAGCTCGTCGAGTACGTGGAGTACCCGCGCGAGATCCACCCGTACCTGGTCGCCACCCAGGCCCACCCGGAGCTGCGCTCGCGCCCGACCCGTCCGCACCCGCTCTTCGCCGGGCTGGTCAAGGCGGCCGTCGAGCGCCAGCAGGCCCAGGGACTGCGGCAGCCGTCGAAGTAACACACCAGTTGTACGGTGGCCGGGGCACGCGCATCCACACGGCGCGGGCCCCGGCTTCTTGTGTACGAAAGTGCACGACCGTGCGTCTGGAAGGACAGGGAATGACCATCGAGGACACCCCCGAGGAGTGGGAGATCCGGTCCACGGAGATCCCGTTCCGCGGCAAGAAGACCGCCGTCCGCACGGACGAGGTGGTCATGCCCGACGGCACCGCGGTCACCCGCGACTACCAGGTGCACCCCGGTTCGGTCGCCGTCGTCGCCCTGGACGACGCGGGCCGGGTCCTGGTCCTGCGCCAGTACCGCCACCCCGTGCGCCACAAGCTCTGGGAGGTCCCGGCCGGACTCCTCGACGTCCCCGGCGAGAACCCGCTGCACGCCGCCCAGCGCGAGCTGTACGAGGAGGCGCACGTCAAGGCGGAGGACTGGCGGGTGCTGACCGACGTCTACACCACCCCCGGCGGCTGCGACGAGGCCGTACGGATCTTCCTCGCCCGGGAGCTGTCCGAGGCCGAGGGCGAACGGTTCCAGGTCGAGGACGAGGAGGCCGACATGGAACTGGCCCGGGTGCCGGTGGCCGAACTGCTGCGCGGGGTGCTCGCCGGAGAGCTGCACAACAACTGCCTCGTGGTGGGCGTGCTCTCGCTGGTCGCCGCCCGGAGCGGCGACGGGCTCGACGCGCTGCGCCCCGCGCTCGCGCCGTGGCCGGCCCGCCCCTTCGACGCCTGAACCGGAACCCTCCGAGGCGTCCGGTGTGACCATCGGTTGATCCGATCAGGGGACTCCACCGCCGCGCTCCTCACAGAACGTGCCCCGGCCTGAACTAGGCTCGGAAAACGCCCGAACCGGAGTTCCGGCGGGCGCCGGTGCGCGGTGGGATCGGGAGTGTGGCCCGTGACGGATCAGGCGGTGGACACGGACGGCGTGAAGCTGTCGGACAAGCCTGGTGAGGAGAGTCGGTTCCTCGGCCGCACCAGGGAACTGAAGGAGCTGCGGGCCGACATCGAGCGCGCGGGCCTGGACACCCTGGCCGGCCGCAAGGCCCCCCGCGCGCGCGTGCTGCTCGTCGCGGGCCGGCCCGGCTCCGGCCGCACGGCGCTCGCCGAGGAACTCGCCACCCAGGTCGCCGGCGACTACCCCGACGGGGTGCTGCGCGCCCGGCTCGGCGAACCGGACGGCACCCGGGTGCCGGTCGAGCGACTCGCCCGCGAGCTGCTCACCGCGCTGGGACTGCCCGCCGGGCCCGGCGCCGGCGCCGACGACCTCTGCGCGGCCCTGCGCGACGCCCTCGCCGGGCGCCGCGCCCTGCTGCTGCTCGACGACGCCGCCGACGCCGAACAGGTCGACGCCCTGCTACCGGACACCCCCGACTGCCTCGCCGTCGCCGTCGCCCGGGGACCGCTGACCGGCATCGCGGACGTCCGCCCCTGCACCCTCGGCGGCCTGGACACCAAGTCGGCCGTGGAGATGCTCTCCCGGCACATCGGCTCGGTCCGCGTCACCGTCGACCCCCGGGCCGCCGAATCCCTGGCGGAGGAGTGCCAGGGCCAGCCCGCCGCGCTGGCCCTGGCCGGCGGCTGGCTCGCCGCCCGCCCCGAGGCGGCCGTCGCCGACCTCGCCAAACAACTGCGCGCCGCCGACGAGGAGCAGGGCCCGGTCGCCCGCGCCTTCCGGCTGGTGACCGCCTCCCTGCCCAGCGCCGCCGCGCGGATGCTGCGGCTGCTCTGCCTCGCCCCGGCCGGACTGGTCGACCCGCACACCGCCTCCGCGCTGGCCGGCTGCTCGGTCGGCGGCGCCCGCACCACCCTCGACGACTTCGTCGCCCTCGGCCTGCTGCGCCCGATGGACTCCCCGCTGCCCGAGTACGCGGTCCCCGGGTGCCTGCACCCCCTCCTGCGGGCCCTCGCCGAGACCCACGACCGGCCGGCCGAACTCCAGCTCGCCCGCGCCCGGATGCTGGAGCGGACCGTCCGGCTGCTCCAGTCCTGCCGGGCGATCACCGAGACGGACAGCCCCCAGGCCCGCGAGAAGCTCCTCGGCATGCCGCGCGCCCTGCGCTTCGCGACCCCCCGGGCCGCCGCCGAATGGCTGCGGGTGCGCCGGCCCGCGCTGCTGGCCTCGGCCCGCCTCGCGGTCGCCGACGGCGAGCTGGACACCCTCGCGCGGCGGCTGATGTCCCAACTGGTGCGGACCATGGTGGCGCACCTCGGCACCCAGGCGGCCGCGCCCGACCTGTACGACATCCACCGGCTGGTGCTGGACGTGGCCGAGCGCCGCGAGCTGCCCCGGGAGAAGGCGGCGGCCCTGCTCAACCTCGCCGACCTGGACGCCCGGACCGACCGCACGGCCGACGCGCTGGTGCGCTACCGGGCCGCGCTGGACGCCGGACGCGAGGCGAACGACCCGTACGCGACCGGCCGCGCGATGGAATCCGTAGGCGGCGCCCACCTGGAGCTGGGGGACTACGACCGGGCCGCCGACTGGTTCGGCCGGGCCCTCTCCCAGCGCCTCGCCCGCGGCGAGCACCCGGAGGCCGCCCGGCTCTACGGCCGGATCGCCGCCGCGCACACCTACGCGGGCCGCTACGGGGAGGCGCTGCGCAACTGGCGGGCCGCGGTCGCCGGGCACCGCAGGACCGGCGACGTGGCCGCCCAGGCCCGGGCACTGAGCGAACTGGCCCGGGTCCAGGAGTACGCCGGACGCCCCGAGGAGTCGTTGCAGACCTGCCAGGAGGCCGTGGAGTGGGCCCGCCGGGCCGAGGACGTCCGGCTCCAGGCGGCGCTGCACCTCAGGCTGGCCGACACCCTGGACCGGCTCGGCGACCCCGCGGCGGCCGGCCTGCGGCGCGCCACGGCCGAGCGGATGCTCCAGGAGGAGGCCCAGGACCCCGCCCGGCAGACCACTCGGAGCGACTTCGGACCGGAATACGGAGCTAACACCTGCGAAATCCGTAGCGCGCCCGCTAAAGATTGATGCATTGAAAGGCTAGACAGCGGGAACACCTTCATTAGACTGGCTCTGCCGCACGTTCTCCTGCGGTCTCCCCTGGTATGCCCGTGCGTGCCCGGGTATGTCTGGTAATAGCCACACCCCCTGAGCCAAGGACCGTGATCGACGTGAAGGTCGGCATCCCCCGCGAGGTCAAGAACAACGAGTTCCGGGTGGCCATCACCCCCGCAGGCGTCCACGAGCTGGTGCGCCACGGCCATCAGGTCGTCGTCGAGCGCGGCGCCGGCGTCGGCTCCTCGATCCCGGACGCCGAGTACGTGGCCGCCGGCGCGGCGATACTCGACACCGCCGACGAGGTCTGGGCCGCCGCCGACCTGCTCCTGAAGGTCAAGGAGCCGATCGCCGAGGAGTACCACCGCCTCCGCAAGGACCAGACGCTCTTCACCTACCTGCACCTGGCCGCCTCCAAGGAGTGCACGGACGCCCTCATCGAGTCCGGCACCACGGCGATCGCCTACGAGACGGTGGAGCTGCCCACCCGCGGGCTGCCCCTGCTGGCCCCGATGTCCGAGGTCGCGGGCCGACTGGCCCCGCAGGTCGGCGCCTACCACCTGATGGCCGCCAACGGCGGCCGGGGTGTGCTGCCGGGCGGTGTCCCCGGGGTGCTGGCCGGCAAGGCCGTCGTCATCGGCGGCGGTGTCTCCGGCTGGAACGCCGCGCAGATCGCCATCGGCATGGGCTTCCACGTCACGCTGCTCGACAAGGACATCGACAAGCTCAAGGAAGCCGACAAGATCTTCGGCACAAAGATCCAGACGGTCGTCTCCAACGCCTTCGAGCTGGAGAAGGCGTGCCTGGAGGCCGACCTCGTGATCGGCGCCGTCCTCATCCCGGGCGCCAAGGCCCCGAAGCTGGTCACCAACGAACTGGTGTCCCGGATGAAGCCCGGAAGTGTCCTTGTCGACATCGCGATCGACCAGGGCGGCTGCTTCGAGGACTCGCACCCCACCACGCACGCCGAGCCGACCTTCCCGGTCCACGACTCGGTCTTCTACTGCGTCGCCAACATGCCCGGCGCGGTCCCCAACACCTCGACCTACGCGCTCACCAACGCCACGCTGCCCTACATCGTCGAACTGGCCGACCGCGGCTGGGCCGAGGCGCTGCGCCGCGACCCCGCGCTGGCCAAGGGCCTCAACACCCATGACGGCCAGGTCGTTTACCGGGAGGTCGCCGAGGCGCACGGCCTGGCCCACGTCGAACTGGCCACCCTGCTCGGCTGACCCCGCCCCGCCGGCCCCGCACCTGTCCCCGGCCGGCCCCCGAAAGTCGTCACATCCGCTAAGTCGTCATTTCACAAAGGCGATACGTCAACACCTGTCGTCAACGCCACACACCCGGCCGGACCTTGCCCGACAAGGTCCGGCCGGATGTGTGTATGGTCACTTTGCGATTCTCGACCAACTCGCCTCGAACGTAACGCTTCAACCGATTCGCCCACCGGTGAAACCTGCCGTGCGACGGTCGTACGCCCTTGACAGAGGGATGTTTCATTGCCGACACATCCGGCCGGGTACGGCGGATTGTGTTGCTGCGGACGCCCGACACGCCATAGAGTCGCCAACCGTCGGCATGGTGCCACGCTGACCTGTCTAGAAGTTTCCTGGTCACCAAGGAGGTAAGACGACTTGTGAATGAGTCGACATTTTCTCCCGGGGGTGGTCAACCAGGAATGCCGACCGGGGCCCGGAGCCCAGGCCGGTCCGAGGCTGTCGGCTCCGTCGCTGTACGCACCTTCGCAGCCCACCAGAGTCCGCAGGCAACCCGGACAGCACACATGAGCATGGATGGCCAACACGTGAACGCCATGGCCGGCGACGGAAGTGGCACGCCCCGCAGTCACTTCGCCGACTACGCAGAACTCCCGGAGGGGCACTTCTACGACCCCGACGCGGAGTACGAGCCCGATCCCGAGTACGCGGCCACGCTCGCGCCCGACGCGGCCCGTCAGCGCCGTGAGCGCGTCGGTCCGACCGGACGCCCGCTGCCGTACTTCCCGATCCCGGGCCCGCTGACCGATCACGGCCCCGCGAAGATCATCGCGATGTGCAACCAGAAGGGCGGCGTCGGCAAGACCACGTCGACCATCAACCTGGGTGCCGCGCTCGCCGAGTACGGGCGCCGGGTGCTGCTCGTCGACTTCGACCCGCAGGGCGCGCTCTCGGTCGGTCTCGGCGTCAACCCGATGGAGCTCGACCTCACCGTCTACAACCTGCTCATGGAGCGGGGCATGGCGGCCGACGAGGTGCTGCTGAAGACCGCGGTCCCCAACATGGACCTGCTGCCCAGCAACATCGACCTGTCGGCGGCCGAGGTCCAGCTCGTCAGCGAGGTCGCGCGCGAGTCGACGCTCCAGCGCGCCCTGAAGCCGCTGATGGACGACTACGACTACATCGTGATCGACTGCCAGCCCTCGCTCGGCCTGCTCACGGTCAACGCCCTGACCGCCGCGCACAAGGTGATAGTGCCGCTGGAGTGCGAGTTCTTCGCACTGCGCGGGGTCGCCCTGCTGACCGAGACGATCGAGAAGGTCCAGGAGCGGCTCAACCCCGACCTGGAGCTGGACGGCATCCTCGCCACCATGTACGACTCGCGCACCGTGCACAGCCGTGAGGTGCTCGCGCGGGTCGTCGAGGCGTTCGACGACCACGTCTACCACACGGTCATCGGGCGCACGGTCCGCTTCCCGGAGACCACGGTCGCCGGTGAGCCGATCACCACGTACGCCTCCAACTCCGTCGGTGCCGCCGCCTACCGCCAGCTCGCCAGGGAGGTGCTCGCCCGGTGTCACGCCGAGTGAGCCTGCCGGGGGCCGACGAACTCTTCCGTACGACCGGGGGTACGGCGCTCCAGTCGTCCACCCCGCGGCGCCAGGCCAACGGGGAGGCCCGGGTCCCGGCGCCGGCGGGGGAGAGCGACCGGGCGGCCGGCGAGGACGCGCCGCAGTCGGTGCCCGCCCGGGGCGGCGACGGCGCGGGCACCGAGCACGCGGCCGCCGACGCGGAGCCGGGGGCGGACGGCGAGTCACGCAGCCGGGGCGCGGAACGCTCCGGGCGCCGCCCCGGGGCGGACATCGCGCCGGAGGGCGCCGCCGCCGACCGGCCCCGCAAGCGCGGCCGGTCCGGTTCGCGCCGCCCCAGCGGCCGCGAGCGGCACGACGAGAAGATCACGGTCTATGTCTCCGCCGAGGAGCTGATGGACCTGGAACACGCCCGGCTGGTGCTCCGCGGCGAGCACGGACTCGCCGTCGACCGCGGCCGGATCGTCCGCGAGGCGGTCGCGGTGGTCCTCGCCGACCTGGAGACCCGCGGGGACGCCAGCATCCTCGTACGACGGCTGCGCGGGCGGTAGCGGTAGCCTGCGGGGGCCATGACCTCGAACGACGCTCCCCGCACCGGTGCCTCCGGCGGCCGTCGCCGCGCGCTGGGCAGGGGGCCGGCACGGAGCCCGGCGGAGCCGGTCACGCCGGTCGAGCGGGCCGCGCCGACCGCGCCCGCCGAGCCGACTGAACCGGTCGAACCGGTCGAACCGGTCGAGCCGCCACCCGCGTCGCCCGCGGGTGCGGGCGAGGTCCGGGACGGTGTCTTCAAGGTGCGGCTCGCCAACTTCGAGGGCCCCTTCGACCTGCTGCTCCAGTTGATCTCCCGGCACCGGCTCGACGTCACCGAGGTCGCGCTCTCCGAGGTGACCGACGAGTTCATGGCCCACATCAGGGCGATGGGGCCCGACTGGGACCTCGACCAGACGACCGAGTTCCTCGTCGTCGCCGCCACCCTGCTCGACCTCAAGGCGGCCCGGCTGCTGCCCGCAGCGGAGGTCGAGGACGAGGCCGACCTCGCCCTGCTGGAGGCCCGCGACCTGCTCTTCGCCCGGCTCCTGCAGTACCGCGCGTACAAGCGGATCGCGGACATCTTCAACGACCGGCTCGACGCGGAGGCCCGCCGCCACCCCCGTACCGTCGGCCTGGAGCCGCACCACGCCGCGCTGCTGCCCGAGGTCGTCATCAGCATCGGACCCGAGGGCTTCGCCAGGCTCGCCGTACGGGCGATGCGGCCCAGGGCCGAGCCGCAGATCTACGTCGAGCATCTCCACGCGCCGCTGGTCAGCGTGCGGGAGCAGGCCGGGATCGTGATCGCCCGGCTCCGGGAACTGGGCGAGGCCGACTTCGTGACCCTGGTCGCGGACACCGACGACACCCTGACCGTCGTAGCCCGCTTCCTGGCGCTGCTGGAGCTGTACCGGGAGAAGGCCGTCGCCCTGGAGCAGGAGGACGCGCTCGGCACGCTGCTGGTGCGCTGGACCGGCGGGGAGGGCGAGGCGGCCCCGGCGGTCACCGACGAGTTCGACCGGCCGGCCCGGCGGCCGGAGGAGGAGAGGGAGGCGTGAGCGACGAGGAGGAGACCGGTACGGCGACGGTCGCGGACCTCGACCTCAGGCCCGCGCTGGAGGCGGTCCTGATGGTCGTGGACGAACCCGCGACCGAGGAGCACCTGGCGAAGATACTGCGGCGGCCCCGGCGCCGGATCGCGGAGGCCCTGCGCGAGCTGGCCGACGAGTACACCGCGCAGGGCCGCGGCTTCGAGCTGCGGCTCGTCGCGGGCGGCTGGCGCTTCTACAGCCGGCCCGAGTACGCGGCGGCCGTCGAGGGCTTCGTCCTGGACGGCCGGCAGGCCCGGCTGACCCAGGCCGCCCTGGAGACCCTCGCCGTGGTCGCCTACCGCCAGCCGGTCAGCCGCAGCCGGGTCGCCGCGGTGCGCGGCGTGAACTGTGACGGCGTGCTGCGCACCCTGCTCCAGCGGGGTCTGGTGGCGGAGGCGGGCACGGAACCCGAAACAGGTGCGATCCTGTACGTGACGACGAACCACTTCCTGGAGCGGATGGGCCTGCGCGGCCTGGACGAACTGCCGGAGCTGGCGCCCTTCCTCCCGGAGGCGGAGGCGATCGAGGCCGACACGCTGGAAGGGGTTCCGTCGTTCGATCCGGACGCACCCGATGCGCCGGATTCCGAAGCGGACGACTAGACGGAATTTTGATGCGAAGCAGCAGCGGCAGGAACAGCAGCGGAAACAACGGCGGGAGCCGTGGTGGCAACAGCGGCGGCCGCGGCGGGAGCGGCGGTGACCGCGGTGGCCACCGCGGCGCCGGTGACAACCGCGACGACAAGCAGGGCAGCGGCCGTCCCAAGAGGCCGCGCCCGGAGGAGCGCCGCTACGACGTGGGCCCCGGCGCCTCCCACGAGGGACCGAAGTCGGGCCGCGGCCCCTCGGCCCGCGGCGGCGCGAAGGGCGGCCCCAAGCAGGGCCAGCGTTCCGGGGGCCGGACGACTCCGGCACGCTCCCGCGAGTACGAGGCGCGGACCGAGGAGCGCAACCGCGACCGCTACGCCGGCAAGCCGGAGGTCAAGCTCCCCAAGACCTTCCCCGGCGCCGAGCAGGAGGGCGAGCGGCTGCAGAAGATCCTGGCCCGCGCGGGCTACGGCTCCCGCCGCTCCTGCGAGGAACTGATCGAGCAGGCGCGGGTCGAGGTCAACGGCGAGATCGTCCTGGAGCAGGGCAAGCGCGTCGACCCGGAGAAGGACGAGGTCAAGGTCGACGGCCTGACCGTGGCGACGCAGTCCTACCAGTTCTTCTCGCTCAACAAGCCCGCCGGTGTGGTCTCCACCATGGAGGACAACGAGGGCCGGCAGTGCCTCGGCGACTACGTGACCAACCGCGAGACGCGGCTGTTCCACGTGGGCCGGCTCGACACCGAGACCGAGGGCGTCATCCTGCTCACCAACCACGGCGAGCTGGCGCACCGGCTGACCCACCCCCGCTACGGCGTGAAGAAGGTCTACCTCGCGCACATCGTCGGCCCGATCCCGCGTGACCTGGGCAAGCGGCTCAAGGACGGCATCCAGTTGGAGGACGGGTACGCCCGCGCGGACCACTTCCGGGTCGTGGAGCAGACCGGCAAGAACTACCTCGTCGAGGTCACCCTGCACGAGGGGCGCAAGCACATCGTGCGGCGCATGCTCGCCGAGGCCGGCTTCCCGGTCGACAAGCTGGTGCGCACCGCCTTCGGCCCGATCACCCTGGGCGACCAGAAGTCGGGCTGGCTGCGCCGCCTGTCCAACACCGAGGTCGGGATGCTGATGCAGGAGGTCGACCTCTGACACGCCCCAGGGGCTCGGGGCTCTTGTCGGGACCGACCACCTCCTTTTATAGTCGCCTTGACTATTAAGGGGGTGGCCGGTCGTGCGTGACGAGACGCGCGCCCGCGAGGCGGACGCCTGTGACAGGTACGTCTACGACAAGTACGCCTACGAGCCTTTCGCGGTCACCGTCGACCTGGCCGTCCTCACGCTCCGCGCGGGCGCGCTGCACGTCCTGCTGGTCGAGCGGGGGCAGCAGCCGTACGCGGGCCGCTGGGCGCTGCCCGGCGGCTTTCTGCTGCCCGAGGAGTCGGCGGAGGCGGCGGCCCGCCGGGAGCTGGCCGAGGAGACCGGCCTGGCCGACGTGGGCGGGCTCCACCTGGAGCAGCTCCGGACCTACAGCGAGCCCGGCCGCGACCCCCGGATGCGGGTGGTCTCCGTCGCCTTCACCGCGCTGCTGCCCGACCCGCCCGAGCCGACCGCCGGGAGCGACGCGGCCCGGGCCCGCTGGACGCCGTACGACGAGGCCGGACCGCTCGCCTTCGATCACGGCCTGATCCTCGCCGACGCCCGCGACCGCATCGCCGCCAAGCTGGAGTACACCTGCCTGGCCACCGCCTGCTGCCCGCCCGAGTTCACCCTCGGCGAGCTGCGGCAGGTCTACGAGGCCGTGTGGGGCACGCCCCTGGACCGCCCCAACTTCCGGCGCAAGGTCCTCGCCACCCCCGGTTTCGTCGAGCCGGTCCCGGGCGCCGCCCGGCTCACCGGCGGCCGGGGCAAACCGGCCGCGCTCTACCGGGCCGGCCCGGCCGGCGCCCCGCACCCGCCCCTCCTCCGACCGTCCCCGGAAGGACGCCTCGCATGACCATGACCACCGGCGCCAAGCGCGCCGCCACCGGGGCGCTCACCGGCCTCGCCCTCGGGGACGCGCTCGGCTTCCCCACCGAGTTCGACGACGTCCCGTCCATACTCGCCAAGTGCGGTCCGTGGCGGGAGATGAAGCTGCCCCGGCCCGTGATCGTCACCGACGACACCCAGATGACGCTGGCGCTGGGCAGGGGCATACGGGCGGCCATGGACCGGGGCCCGCTCACCCCGCAGACCATGGTCGAACCGGTACGCCGGGAGTTCGTGGCCTGGAACCGCTCGCCGGAGAACAACCGGGCCCCGGGCGGCACCTGCGTCCGCGCGTGCGAGCTGCTGGAGCGCGCGGACCGCCGCTGGCAGGACGCCGGCCAGATCGGATCCAAGGGCTGCGGCGCCAACATGCGCGTCGCTCCCGTGGGGCTGGTCCCCGCGCTGAGCGACGAGCAGCGGGCCGGTGCCGCCCAGCTCCAGTCCGGCCTCACCCACGGGCACCCCACCGCCCTCGCCGCCGCCGACCTCACCGCGCACGCCGTACGGCTGCTCGCCGAGGGCGCCGAGCCGACCGGACTGGTCGGCCTCCTGCGGTCGTACGCCTACGACAACCGCACCCGCTACCACGAGCGCTGGCTCGGAGACCTGTGGACCCGCTCCCAGGACCCCTCGGGGGAGGACTTCATCGCCCGGGGCTGGGACGAGTGCCTGGCGGTCCTGGACCGGCTCCAGCAGGCCCTGCGGACGGTCTCGCCCGAGACCGACCCCTGCCTGGCGGTCGGCGCGGGCTGGATCGCGGAGGAGGCCCTGGCGGCCGGACTGCTCTGCTTCCTGCTCTTCGTCGACGAGCCGCTGACGGCCCTGCGGCGGGCCGCCTGCACCTCCGGCGACTCCGACTCCATCGCCTGTCTCGCGGGCGCCTTCGCCGGCGCCCACCTGGGCTCCGGCGCCTGGCCGGACGAGTGGGCCGAGCAGGTCGAGTACCGGGGCGAGCTGCTGGCGCTCGGGGCGCTCTGGGACGCCTGACGTGCCGGTCCGTGCCGGGCCTGCCGGGCCGTGCCGGTCGGCGCCCGTCAGCGTCAGCGTCAGTGTCAGGTCAGGTCAGGGCCGAGGCGCGGCGGGTGCGGACCAGGAAGTCCTCCACGCCGCGCCGGTCCGGCTCCTCGGGCAGCGGGCTGCGGCGCACCGCCTGCCCGCACTCCGCCACGAGGCGGTTCATCCGTGCCTCCACCTCGGCCCAGGGCACCTCGCCGCGCTTCACGGCGAGCAGCGGTCCGCGCTCCGCGCCGACGTCGACGCGGAGTACGCCCGTGCGCAGCAGGTCGCGGGCGCTGATCAGCAGCCGCAGCAGATGCGTGGCGTGCTTCCAGCGCGGGGTGCCGTACACCCGCACATCGGCGTCGAGCTTGCGGCGCTGGCCCTGCGCGTAGCCGGTGAACGTGTCGTGGACACGGCGGGACAGGAACGCCCCGCGCAGCGCCAGCAGCTCGCGGCCGGTGGCGTCGGACCCCGTGACACAGGCGTAGACGGTGTGGTCGCGCACCAGGGTCTCGTGATCCATGCCCGGGAGCGTACGCGGGCCGTCAGGTCAGGCGGACGGAATTTCCCTCCACCGTGATCTGCTCGGCGGGCAGCGGCTTGGTGGCCGGCCCCCGCTCCGCCGAGCCGTCGGTGAGGTTGAACTTGCTGCCGTGGCAGGCGCAGTTGATGGTGCCGCCGGCGACATCCGCCACGACGCACCCCTGATGGGTGCAGACCGCCGAGAACGCCTTGAGGTCGCCCTTCTCCGGCTGGGTCACGACGACCTTCTGCTCCTTGAACACCTTGCCCCCGCCCACCGGGATGTCCCCGACCGAGGCCAGCACCCCGCCGGTGGCGGCGCTGCTCGCGGCCGTGGAGTCACCGCCGTCGCCGCTGTCGTCACCGTCGCCGCAGCCCGCGGCGAGCGCCGTCGCGCCGGTCGCGAGGAGAACGGTGCGGCGCTTCGCGCTCTGGGTCATGTCGTCACTCCGAGGGGTGGGGAGGGGATGCTGCCGAGCGGTGGCATCTTGGCACCGAAGCACGCGAAGAGGAAGCAACCTGGAGGAGAGGGGCAAAACGCGCCCCGCGTACGCGAGGGGCGGCCGGGGCGCACGGGAGCGGCGGCCCGTCTCAGGGACCGGGCTCCCCGTACCGCCGCCGGGCGGGCTGACTACGCTGGACGACCGAGAGCCGATACGCACGTCAGCAAGGAGCAACGCCGTGGCGGTACGAGCGGTCCGGGGCGCGGTCCAACTGGACCGGGACGAAGCCGGCCACATGGACGAGCGGGTGGCGGCGCTGCTCACCGCCCTGATGGAGCGCAACGGGCTGGGCGGCGACGACCTGATCAGCATCTGGTTCACCGCCACGCCGGACCTGCACAGCGACTTCCCGGCGGCCGCGGCCCGCAAGCTGGGCATCGTGGACGTCCCGCTGATCTGCGCCCAGGAACTGGACATCGAGGGCGCCATGCCCCGCGTGGTCCGGGTCCTCGCCCACATCGAGTCCGACCGGCCGCGCGCCGACCTCGCGCACGTCTACCTCGGCGCCGCCGCGACCCTGCGCAAGGACATCGCCCAGTGAGGACCGCACTTGTCATCGGAACCGGGCTGATCGGCACCTCCGCCGCCCTCGCGCTGACCCGGCGGGGCGTCACCGTGCACCTCGCCGACCACGACCCGGAGCAGGCCCGTACCGCCGCCGCGCTCGGCGCCGGCACCGACACGGCGCCCGACGGCCCGGTCGACCTCGCGGTGGTCGCCGCCCCGCCCGCCCACGTGGCCGGGGTGCTCGCCGACGCCCTCGGGCGGGGCCTGGCACGCGGCTACCTCGACGTGGCCAGCGTCAAGGGCGGCCCGCGCCGCGAACTGGAGGCCCGCGGCCTCGACCTCTCGGCGTACCTCGGCACCCACCCGATGTCCGGCCGGGAGAAGTCCGGGCCGCTCGCCGCCACCGCCGACCTCTTCGAGGGCCGGCCCTGGGTGCTGACCCCGACCCGGGACACCGACACCGAGGTGCTGAACCTCGCCCTGGAGCTGGTCTCGCACTGCGGGGCCGTGCCCGTGGTGATGGACGCCGACGCCCACGACCGGGCCGTCGCCCTCGTCTCGCACATGCCCCACCTGGTCGCCAACCTGGTCGCCGCCCGCCTGGAGCGCGCCGAGGAGGCCGCCGTACGGCTGTGCGGGCAGGGCATCCGGGACGTGACCCGGATCGCCGCCTCCGACCCCCGGATGTGGGTCGACATCCTCTCCGCCAACCCCGGGCCGGTCGCCGACCTGCTCACCGACGTCGCCGCCGACCTGGAGGAGACCGTGCGGGCCCTGCGGGGCCTCGCCTCCGCCGACGGGGACAAGCGCCGCGAGGGCACCGAGGGCATCCAGGACGTGCTGCGCCGGGGCAACGCCGGGCAGGTCCGCGTCCCCGGCAAGCACGGCAGCGCCCCCCGGGTCTACGAGACCGTCGTCGTCCTCATCGACGACCAGCCGGGCCAGCTCGCCCGGATCTTCGCCGACGCGGGCCGGGCCGGGGTCAACATCGAGGACGTGCGGATCGAGCACGCCACCGGGCAGCAGGCCGGTCTCGTACAGCTCATGGTCGAGCCGAACGCCGCCGCCGTGCTCGCGGCGGCCCTGCGCGAGCGGGGCTGGTCCGTCCGGCAGTGAGGTTCCGGCGGGGAGATCCGGGCGGTGTGATCCGGGTCCCGCGCCGCTGGCCGGGAGGCCGGTCCCGGGTCCCGGTGCGAGCCAGTAACCTGGTGCGGGACGCGCTCGCGTCCCGCACACCACTCACCACTCCGCACCAGGAAGGTGTTCCTCCGTGGAAAACGGCGCCGCCCGGACCGCCCCGGCAGTGATTGTCGCCATCGACGGCCCCTCGGGCACGGGCAAGTCGAGCACGTCCAAGGCGGTCGCCGCGCAGCTCCGGCTGAACTACCTGGACACCGGTGCGCAGTACCGGGCGATCACCTGGTGGATGGTGGCCAACGGCGTCGACACCGACGACGCGCAGGCCGTCGCCGCCGCGGCGGACAAGCCCGAGATCCTCTCCGGCACCGACCCGGAGAACCCCACCATCACCGTCGACGGCGTGGACGTGGCCGGCCCGATCCGCACCCAGGAGGTCACCTCCAAGGTCAGCGCGGTCAGCGCGGTGCCGGAGATCCGGACCCGGATCACCGAGCTGCAGCGGGCGATCGCCGCGGCCGCGGTGACCGGCATCGTCGTGGAGGGCCGCGACATCGGCACCACCGTCCTGCCGGACGCCGACCTCAAGATCTTCCTCACCGCCGCCGCGGAGGCCCGCGCGGCCCGCCGCAGCGGCGAGCTGAAGGACTCCGACGTCAAGGCCACCCGAGAGGCCCTGATCAAGCGGGACGCGGCCGACTCCACCCGCAAGACCTCCCCGCTCGCCAAGGCGGACGACGCGGTCGAGGTGGACACCACCGACCTCACCCTGCCGCAGGTCATCGAGTGCGTCGTCACCCTCGTCGAGGAGAAGCGGGCGGGGAAGTGAGCCCACCCTCCCGCACCGGCGCCGAGGTCGGGCGGCGCATCGGCGTCGGCCTGATGTACGGCCTGTTCCGGCCCCGGGTGCTCGGCGCCTGGAAGGTGCCCGCCGCCGGTCCGCTGATCTTCGCCGTCAACCACTCCCACAACGTCGACGGTCCGATGGTCATGGGCGTGGCACCCCGGCCGACGCACTTCCTGATCAAGAAGGAGGCGTTCGTCGGCCCGCTGGACCCCTTCCTGACCGGCATCGGCCAGGTCAAGGTGGACCGCACGACCACCGACCGCACGGCGATCACCCGGGCACTCGACGTGCTCGCCGCCGGCGGGGTGCTCGGCATATTCCCCGAGGGCACCCGCGGCGAGGGCGACTTCGCCGCGCTGCGCGCCGGACTCGCCTACTTCGCCCTGCGCGGGGGCGCCCCGGTGGTCCCGGTCGCCGTCCTGGGAAGCGCGGAGCGGTCCGGCCGGCTGATCAGCGCGCTGCCTCCGCTGCGCGCCCGCGTGGACGTCGTCTTCGGCGACGCCTTCGACGCGGGCGACGGCAGCGGGCGGCGCACCCGCAAGGCGCTGGACGAGGCGACCGAGCGCATCCAGAAGCAGCTCACCACGCACCTGGAGAACGCCAGGCGCCTCACCGGGCGCCGGGTCACACTTGAGTAGTGGATCGCCCGGTACCGGGCGCCCCACCGATCACCACGATGAACGAGGTACGGACTTCATGAACGACCACATCCACCCCGAGGGCCCGGGCGAGGAGCACGACCACGGGGCGCTCGGCGACGCGGAGTACGCGGAGTTCATGGAGCTCGCCGCCGTGGAGGGCTTCGACCCGGAGGACATCGAGGGCGCGATCGAGGCGGCTGGGCACGGCCCGCTGCCCGTCCTCGCCGTCGTCGGCCGTCCCAACGTCGGCAAGTCGACCCTGGTGAACCGGATCATCGGCCGCCGCGAGGCCGTCGTGGAGGACAAGCCGGGCGTCACCCGCGACCGCGTCACCTACGAGGCCGAGTGGGCCGGGCGCCGCTTCAAGGTCGTCGACACCGGCGGCTGGGAGCAGGACGTCCTCGGCATCGACGCCTCCGTCGCCGCGCAGGCCGAGTACGCCATCGAGGCCGCCGACGCGGTGGTCTTCGTCGTGGACGCCAAGGTCGGTGCCACCGACACCGACGAGGCCGTCGTCCGGCTGCTGCGCAAGGCCGGCAAGCCGGTCGTGCTCTGCGCCAACAAGGTCGACGGCCAGAGCGGCGAGGCCGACGCCTCCTACCTGTGGGCGCTCGGCCTGGGCGAGCCGCACCCGGTCTCCGCGCTGCACGGCCGCGGCACCGGCGACATGCTGGACCGGGTCCTGGAGGCCCTCCCCGAGGCCCCGGCGCAGACCTTCGGCCTCGGCGCCGGCGGCCCGCGCCGCATCGCCCTGATCGGCCGCCCGAACGTCGGCAAGTCCTCGCTGCTGAACAAGGTGGCGGGCGAGGAGCGGGTCGTCGTCAACGAGGTCGCCGGCACCACCCGCGACCCGGTCGACGAGCTGATCGAACTGGGCGGCATCACCTGGAAGTTCATCGACACCGCCGGTATCCGCAAGCGGGTCCACCTCCAGCAGGGCGCCGACTACTACGCCTCGCTGCGCACCGCCGCCGCCGTCGAGAAGGCGGAGGTCGCCGTGATCCTCATCGACGGCTCCGAGTCGATCTCGGTCCAGGACCAGCGGATCGTCACCATGGCCGTCGAGGCGGGCCGCGCGATCGTCCTCGCCTTCAACAAGTGGGACACCCTCGACGAGGAGCGCCGCTACTACCTGGAGCGGGAGATCGAGACCGAGCTGGCCCAGGTCGCCTGGGCCCCGCGCGTCAACGTCTCGGCGCGCACCGGCCGCCACATGGAGAAGCTGGTCCCCGCCATCGAGGCGGCCCTGACGGGCTGGGAGACCCGGGTGCCGACGGGCCGGCTCAACGCCTTCCTCGGCGAACTGGTCGCCGCCCACCCGCACCCGGTGCGGGGCGGCAAGCAGCCGCGCATCCTCTTCGGCACCCAGGCGGGCACCAGGCCGCCCCGGTTCGTGCTGTTCGCCTCCGGGTTCATCGAGGCCGGCTACCGCCGGTTCATCGAGCGCCGGCTGCGCGAGGAGTTCAACTTCGAGGGGACGCCCATCCACATCTCGGTGCGGGTGCGCGAGAAGCGCGGCGCGAAGAAGAAGTGACCTGACCGCCGCCCCCACCCCGAGGCTGAGGGGAGCGGCACGGCGAAGAGGGCGGTCCCCGGCGGGACCGCCCTCTTCGGCTCTTCGGACCCGGCCGCCGGGCCCCGGCGGTCAGTACCCCCGGCGGTCAGTACCCCCGGCGCGGGGCCGGCGGCAGCCCCGCCGGGACGTGGTGCATGCCCAGCCGCGCACTGTGGGCGCCCGCGCTGTAGGCACCGTACGAGGCCCGGCCGCGCGGGATGCTGCGGAACGAGGTGAATACCAGTTCCTCCTCGCCGCTGCGGTCACCCGGCAGCGAGCGGAAGGACCGCACGTACTCGGCGTAGAGCGCGTCGTAGATCGGTGTGGCCGAGGGGCCGCCCTGGCGGTGGAAGGCGTCGTATGTGTGCACATCCGTGCAAACGACCCCGGGTCCGAAGGGATGCGGCCGGACACCGGCGCTTCGGGGGCGCTCAGGTCCCGGCGAGCGGCAGGGCCGCCGCGACCAGGCGACCGCCCGCCGCCGCCCGGTCCAGCGCGTCGCGCAGCAGGTCCTCCCGCGGCTGGCGCCCGATCGACCCGACCGGCGCGGCGAACAGCAGCACCTGCTGGTGCTTGTTGGCGGCCGCGCGCCAGCCCTCGGTGACCTGGAGCGGCTCGTGCGCCTGCCACCAGGCCGCCGTCCCGCCGCCGTTCGTCGCCGGCTGCAGCACCGCGTGGAGCCGGCCCACGGCGAGCAGCACCGACCAGCCGTGCAGCACGGGCGGCACCGAGGACAGGTCGGTGACCGGCAGGAAGCCCTGCTCCACGAGGAGCGGCAGGAAGTCGTCGCGGAGGCCGGTGGTGCCGGGCCGCGCCACGGGCGCGGTGGGTTCCACGACCAGGGCCGGGTGCAGCTCGCCGGCGATCAGGACCAGTCCGCTGGTCACGCCGAGCACCGCCTGCTCGGGTACGACCTTCTCCGGCGCCGGGCCGGCGGTGTCGCCGCTGATGGACCTCACGGCCCCCCGGAGCTGCTCCTCGGTCACCTTGACGACCTGCGAGGGCAGGCAGCCGGCGTGGGCGAAGGCGAGGACGGCGGTCTCGTCCCCGATGAACAGGACGGTGCTGGTGCGCTCCTGCTCGCAGTCGCCCGGGGTGCGGCAGGACGTGCAGTCGTAGCTGCCCGGGGCGGTCTCTCCGGCGAGCAGGCGGTCGGCTTCTTCGTCGCCGATCTCGGCACGTACCTCGTCGCTGACGTCGAGCATGCGCGGCACGGGTGGCTCCCTCGGGTGCGGTACACGGCGGGGCCGGTGGCTCCCGGCCCCGCGGTCCGGGTGGGTCCCCGGCTCATGCAGAAGACAACGGAGGACCCGTGGCGGGAGTCACGCCCGGGGGCGGACGGAAATCGAACCGGCCGCCGCGCGGGACGGCACGCCGGCCGGCCGGGACCGGCACGGGCACCGTCCGCCAAGTGGGCCGCGCGGTCGGGGAGTCGGGCCCCCGGGGTGCCGGGGTGCCGGGGTGCCGGGGCCGGGCCGGTCAGGAGCGTTCGGAGTCCGCCTGGTGCCGTTCGGGCTCGGGCTGCGGGGCCTCGGCGGCGTGTTCGGGGTGGTGCAGGTCGAACGCGGGTGACTCCGAGCGGATCCGGGGCAGCGCGTGGAAGTTGTGCCGGGGCGGGGGACACGAGGTGGCCCACTCCAGGGAGCGTCCGAAGCCCCAGGGGTCGTCGGTGCCGACCTTCTTCCCGTACTTGGCGGTCTTCCAGACGTTGTAGAGGAACGGCAGCGTGGAGAAGCCCAGCAGGAAGGCACCGATCGTGGAGAGTGTGTTCAGGGCGGTGAAGCCGTCCGCGGCGAGATAGTCCGCGTACCGGCGGGGCATGCCCTCCGCGCCCAGCCAGTGCTGCACCAGGAACGTGGTGTGGAAGCCCACGAAGAGCGTCCAGAAATGGATCTTGCCGAGCCGTTCGTCGAGCATCTTGCCGGTGAACTTGGGCCACCAGAAGGAGAAGCCGGCGAAGGTCGCGAAGACGACCGTGCCGAAGACGACGTAGTGGAAGTGGGCGACGACGAAGTAGGTGTCGGTGACGTGGAAGTCCAGCGGCGGCGACGCCAGGATCACCCCGGTCAACCCGCCGAACAGGAACGACACCAGGAAGCCGGTCGCCCAGAGCATCGGCGTCTCGAAGGAGAGCGAGCCCTTGAGCATGGTGCCGGTCCAGTTGAAGAACTTCACGCCGGTCGGGACCGCGATCAGGAAGCTCAGGAAGGAGAAGAACGGCAGCAGCACCGCGCCCGTGGCGAACATGTGGTGCGCCCACACCACCACCGAGAGGCCGGTGATCGACATGGTCGCGGCCACCAGCGTCAGATAGCCGAACAGCGGTTTGCGGCTGAAGACCGGGATGATCTCGCTGACGATGCCGAAGAACGGCAGCGCGATGATGTAGACCTCGGGATGGCCGAAGAACCAGAACAGGTGCTGCCAGAGCAGCGCGCCGCCGCCCGCCGACGCGAACACCTGGGAGCCGAACCGCCGGTCCGCCTCCAGCACCAGCAGCGCCGCCGCGAGCACCGGGAACGCCAGCAGGACCAGGATCGAGGTGAACAGCGTGTTCCACACGAAGATCGGCATCCGGAACATGGTCATGCCGGGCGCGCGCATGCCGACGATCGTGGTGAGGAAGTTGACCGCGCCGAGGATCGTCCCGAACCCGGACAGCGCCAGGCCCATGATCCACAGGTCGGCGCCGATGCCGGGGGAGTGCACCTGGCTGTTGAGCGGCGCGTAGGCGAACCAGCCGAAGGCGGCCGGCCCCGACGGCACCAGCAGCGAGGCGAGCACGATCAGTCCGCCGAACAGGAACAGCCAGTACGAGAACATGTTCAGCCGGGGGAAGGCGACGTCCGGGGCGCCGATCTGCAGCGGCATCAGCTCGTTGGCGAAGCCCGCGAAGGTCGGGGTCGCGAAGAGCAGCAGCATGATCGTGCCGTGCATCGTGAACATCTGGTTGAACTGCTGGTTGTCGACGAGCTGGAGTCCCGGCCGGGCCAGTTCGGCGCGCATCACCAGCGCCATCGCCCCGGCGATCAGGAAGAACGCGAACGAGGTCGCCAGGTAGAGGTGGCCGATCTTCTTGTGGTCGGTCGTGGTCAGCCAGTCGACCACCAGCCGGCCGGGCCGCCGCGCCCGTACCGGTTCCGCCGCCGGCTCCGCAGGCCCCGCCGGCCCCGCCGTCTGGGTTTCCATCTCCCCGCCCGCCCCTTCGCCGTCGCGTCCCGGGCAGCCCGCCGGGGCCCGCGCGCCACGCCTGCGTCGCGAGCACCCGCCATGATGCTCGCGAGGCGGCCCGTCCGACAGAGGGCGTACGGGACTCGGCCGTCCGCGACGGTGTTTTCGCGGTGCGGGCGGAGTCGGCGGTGCGGGCGTTGGAGGCAGTGCGGGCGGCGCGGGTGCCGCGATCGGTACGCCCCCGTTGCCGGGCGGGTTCTCGCGCGGGTGTTCCATGGCCGGAAACGCGGAGCGCGGCCGGGTTTTCCGGCCGGTCCTTTTCGTCCGGCTATTCGAACCATTCGAAGGGCCGGTGCGACACGCCGAATTCCCTCCAATGCCGAACACGAAGCCCTCGAACCGCCCGCCCGTGTGACGGAGTTCGGCCGGAACACCTGTAGGGATCCTGTGACAGAACGGTGACCGGAGGAGGACCCGCGTCATGTTTACGGTCCGGGCTTCCCCCTTCGCGGCGCAGGGCATAGCGTGACGGTATGGCACCGAATCCGACCCCCTCGGCCGAACCCCAGGACACCCCGGACGCCTATGTCGGCCTCGACTCCGGCGCCGCCGAACGGCGTGCGCGAGAACGGGGATGGTCGACGGTGCGTTCACTGCCGCCGGGCGCGATCATCACCATGGAGTACCGCGCGGGCAGGCTGAACTTCGAGGTGCGCGGCGGCCGCGTGACCCGCGCCTGGAAGGGCTGAGAAGGACAGCGCTGAGAAGGACTACTGCGAAGGGCTGCGAAGGGCTGCGAAGGGCCCGCCCCGGACGGCGGCGGGCGGACCGCCGGGGCCGTCCGGGGGTGGTCAGCCGCCCGAGACGGGCCGGGCGGCGGGGGCGGTGTTGCGCGGGTGCCGGTCGGAGTACGGCGGCCGGCGGGTGCCGGCCGGAGTGACCGGCGCGCGCTCCGACCGGACCGCGTGCGGCCCGGGGGCCAGATGGAGCGGGACCGCCCGGGAACGGACCGGGGCGACCGGCTCGCGGGCCAGGGCGTCCCGGTCGGCCGTCGTGGGCGTGAGCACCACGGGGGAGCCGGCGGACACCGTCGCCGGGCGCCCGGCGCGGGCGGGCCAGCGGTCGCGCAGTCCGAGGACGAACGCCTCCGACCTGGCGATCAGCGGTTCGCACCACGGCAGGGCCAGCAGGATCAGCAGTCCCGCGATCCAGCCGAGGAGTACGTCGCTCAGCCAGTGCGTGCCGAGGTACACGGTGGACATCCCCACCCCCAGCGAGGTGACCGCGGAGACGGCGGACAGCCAGCGCCGGGCCCACGGCGTCGAGGCCAGATAGGCCAGGATGCCCCAGGTCACGACGGCGTTCGCGGTGTGACCGCTCGGAAATATATCGCCGCCGGCCCACATCTCGTTGGCCCCGACCGTCTCCGCGTAGTGCGGGCCGAGGCGGCCCATGCCGTACTTGGCGGCCCCCACGGTGACGTTCAGCAGCAGCAGGGAGGCGCCGAGCGCGAGCAGCGGGCGCAGGGTGTGCTGGCGCCAGGAGCGCCAGCCGAGCCAGGCGGTGACCATCACGGCGGTGGGGCCGCGCTGGCCCAGCACCACGTAGTAGTCGACGAACGCGTGGATCTCCGGCCACTGCTGGTAGGGGCGGAAGAACATGACCTGCCAGTCGAGCCGGACCAGCCACGAGGTGATCACCACGGCCCACACGATCGCCACATACACGGCGAGGGTCCCGGCGACCAACGCGATCCGGTGCCGGCTCATCTTCGGCACATCGAGGTGGACCGGCCGTTCGGGTTCCCGGTCCAGTCTCGCGAACACCCGGTCCAGACGGGTGAGGTTCCGTTCGGTACGCACCCAATCGACGTTACAGCGAGTGAGGACCCGGGCCCGCCGAATCAACGGCTTTGTGATGACGATGTGATGTGGGATTCCTCTCAGGAGCAGCCGTAATTCCCGCGAATCCGTAAACCATGCCGACCATGGCCTTCATTTCTTTTGATCATTTCGGGTGACGGTTTTATCGTGCTTATTAATTCGTTCACCAGAAGCTGGTGTGGAATTCCCCTGGTGCTCACCGAGCGTGGTGGCGGGCGGCGGCGCCGGGCGGTCAGGGCGGGCCGGAGCCGTTCAGCCAGAACGCCCCGTACGGCGCGCCGGCCACCGCCAGGGCCGCCACCACCGCCGCCGACCGGGCGGCGCGCGTCCCGGCCAGGGCCGCGGCGAGCGGCAGCAGCAGCGGGAAGGCGGGCAGCAGCAGGCGCGGCTTGGAGCCGAAATAACTGGAGGCGCCCAGGGCCATCGCGGTGACGAGCCCGCTGTACACCAGCAGCGCGAGCGGCTGACGCTGCCGGACGCCGGCCACGTACAGCCGGATCACCAGGGCGACGCCGACGGTCAGCGCGAGGCCGGCCAGGGCCGCGGGGAAGGAGGCGAACTGGTGCGCGACGAAGCCGGCGAAGGCCCGGCCCCCGTCGAAGCCGTTGCGCCAGCCCGCCTGCACGTCCAGATAACCGAACAGGCCGCCGCCGGTGCGGTGGCCGACCCACAGGACGTACCCGGCGGCGCCCAGGGGCGCGAGCAGCATCCCGCAGACGAGCCGCGCGCCCTCCCCGGGGGCGCGCACCGGCACCGGTGCGCCGGCCGCGGCGGCAGCGCTCCGGTTCCGCACGAATGCCGTAACGGCGGCCGCCCACACCGCCGCCGCGACGGCCAGCCCGACCGGACGGGTCAGCCCGGCCAGCAGCGCCAGGGTCCCCGCCGCCACCCACCGGCGGACCAGGACCGCGTACAGCGACCAGGCGGCCAGCGCCGTGAACAGCGACTCGCTGTACGCCATCGACTG
The DNA here is from genome assembly GCF_039542605.1 of Streptomyces ziwulingensis. NCBI lineage: Bacteria > Bacillati > Actinomycetota > Actinomycetes > Kitasatosporales > Streptomycetaceae > Streptomyces > Streptomyces ziwulingensis. The sequence goes on from NZ_BAABIG010000002.1 coordinate 40,006, forward strand.
CACGATCCCGACCGGCAGGACCGCCCACAGCAGCACCAGGCAGATCCCGGCGCGGCGGCCGGCCACCCGGTCCCCGACGGCGAAGATCCCCCAGGCCGCGGCGAGCGAGCCGAGCAGGCTCACGGCGAGGCCGGCGTCCGCGTACGACAGCGGGGTGAGCGCCGCGCCGAGCCGCTCCAGCCAGGGCAGCAGCGGGAAGAAGGCGAGGTCGGAGTGGAGATCGCCGCCCGGCAGCCGCACCTCGTAGCCGTACCCCGACGCGGCGACCCTCGCGTACCAGAGGGAGTCCCAGCGGGCCGTCAGCAGCGAGTGCGCGCTGCCGCCGCGCGCCGTGCTCCACAGGGCCAGGGCGAGCAGGCCCAGGGCGCGGACGGCCGCGTAGCCCAGCAGGGCCGGCGCGGCGCGGCGGGCGGCGCTCGGGCGGCCCGCCGCCGGGCGCGTCTGTAGGTCGGTCACGGGCCCGATTATCGGCGGGCCGCCCGGCGGCTCCGCCCGCCGGGGCCCGTGGCCGGGGCGGGCGGCGGAGGCGGTGGCGCACGCCACACCCGTACCGCGCGGGGGTGAGAGGTCCGCCACGCGGGTGCCGCGCGGTCTCACGTACGCTGCTGAGTCACTCGCGTGCCGTCGCGTGCCGTCGCGCGGGCCGGAGGGCACCGCTCCGGGCGAGGGAACTTCTGGGAGGTGCTGCATGACCGGCATGTCCGGTACGGCCACGGGTGCCGCGCCGCGTCGTCGGCCCACCGGGACCGGCGCCGACCGCTGGGTGGTCCTGGTCGTCCTCTGCGTCAGCCTGCTGCTGGTGGCGGTCGACGCCACCGTGCTGCACGTGGCGGTCCCCGCCGTGACCGAGGACCTGCGGCCGGACGCGATCGAACTCCTCTGGATCGTCGACGCCTACCCCCTGGTCTGCGCCTCGCTGCTGATCCTGTTCGGCACGCTCGGCGACCGCGTGGGCCGCCGCCGCATCCTGCTCCTGGGCTACGCCCTGTTCGGCGTCGCCTCCGCCCTGGCGGCCCGCGCCGACAGTGCCGAGATCCTGATCGGGGCCCGCGCGCTGCTCGGCGTCGGCGGGGCGATGATCATGCCCGCGACGCTCTCCCTGCTGCGGGAGGTCTTCCCCGACCGGCGGGAGCGGGCGTTCGCGATCGGTGTCTGGAGCGCGGTGGCCGCCGTGGGCGCGGCGGCCGGACCGCTGCTCGGCGGGTTCCTGCTGGAACACTTCTGGTGGGGGTCGGTCTTCCTCGTCAACATCCCGCTGATGCTGGTCGGCCTGCCGGTCGGCCGGCTGCTGCTGCCCGAGTCCAAGGGCGACGGGCGCGGGCCCTGGGACCTGGTGGGAGCGCTGCTGGCGGCGGCCGGGCTGTTCGGGACGGTCCTCGGCGTCAAGCGCCTGGGCGGCGGGGAGCCGGTGGCGAGCCCGGCCACGCTGGTGCCGCTGGTGGCCGGCGCCGCGCTGCTGACCGGCTTCGTACGGCGGCAGCGGCGGCGGGCCCACCCACTGGTCGACCTGCGGATGTTCCGCCGGCCGGCGTTCAGTACGTCGGTGGGGTGCATCGTGCTGGCGATGCTCGCGCTGGTGGGTCTCGAACTGATCGCGGCGCAGTACCTGCAACTGGTGCTGGGACTGTCCCCGCTCCAGACGGGGCTGCGACTGCTGCCGCTGACCTTCGCGGCCATGGCGGCGGGGCTCGCCGGCGCGCGGCTGCTGCGGCGGTTCGGGCCGCGCCGGACGGTGTGCGCCGGGTTCTGTCTGACGGCCGCCGCGGTGCTGCTGCTGACCGCGCTGGGCCGGACGGACGCGTTCGCGCTGATGCTGGGCGGATTCGTGCTGCTCGGCTTCGGGCTGGAGACGACGCTGTTCGGGGCGTACGAGTCGATGCTGAGCGAGGCTCCGCCCGGGCAGGCCGGCGGCGCGGCGGCGATCGGCGAGACGTCGTACCAGTTGGGCGCCGGGATCGGGATCGCGCTGCTGGGGACGGTGATGAACGCGGCGTACGCGCCCGGTCTCGCCGGGGTGGCGGGGGTGCCGGCGGCGGCCTCGGCGGCGGCGGGGCATTCGCTGGGGGAGGCGTACGAGGTCGCCGCGCGGCTCGGGGGGCCCGGCGGGCTCGCCCTGCGGGAGGCGGCGGCGGGGGCGTTCGTGCACGGGCTGCGGGTGACGCTGCTGGTGAGCGCGGGGTTGCTGCTGCTGGGGGCGGTGATGGCGCTGCGGCTGCCGCGGGTGATGCGGTGTGCGGGCGGCGCGGCGGAGGTGCCCGCGCCCCGGAACGCGGCAAATCCGCGCGCCCCGGGAGAGTGTGGACGGGCGGCGGCCCGCGTCGTAACGTCGGGCCGGAGTCGTGACTAGCGTTGCTAGTTTTCAGTGTCCTGTTCCTGGAGGGTGTTCCATGTCCGCGTCCTCGAAGCTGCCTCCGTTCGACCCGGCCGATCCCCTCGGGATCGACGATTCCCTGACGCCGGAGGATCTCGCGATCCGGGACACCGTGCGCGTCTGGGCCGCCGACCGCGTCCTGCCGCACGTCGCCGGGTGGTACGAGAAGGGGGAGCTGCCCGAGATCCGGGAACTGGCCCGCGAGCTGGGCGGCATCGGCGCGCTCGGGATGTCGCTCACCGGCTACGGGTGCGCGGGCGCGAGCGCCGTGCAGTACGGGCTGGCCTGTCTGGAGCTGGAGGCCGCCGACTCCGGCATCCGCTCGCTGGTCTCCGTGCAGGGTTCCCTCGCCATGTACGCGATCCACCGTTTCGGCAGCGAGGAGCAGAAGCGGCGCTGGCTGCCCCGGATGGCGGCCGGCGAGGTCATCGGCTGCTTCGGGCTGACCGAGCCCGACCACGGTTCCGACCCGGCCGGCCTGCGGACGTACGCCAAGCGCGACGGCACCGACTGGGTGCTGAGCGGCCGCAAGATGTGGATCACCAACGGGTCGGTGGCGGGCGTGGCCGTGGTGTGGGCGCGGACCGACGACGGCATCCGGGGCTTCGTCGTGCCCACCGACACCCCCGGTTTCTCGGCGCCGGAGATCAAGCACAAGTGGTCGCTGCGGGCCAGCGTCACCAGCGAGCTGGTCCTGGACGGCGTACGGCTGCCCGCCGACGCCGTGCTGCCGGAGGTCACCGGGCTGCGGGGGCCGCTGAGCTGCCTCTCGCACGCCCGGTACGGGATCGTCTGGGGTGCCATGGGCGCGGCGCGGAGCTGCTTCGAGACGGCGGTGGAGTACGCGAGGACGCGCGAGCAGTTCGGGCGGCCCATCGGCGGTTTCCAGCTCACCCAGGCCAAGCTCGCCGACATGGCGGTCGAGCTGCACAAGGGGATTCTGCTCGCCCATCACCTCGGGCGGCGCATGGACGCCGGGCGGCTCCGTCCCGAGCAGGTCAGCTTCGGCAAGCTCAACAACGTGCGGGAGGCGATCGAGATCTGCCGTACGGCGCGGACGGTCCTCGGCGCCAACGGGATCTCCCTGGAGTACCCGGTGATGCGGCACGCGACGAACCTGGAATCGGTGCTCACCTACGAGGGCACCGTCGAGATGCACCAGCTCGTGCTGGGCAAGGCGCTCACCGGACTCGACGCGTTCCGGTAGCCCCGGCGGTGCGGGGGCGGGGCCGGTGGGGGCGGCCCCGCTTCAGCTCTGGTTGAAGAAGCCGTCCGTGTGGTGCGCGGCCGGCTCGCCGTGCATGACCTCGGTGTCGGCCGGGCTCAGCAGGAACACCCGGCTGGAGACCCGCTCGATGGAACCGCGCAGGCCGAAGATGAGCCCGGCCGCGAAGTCGACCACGCGCTTGGCGTCACCGGCCTCCATGGCCGTGAGGTTGATGATGACCGGGACCCCCTCCCGGAACAGCTCGCCGATGGCCCGCGCGTCCCGGAAACTGTCCGGGTTGACCGTGCCGATCCGGCGGCCTCTCTCCTCGGCCGTGTCCGAGGCCACCTTGACCCGGGGGTCCGTGACCCACGCGTCCTGGGACTCGTTGCCCTCGGAGTAGTCGTCGTCGTAGTAGCGCTCGTCGTCATTGTCGTCGACGAGGCCGAGCCACGCACTCGCCTTGCGTACCGATCCCATGGACGCCTCCTCTCTCAGCGGTCTTTCGTGCTTTCCGCATCCCTATCGTCATCCATGATGCGGACGTCGCGCCAAGTGGATGGACGCCGCCCGGGGGGTTTGTGACGGTACTGGTGCACAGCGAATCCGTCGAGAGTCCATGTGTCCCAAGGGCCGTTTCCCAAACGGGTGCTGACCATGAGTGAAATATGACTCTTCCCGGCGTCCGGGTGACGGGCCGGGCGTCCGGGTGATCACGGGTGTGGGTACGATGCCGCAGCTCAGCGTCTTCACGAACCTCGGGGGAGCGTCGTGTTCGGAATGGTCAGGCCCTGTCGGCACCGGCTCGGAGAGCGCCTCACCCACCAGTGGATGGCTCATTTGTGCGGGTTGTGTCTCGCGCTGCGCGGGGACCACGGACAGTTCGCGCGGCTCGTGACCAACTACGACGGCCTGCTCGTCTCGGTGTTGACGGAGGCTCAGGCCGCGGGTGCGGCGACGGGCGGTGCCGGGGGGCGGCGTACGGCGGGGCCCTGTCCGCTGCGGGGCATGCGCACCGCCTCCGTCGCGCACGGTGAGGGCGCGCGGCTCGCGGCGGCGGTCTCGCTGGTGCTGGCCTCGGCGAAGGTCCGCGACCACGTCACCGACGGGGACGGGCTGCTGGCCCGCCGGCCGGTGGCCCGCGCCGCCCGCCGGGTCGCCGCGCGCTGGGACGCCGCCGGGGCCCGTACCGGCGCCGCCGTGGGCTTCGACACGGCCGTCCTGGTGGACGCCGTGGACCGGCAGGCCGGCGTCGAGTCCCTGGCCGGCCCCGGGACCCCGCTGCTCGTCGTCACCGAACCGACCGAGACCGCGACCGCCGCCGCCTTCGCGCACACCGCCCACCTGGCCGGGCGGCCGTACAACGCCCGGCCGCTCGCCGAGGCCGGGCGCCTCTTCGGCCGGCTCGCCCATCTGCTGGACGCGGTGGAGGACCAGCGCGCCGACGCCGCGTCCGGCGCCTGGAATCCGCTCACGGCCACCGGGACCTCGCGCGCCGAGGCCCGGCGGCTCGCGGACGACGCCGTGCGCGGGATGCGGCTCGCCCTGCGGGAGGCGGAGTTCACCGACGGACGGCTGGTCCACCGGCTGCTCGTGCACGAACTGCGCTCCTCCGTGGAGAGGGCGTTCGGCACCGCGTCCTGCGCGCACGGCTCGGGCGGCCGGGCCGGTCCGCACGCCGCCGGTCCGCACGCCGCCGGTCCCTACGCGCCGCCCGGTGTCCCGGGCGGTCCCGCCGGTCCGCCGCCGCCCGAGCCGCCGCGCCGCGGGCGGGGGCTGCTCGCGGGGTGCGCGGTGTGGGCCGGGCTGGCCTGCACCTGCCAGTTGTGCTGCGGTACGTACTCCGATCCCTGGTCGGGGGAGCGCAAGGAAGGGCTGTGCGCCAACTTCGACTGCGAGGGGTGCGGGGACTGCTGCAGTTGCTGTGACTGCTGCGGCCAGTGTTGCGGCAACTGCTGTGGCGACGGCTGCGGCTGCGGCTGCGACTGCTGAGGGCGGGCCGGGAGGGACGGGAGGGACGGGCGGGCCGGGAGGGACGGGAAGGCCGCCAGGTGTCGTCCGGTCGTACGGGAGGCGACGGCCGAAAGGCACCCTTGCGCCGACCGTCCGTTCGGCCGAATACTCCCCCTCAGTGCTTGTCAGGGGCACGTCGTGTTCCGGAATCCGGACATCCGCACCCCTGACTGCGCCTCACGGGTCCACCAACCCCACCAATGGGCCCCCTACTTCCTTTCTGGAGGAACGAAACGTGAGGATCAAGCGCACCACCCCCCGCGGCGGCATCACGAGACGTACTCGGTTGATCGCCGTCTCCACCGGCCTCGTGGCCGCCGCCGCGGTCGCGGTCCCCCACGCGACGGCGGCCGACACCCCCACCTTCAGCTCCGCCGAGCTCAAGAGCGTCAGCTCCTCGGTGCTGAAGGCCGACGTCCCCGGCACCGCCTGGGTCGTCGACAGCAAGTCCGGCAAGGTGCAGGTCACCGTCGACAGCACGGTGTCCCGGGCCGAGATCGCCGAGATCAAGGCGCAGGCCGGCGACAAGGCCGACGCGCTCACGATCAAGCACACCCCCGGCACGTTCAGCAAGCTGATCCAGGGCGGCGACGCCATCTACGCGACCAGTTGGCGCTGCTCGCTCGGCTTCAACGTCCAGAACAGCAGCGGTGTCCAGTCCTTCCTGACCGCCGGTCACTGCACCGACGGCGCCACCACCTGGTGGTCCAACTCCGCGCACACCACCGTCATCGGGACGACCGCCGGCTCCAGCTTCCCGGGCAACGACTACGGGATCGTGCGGTACACCGGGTCCGTCGCCCGGCCCGGCACCGCCAACGGCGTGGACATCACCAGCGCCGCCACCCCGGCCGTGGGCACCACCGTCATCCGTGACGGCTCCACCTCCGGCACCCACAGCGGCCGGGTCACCGGTCTGAACGCCACCGTGAACTACGGCGGCGGCGACATCGTCTCCGGTCTCATCCAGACCAATGTCTGCGCCGAGCCCGGCGACTCCGGCGGCCCGCTCTACGGCAGCAACGGCACCGCGTACGGTCTGACCTCCGGCGGCAGCGGCAACTGCACCTCCGGCGGTACGACCTACTTCCAGCCCGTCACCGAGGCCCTGAGCGCCTACGGGGTCAACGTCTACTAGGGGACGCCGGGTTTCCCGAAGCCGGACAGCAGTGAGCGACACGAGCCCCCGCACGCGACCGGCGTGCGGGGGCTCCGCCCCGCTCGTGCCGGGGAGATCGCGCCGGAGCGGCCAGCGCGCGTAGACGCACAGCCGGGCGGTGGCCGCAAGAGGCGGAACCCGGACAGGACTGGACCTCCTCGCGGCGCCCGGGGCGCAGGTGTCAGACCTCCTCGCGGCGCCCGGGGCGCCGTGCCGAGGCCAGCATCGTGACCGCCGTGCCCGCCACCGCCCACGCGGAGAGCACCAGCAGCGAGGCGGTGACGTCGTTGCCCCGGAAGTACGCGATCGAACGGGCCGCCCAGGTGCCGGCGCCCGGCGGCAGCGCGGGGCCGATCGCCTTCCAGAACGGCGGCAGCATCGGCAGCGGGAAGGCACCGCCCGCGCTCGGGTTGCCCGCGACCACCACCAGCAGGATCGCCAGTCCGATGCCGATGATCCCGAAGAGGCCCTGGAGGGCGAGGGTGGCGGCGCCGACCGCGAAGGTGGTCAGCGCGCCGAGGCCCCACAGCGCCCATGTGCTGCCGGGCAGGGCGCCCAGGACCGGACCGATGATCAGCGCGCCGCCGAGTCCGCCGACGAGCGCGACCAGCGCCATCACGAGCAGCCGGATCGCCGCGCGGCGCGGGTCGGCGGGCCGGGCGCCGGTGCTGATCGCGAGGATCGAGGCGCACAGATAGCCCCCCACGCACCAGCCGACGACCAGGTAGAACGAGGACAGCCCGTCGAAGTCCTCCGCCGAGGCCGGGACCACGTCGACGGTCCGCAGGGGCCGCCCCTCGTTCTCCTCCAGGGCGGTGATCAGGCGCTCCAGGGTGGTGGCGAGGGCGGTGCCGCCGCCGGAGGCGACCAGCAGGGTGTCCCGGCGGCCGTCCGGGTCCACGATCAGGGCGCCGTCGATCTCCCGGTTCTCGACCTGCTCGCGGGCGCTCGCCTCGTCCGCCACCGTGCGCGGGTCCAGCGGGGTGCCGGGCAGTGTCTCCAGCCGCTCCACGGTCCGTCCGGCCGCGGCCGCGGGCACGACCACGCCGAAGGGCACGTCCGCCGGCTTCGGGTCGTGCAGGGCGCCCACGTAGGAGGCGATGAAGAGCAACTGGAGCGCGATCACGCCGAGCACGAGCAGCGTGGCCCGCGGGGTGACGGCGTCCCGCACCTCGCCGAGGAACGAGCCGCCGGAGCTGCGGGGAGCACCGGCACCGGTGGTGTGTGACATGTCCCCACGGTCCGGGTTCCCGGGCGTTTGCGCAGGTGGGAAGGGGCCGAACGGATGTCGCACACATATTCGAAGATAGAGGTATGGTGGGGTGCAGAGATGGGAACGGACGTTCGATAAAGCGTCGGAGTCCAACGAGTGCGGGAGGTGCGTGTGCCGGGTTTCACGCATCTGCACACCGCTTCCGGGTTCTCCCTGCGCTACGGCGCCGCCCACCCGGAACGGCTGGCCGAGCAGGCCGGGGAGCGGGGCATGGACGCCCTCGCCCTCACCGACCGCGACACCCTCGCGGGCACCGTCCGCTTCGCCAAGGCGTGCGCGAAGGCGGGGGTGCGCCCCCTGTTCGGCGCGGAGCTGGCGGTGGCGCCGCCCGCCTCCGGACCCGCCCCCGGCGACACCTCCGTACGCCGGGACCGGCGCCGTACCCCCGTGCGCGGCGGCGCCTTCGTCGACGAGTCGGCCCCGCGCGTCACCTTCCTCGCCCGGGACGGCGCCCGCGGCTGGGCCGACCTGTGCCGACTGGTCTCCGCCGCCCACACCGCCCCCGGGAAACCCCTGCTGAACTGGGCCGACAACCACGGCGACGGCCTCACCGTGCTGCTCGGCCCCGACTCCGACGTCGGCCGCGCGCTCGCCGCCGGCCGCCCCGACCGCGCGGCCCGGCTGCTCGCGCCCTGGCGGGAGGTGTACGGCGACGCCCTGCGCCTGGAGACCGTCTGGCACGGCCGCGAGGGCACCGGCCCCGGCTCCCTGCGGCTGGCCGCCCGGACCGTGGGCTTCGCCGCCGAACAGCGGGTGCGGCCGGTGCTCGCCAACGCCGTGCGCTACGCCGACCCCGGCCAGGGCCGGGTCGCCGATGTGCTGGACGCCGCCCGCCGCCTGGTCCCGATCGACCTGACCGGGGAACTGGACTCCGGTGAGGCGTGGCTGAAGGACGCGGCGGCGATGGGCGGCGCCGCCGAGCGGATCGTGCGGGCCGCGGGCTTCCGCGACGACGTGGCCGGGCGGCTGCTGGAGCAGACCCGGGTGGCCGCCGCCGAGTGCCTGGTGGACCCCGAGGACGACCTCGGCATGGGCACCGTGCACTTCCCCGAACCGCACCTCGTCGGCGCCGGCCGCCGCACCGCCCAGCGCACCCTCGCCTCCCGGGCGGCGGCGGGCATGGTGCGGCGCGGCCTGGACCGGCGGCGGGAGTACTGGGAGCGGATGCACCACGAACTGGACATCATCGCCCACCACGGCTTCGCCTCCTACTTCCTCACCGTCGCCCAGGTCGTGGACGACGTGCGGTCCATGGGCATCCGGGTCGCCGCGCGCGGCTCCGGCGCGGGCTCGCTCGTCAACCACCTGCTCGGCATCGCCCACGCCGACCCGGTCGAGCACGGGCTGCTGATGGAGCGCTTCCTGTCCAAGGAGCGGGTGGTGCTGCCCGACATCGACGTCGACGTGGAGTCCGCGCGCCGCCTGGAGGTCTACCGGGCGATCATCGGCCGGTTCGGCGCCGAGCGGGTCGCGACGGTCGCGATGCCGGAGACGTACCGGGTGCGGCACGCGATCCGGGACGTGGGCGCCGCGCTGTCCATGGACCCCGCCGAGATCGACCGCGTCGCCAAGTCCTTCCCGCACATCCGCGCCCGGGACGCCCGCGCGGCCCTGGCGGAACTGCCCGAACTGCGGGAGCTGGCGGGCCGCGAGGAGGAGTACGGCAGGCTCTGGGAGCTGGTCGAGTCCCTCGACGCGCTCCCGCGCGGCATCGCCATGCACCCCTGCGGAGTACTCCTGTCCGACGCCTCCCTGCTCTCCCGCACGCCGGTCATGCCGACCAGCGGCGAGGGGTTCCCCATGGCGCAGTTCGACAAGGACGACGTGGAGGAGCTGGGGCTGCTCAAGCTGGACGTGCTGGGGGTGCGGATGCAGTCGGCGATGGCGCACGCGGTCGCCGAGGTGGAGCGGGCGTCGGGGGAGCGGGTCGACCTGGAAGCGGTGCCGCAGGGCGACCCGGCGACGTACGAACTGATCCGTTCGTCCGAGACGCTGGGCTGTTTCCAGATCGAGTCGCCGGGCCAGCGGGACCTGGTCGGCAGGCTCCAGCCGGACACCTTCCACGACCTCGTCGTGGACATCTCGCTCTTCCGGCCCGGCCCGGTCGCCGCCGACATGGTGCGGCCGTTCATCGAGACCCGGCACGGGCGGGCGCCGGTGCGCTACCCGCACCCGGACCTGGCGGAGCCGCTGCGGGGCACGTACGGGGTGGTCGTCTTCCACGAGCAGGTCATCGACATCGTGGCGATCATGACCGGCTGCGGGCGGGGCGAGGCCGACCGGGTGCGGCGCGGGCTCTCCGACCCGCAGTCGCAGGGGCGGATCAAGGTGTGGTTCGCGCAGCACGCGGCGGCGAACGGCTATGACGCGGAGACGATCGGGCGGACCTGGGAGATCGTCGAGGCGTTCGGTTCGTACGGCTTCTGCAAGGCGCACGCGGTCGCCTTCGCCGTGCCCACGTACCAGTCGGCGTGGCTGAAGACCCATCACCCGGCCGCCTTCTACGCCGGGCTGCTCACCCACGACCCCGGCATGTACCCCAAGCGGCTGCTGCTGGCGGACGCGCGGCGGCGCGGGGTGCCGGTGCTGCCGCTGGACGTGAACAAGTCGGGGGTCGCACACGGGATCGAACTGGTGTCTGAATCACTGTCCGGGTCAGCGTCCGGGCCAACCGGACCGGCCGCATCGCGGTCTCCCGTCTGGGGGCTGCGGCTGGCCCTCCGCGACGTGCACGGCATCAGCGAGGCCGAGGCGGAACGGATCGCCGCCGGGCAGCCGTACGCCTCCCTGCTCGACTTCTGGGAACGGGCCCGGCCCAGCCGCCCGCTGGCCGGCCGGCTCGCCCAGGTCGGCGCGCTGGACGCGTTCGGCGCCAACCGCCGCGACCTGCAACTGCACCTGGCCGAACTGCACCGGGGCGCCCGCGCCGGCCGCGGCGACCAGCTCCCGCTGGCCGGCGGCCGGCGGACCGCCTCCGCCGGACTGCCCGACCTCACCTCCGAGGAGAAGCTCAGCGCCGAACTGGGCGTGCTCTCCATGGACGCCTCGCGCCACCTGATGGACGACCACCGCGCCTTCCTGGACGAGCTGGGCGTGCGGTCGGCGCGGCGGCTGCGCGAGGCCAGGCACGGGGAGACGGTGCTGGTCGCGGGCGCCAAGGCGGCCACCCAGACCCCGCCGATCCGGTCCGGCAAACGGGTCATCTTCTCCACCCTGGACGACGGCACCGGCCTGGTCGACCTCGCCTTCTTCGACGACTCCCACGACACCTGCGCACACACCGTCTTCCACTCCTGGCTGCTGCTGGTGCGCGGGGTGGTGCAGCGCCGCGGCCCGCGCAGCTTCAGCGTGGTGGGCGCCGCCGCCTGGAACCTGGCCGAACTGCTGGAGATCCGCCGCGAGAAGGGCTTGGAGGGCGTCGCGGCCCTGCTGGCCGGGGCGGGCGGGACGCCCGGGGGCGACGACCCCGAGGACGGTCCGGCGCGCCGCCGGCTCGCCGGTTCGCACGGGCGGCCCGCGCCGGCCGGCTCCGCCGCCCAGGACGCGATGGAGCGGCGGCGGAGCATCCGGATGCCCACGGGGTACGAGATGCACCCCTGGGCCGATCTGCGCCCCGCGGGTGAAGGGCCCGCGGTGGGAAGGAAGTTGTGGCACCAGAGTCCGGGGAGTGCGGGATGACCATCCTCTGCGTACGTTTCCAGTTGCCGCCGATGTACGAGGCGGCCCTGCCGGGGCTGCTCGGGCTGCTGGAGGAGTTCACTCCGGTGGTGCAGGCGCTGCCGCCGGACGGGGCGCTCGCCGATCTGCGCGGCGCCGAACGGTACTTCGGGCGCGACGCGGTGGAACTGGCGTCGGTGCTCCGGGTCCGCGCCCTCGCGCTGCACGGCGTCGACTGCGCGATCGGCGCCGGACCGGGCCCGCTGCTGGCCCGGATGGCGCTGCGGGAGGCCCGGCCGGGCGCGGTCCGCGCGGTCACGGCGCGGGAGGTGCCGGAGTTCCTCGCCGAACGGCCGGTCACCGCGCTGCCCGGGGTCGGCCGGGCCACCGCCCGCACCCTGTGCGAGTACGGCCTCGACACCCTCGGCCGGGTGGCCGCCGCGCCCCCGTCCACGCTCCAGCGGCTGATCGGCGCGCGGGCCGGCCGCGAGCTGCGCGAGCAGGCGAACGGCGTCGACCGCGGCCGGGTCGTCCCCAACGGCGTCTCCCGGTCCCTGGTCGCCGAACGCCCCTTCGACCGCGACGAGCTGGACGCCGGCCGGCACCGCCGCGTCCTGCTGTCGGCCGCCGACGAACTCGGCGCCCGGCTGCGCGCCCTGGACAAGGTCTGCCGGACCCTCACCCTCACCGTGCGCTACGCCGACCGCTCGGCGACGACCCGGAGCCGCACCCCGGGGGAGCCGACCGCCCACACCGCGGCGCTCACCCGGACCGCCTACGGCCTGTACGAGGCGCTCGGCCTCCAGCGCGCCCGGGTCCGCGCGATCGCCCTGCGCGCCGAGGGGCTCACCCCGGCCGAGCACGCCGCTCACCAGCTCACCTTCGACCCCGTGGACGAGAAGGTCCGCCGTATCGAGGAGGTCGCGGACCGTGCCCGCGCGAAGTTCGGGCCGCGGGCGGTGCTGGCGGGGTCGCTGGTCGCGTGAGCCGGGTCCGGCTCGTCCGGTGCGCGGGGGGACCGCCCGGCCTGAGCCGCCGGACGGTCCCCCGGTCTCCGGTCTCCGGTCAGCGACCGGCCCGGCCCCCGTGCGTGGCGCGGCGCCGGGCCGTGGCGAAGAGGGTGGCCGCGCCCAGGGCGAGGACGGCGGCGCCGCCGACCGCGAGGTACGGGGTGGTCCCGTCGCCGCCGGTCTCGGCGAGGTCGGCGCCGCCGCCGGCGGCCTGCGGCCGGTTGGGCCCGGCGGCAGCGGCCGCCCCGGCCTCCGGACTCGCCCCGGCCCGCGCACTCGCGTCGGTCGTCGTGGTGGCGTCCTGGTCGCCGTGGCCGTGGTGCTCGACCGTCGACTTGTCGCTGCCCGCCTCGATCTGCGCGTCGGACGGGGCGGACGCCTCCGGCGCCGCGCCCTCTCCGGCGCCGGCCGCCTGGTCCTGGCCGGTGGTGTCGGTCTCCTCGGCGGGGTCCGTCTCCCCGGGGGCGGTGCCGCCGGTGGTGTTCTCCCCGCCGAAGGCGACGTCCGAGCAGGAGTAGAACGCCTCCGGGCTGTCCGAGCGCTGCCACACCGCGTACAGCAGATGCTTGCCGGTGCGCTCGGGCAGGGAGCCGGAGAAGGTGTAGAAGCCGTCCGAGGCGACCGGGTCGGTGACCGTCGCGACCGGGGCGGTCAGGTCCAGGTCGGCCCAGGCCAGCGGCTGGGCCGGGTCGTAGCCGGGCTGGGTGATGTACACCTTGAAGGTGCCCTTGTGCTGGGCCGTCACGCGGTACTTGAAGGTGTACGAGCCGCTGTTCACGCCGGTCGCGGGCCAGTCGGCGCGGGCCAGGTCCAGGCCCTTGAAGGCCGGGTCGTTGGCGCTGCACAGCTTGCCGTCCGGGATCAGCTCCTGGTGCTTGCCGTCGGCGTTGCCGATGCGGATGCCGTTCCAGTCGTAGAGCGCCTGCGTGCCGCCCGCCGCGACCGCCGCCCCGCACGCGGCCGACGTGGGGCTCTCGGGGCCCTCGGCGTAACACTGCGAGACCCGGCTGACCGGGTCGCCCATCGAACCGTGCGCGGCGGCGGGGGCGGCCGTGAGCGCGGTCAGGGCGAGCGGGAGGGCACCGGCGGCGACGACGGCGGCGACCCTGCGGGATGCGGGCATGGGGGAACTCCTCGAAACGGTCACTGAGAACGGGAAAGCGAGCCGGAACCCGTGGGGGGTGATCAGCAAGCTAGCCCCGCAGCACCGCGAAATCGCCTGCCGGAGGCGGGCGGAGGAGATCCTTATGGTCCCTTTAAGGGAGTGCTCAGGCTGGGCTCAGGTAGCCACCCGAGCCCAGCGGCCGGTCAGCCCTCCGGCCACCAGGTGCGGGCGATGTCCTTGCGCACTTCCGGGCGGGCGGCCGGGCGCGCCTCGGCTTCCTCGCGGACCCGGCGGGTGTCGCTCTTCTTCAGGGGCTTCTGCACGGTCACACGGCGCATGGCTGCCTCCTCACGGATCCACCGGGTTCCGCGTGGTCACGGGGGTAGACCCTGTTCGCGAGAGTTCCTCATCGACGCAGCCCTGTCAGTGGCGGCGGTCACGATTCGACTGTCAGTGGTGGCTGTCACCCTTGCGGGCTCCGGAACATCCCGGTGTGACGCCATGTCCCCGTCCCATGACGCCGCGAAACCGGACGGGACGTGATCTCTACATCAGCAGTGCCCCGAACCCGTCCCCGCGGGCCAGCCGCTCCAGGGTGTCCAGCGCGGCGACGGCGGCGGCAGCGGCCCCGGGGTCCCGTTCCGCCAGACCGCTCGCGGCGAACTCGTCCTCGTCCAGCCGCCGTACGTCCGTGCCGTCGGCGGAGCGCCACAGATCCAGGTCGAGGTCCTCCACGACGAGTTCCGCGCCGGTGCGCACGGCGGGGCGGGTGATGTCGCAGTACCAGCCCTTCAGCGTGCCCGTACCGGTGCGGACCTCCTTGACGGCGTACCAGCGGTCGCGCCAGTAGTACTCGGTGAACACGTCCCCCGCCTCGAAGCGCACGAAGCCGAAGTCGCGGACGCCGGCGCCGGCCCAGGGGGCGCGGACGGTGACGCGGGTCCCGTCGTCGGCCAGCAGCTCGCTCGGGTAACGGATCTTCGTGCGGCCCGCCTTCACAAGTGCGATCTCCACCACGGACCCCGGCTCAGCCGATCTCGCGGACATGACGCACCTCCGTGGCGCGGATCTCGTAACCGCACCACTTGTTGACGGCGAGCATCGGGCCGTTGCCGGTGTCGTTGCCCGTGAACGCCTCCGTGCGGCCGGCGGCGCGGGCCCGGTGCAGGGAGGCGTTCTTGACGAGCTTGGCCAGGCCCCGGCCGCGGAAGGCGCGCGCGGTGCCGGTCATCGCGGTGGCGTAGCGCGTGCCGTCGTCGGTGTAGGCCGCGGTGAAGGCGGCGGGGCGGCCGTCCACGACGGCCACCGTGGTGAGGTCACGGTCCAGCAGCGGATGGCGCCAGGTCTCCGCCACCCACGCCGCGTAGTCGGTGAACTCGGTGGCCACGTCGCTCGGTTCGTCCGCCGTCGTCTCCGCGTCCAGCGCGAACAGCGGACGCGGGTCGTCCGCCCAGTCGGCGGCGGTCCGCAGCGCGACCCCGGCGGGCGGCGGTTCGAGCGGCGGGAGCGTGCCGTGCGCCAGGTCGAGGCGGAGGAAGTGCGCGGAACGCCCCTCCCGGTAGCCGTGCCGCTCGGCGAACCCCCGGTCCGCGGGCGTGTCCAGCACCCAGGAGAGCAGCTTCGTGGCCCCCTCGGCGGCCAGGTACTCCTCGGCCACCCGCACCAGCAGCCCGCCCGCGCCGCGCCGCAGCCGGTCCGGGCGCACATGGACGTTGAGGTACGCCTGTCCCGGCTCCGGGCTGTCCCGGACCAGACCGATCTGGGCGGTGCCGATCACCTCCCCGTCCTCCTCGGCCACCAGGGACCTCGCCCGGGTCGCCGGATGGGTGTGGGTGAGGTGGTGCAGGACGGACTCCGGGGTGTACAGCATGTACGGCAGGGCGCGGCGGCGGACACGGGCGAAGGCCTCGACGTCGCCGGGGACGCCGGGCCGCAGGTCACGCACGGAGACGGTCATGGGAGCGCACGCTACGGGCGCCCAAGGCCGGGGTGCCTCCCATTTTCCGCCGGGTACGGGACAATCACCGCGTGACCTTGAAGATCCACATCGACGACGGTGCCGCCCCCTACGAACAGGTGCGCGCGCAGATCTCCGGGCAGGCCCGGTCGGGCACGCTGCCGGTGGGGTACCGGCTGCCGACCGTGCGCGGGCTGGCCGAGTCCCTGGGCCTCGCGCCCAACACGGTCGCCAAGGCGTACCGGGCGCTGGAGGCGGACGGGGTGATCGAGACGCGGGGCCGCAACGGCACCTTCGTCGCCGCCGCGGGCTCGGCCGCCGCCCGCGAACTGGCCGCCGCCGCGCAGACCTTCGCCTCCCGGGCCCGGCGGCTGGGCGTACCGGAGGACGAGGCGTCGGCGGCGGTACGGGATGCCCTGCGGGCGGCGTTCGAGCGGTGAGCGCCGGCCGGGCGGACGGGACTTTCGACACCCGCCCGGCAAGTACGGCCCCGCGTCCGCGCGGCCCCGGCCGGCCTCCCGTTCAGACCCGGGTACCGCGCACCCGTCCGCGCAGTCGCCGGGTCCGGCGGACCACGGCGTAACCCTTGGTGAGAGCCCGGTCCCGGGCGAAGACCCGGGTGAGCGCGCGGCCTTCGAGCAGCCGGGCGAACTCCGCCGCGCCGGTGCTCCGGCGCACCGTCACCCGCCGCAGCGCGTACGGTCCCTGGGCGCGCCGGGCCAGTGCGTTGCCCACGGCCAGCGCCTGGGCGTACCCGGTCTCGCGCACCGCCGCCCGCACCCGGCGGTCGGAGTAGCCGTAGGGGTAGGCGAACGACGCCGGTGCCGTGCCCAGCCGGTCGGTGAGGATCTCCCTGGAGTGCGTCAGTTCGTACCGCAGGTCATCGGTGCCGACCTGGTCGAGCTGGGGGTGGGTGTGGCTGTGCCCGCCGATCTCCACGCCCGCGTCGGCCAGTTCCCGCACCTGGTCCCAGTCGAGCATGGTGTCGAGCGCGCCCCCGGTGTCGTACGGGCCGCGCAGCCAGCCCGTGGCGACGAACAGGGTGGCCGGGAAGCCGTGCCCGGCGAGCACGGGCAGGGCGTGGCGGTGCACGCCCTCGTAGCCGTCGTCGAAGGTGACGAGCACCGGGCGGGCGGGCAGCGGCCGGCCCGCCCGCCAGGCCGCGGCCAGTTCCGCCGCGGTGACCGGGGTCAGACCGCGCTCGGCCACGGCCGCCATCTGCGCCGCGAACGCCTGCGGGGTCACCGACAGCGCCCGGGTGGCGGCGCGCGGATCGGCGGCGACGGCGTGGTACATGAGGATCGGCACGCGCGCGTCACTCATCCGCGCCTCCCGGCGCCGGAGCGGCCGGAGAGGCCGGAGCGGCCGGCATCACCGGTCCCGTCGTCCGGGTCGAAGCGGTGGTCGTGGCGGTGGTCGCGCCGATGGTCGCAGTGGCCGTCGCGGCGAGCGGCGGGATGGAGAACGCCACCGCGCCCCGCCGGACCCGGACGCTGCCCAGCACATAGCCGCCCGCCGCCGTGCACACCCCGGCGACGATCGCGCCCGCCCGGCCCGCGCCGCCCGGACGGGCCAGTACGGCGTCCCGCAGGCCGCGGGCCACCCCGGCCGGCAGCACGCGCGTGGCGTACCGCCGCTCCGACTCAAGCCCTTTCTCCGCGCCGACGCTCCGCGCCACCAGCGCCTTGGACAGGCCCTCCGCGTAGGCGCGGGCGCGGAAGTACCGGAAGCGCTCGCGCGGGGCGGGCACCCGGTGGTGGATGACGGCCCGGTCGTCGATGAGCAGGACGGCGTCCGGCCGGGCCCGGGTGAGCCGGATGCACAGCTCCGTCTCCTCGCAGCCCAGCGGGCGGCTGTCGCCGTCGCGGCCGATGCCGGTGGCGAAACCGCCCGCCGCGTCGAACGCCTCCCGCCGGAAGGAGGCGTTGCCGCCGAGCACGTTGCGCACCCGGACCCGGCCGGGCGGCAGGCCGCGGTAGGTGCAGCCCACCACCCAGTCGAACTCCTCCGGGAACCAGACGGGCCGGCGTCCCGACGCCCAGATCGGCACCGTGCGCCCGCCGACCGCCAGCACGCGCGGGTCGTCGTAAGCCTTTGCGAAGTGGCGCAGCCAGTCGCGCTCGGCCACGGCGTCGTCGTCGAGGAAGGCGATCACCGCGCCGCGCGAGGCGGCGATCCCGGTGTTGCGGCCGGCCGAGAGCCCGCGGGGGCCCGCGTTGGCGAGCACCCGCACCTCCCCGGACGCCTGGTGCCGCCCGTATTCCGCGTGCTCGGCGTGCTCCGGGTACTCCTCGGTCAGCCGTGCGCGGAGCGCCTCGTTGTGGTCGACGACCAGCAGGATCTCCAGGGCCGGGTGGGACTGCGCCCGCACCGAGGAGACCGCCGCGAGGATGTCCTCCCAGCGCTCCTCGGTGTAGACGCAGATCACCACGGAGATGCCGGGACGGCTCAAGACACCTTCCCCTGCGCCGTGTCCAGCTTCGCCGAGTACGTACGGCTGCCGCGCAGCGCACGCCGGTTGGAACGCTCCTGGAGGATGACTCTCAGCACCCGCAGCCCGTCGCGCACGGCCCGCAGGTTGCTGACGCCGTGGATGCGCAGGTACTCGTGGCTGGGTATCTCCTGGACCTTCAGGCCCGCCTTGACGACCCGGATGTTCATCAGCGTCTCGACCTCGAAGCCGGTGCAGTCCAGGTCGATCTTGTCCAGGCAGTGGCGCCAGAACGCGTTGTAGCCGTAGCAGAGGTCGGTGTAACGGGCGCCGAACTTCCGGTTGACGACCGCGCACAGGGCGGCGTTGCCCAGCCTGCGGACGAAGGTCATGTCGTCGGTGCCACCGCCGTTGGCGAAGCGGGAGCCCTTGGCGAAGTCGGCGCCCGAGACGAGGGCGGAGACGTAGGAGACGATCTCCTCGCCGTCCGCCGAACCGTCGGCGTCGACCATGACGATGATGTCACCGGTGCACGCCTGGAAACCGGTGATCAGCGCGTCCCCCTTGCCCTTGCCGCGCTGCTCCACGACCTTGACGTCCGGCCGCAGCTCGCGTGCGACGTCGACGGTGTCGTCGGTGGAGTTCCCGTCGACCAGGACGACCTCGTGTATCCAGTCCGGGAGTGTCTTGAAGACGTACGGCAGGTTCTCCGCCTCGTTCATCGCGGGGATGACCACACTGACCGGCGGCGCGATCGCCAGGTGTGAGGAGACGGGCCGGTACTTCGCGGCGTGCGACGGGCTGTCGCCCGTGGCCGCCGGCCGCAGAACGGAACTCATGACTCTGGTCCCTCTCGTCCGGCGGACCGCCCGCCCCAGGGCGGTCCGGCATTGTGTCCGGTTCGAAAGGGGGGTTGTACTCACCCACGGCACGGGTCGGATGACGCTCCGTGCCCGCCGATGAGCGGGCAGAACCGGCCGGCAGCCGAGAACGGCGGCCGACCGCGCGGCACGACCGGCCCGGAGACGGTCACATCACCGGGCACGGCACCCCCCTACCGCGCCTCGCCCTGGTCCGCCGCGGTCCCTGAGCCCTCCCCTGGAGCCGCTTGCCGGCGTACCGGTGCGGGCGAGATGTACGACGGTATTGACGATTCAACCTGTATGGCAAGTGCGGGAACGAGCCCTCACCTTTTCGTTGTTCTGCTGTCATCCGTACTGATGGAACGACATATTCCGATCAGTATCCGATCATCGGACAGATCCGCTTTGCCCCCTGAAGCCCTTGAATGAGCCCTTGATGCCGGGGCTCAGAGTCGCGCAGTCGCCGGGGACCGTCAAGACGGCCTTTGCGTCCGCACCGCCTCCGATCGGGTCAGTTTTGGCATGCGCACTTCCTGTCAACACGCGTAGCTGGTACCACGGTTGCGGCAGAGAACCTGCTAAAGGGAGGTTCCATGAGACGTTCCCGACTTGTCGGTTTCCTGAGTGCCGTCCTCCTGGCCGTGTGCGCCGCCCTCACCGGGGCCGGTTCCGCGCAGGCCGCCGAATCGGCTGCCGCCGGGCCCTATGTGGCCCTCGGCGACTCCTATTCCTCCGGTGTCGGCGCGGGCAGCTACACCGCCGCCAGCGGTGACTGCAAGCGCAGCACCAAGGCGTACCCCCAGCTCTGGGCCAACGCCAACTCACCTTCGTCCTTCGCCTTCACCGCCTGCTCCGGCGCCCGTACGGGTGATGTTCTCGCCGGACAGCTCGCCCCGCTCGGCTCCGCCACCGACCTGGTCTCGATCAGTGTCGGCGGCAACGACGCCGGTTTCGCCGACGTCATGACGACCTGTGTGCTCCAGTCCGACAGCAACTGCCTGTCGCGGATCGCCACCGCGCGGGCGTACATCGACTCCACGCTCCCCGGCAATCTCGACAACGTGTACACCGCGATCCGCGGCAAGGCCCCCGCCGCCCACGTCGTCGTCCTCGGCTACCCCCGCTTCTACAAGCTCGGCGCCACCTGCCTCGGCCTCTCCGAGGCGAAGCGGAAGGCCGTCAACGACGCCTCCGACCACCTGAACACCGTCCTCGCCCGCCGCTCCGCCGCGCACGGCTTCACCTTCGCCGACGTCCGCACCCCGTTCACCGGCCACGAGATCTGCTCCGGCAGTTCCTGGCTGCACAGTGTCAACTGGCTCGATGTCGGCGAGTCCTACCACCCGACGGCGGCCGGCCAGTCGGGCGGCTACCTGCCGGCCCTGAACAGCGCCGCCTGATCCGGCACCCCGCCAGGGGACTCCGGACACCCCGTCAGGGGGAGTGCGACCCGGAGTACGTGCCGGGAGGTGAGGGGGAGGTCCCGTCCGTCGGGGTCTCCCCCTCGCGCGTCACCGAAGACGGGGGCGGTCGGCGGTCACCCGCTCACCGCCCCCTTGAGCGGCAGCCCGGTCGCCGGCCGGGCCGGTCCGGCCCCTCGGCGGCCCGGTTGTCCAACTCGCCCTGAATTGAGCCGGATTCATCGAGTGATCGTCAACACCCTTACGGGGAAGGTGAATCCTGTGACCGCGATACACGCGAGCCCCACTGGGGCGATAGGGTTACCCTGCCCGGGCCGGGTGGCCTCGTACGGGTGGGGAGTGACATGGAACAGATAACAGTGCGCAGCAGGGCACGGGTCCCTGCGATCACCTGCGGGAGCAGCGCGACCAGCTCGCGTCTCGACCGCCATCTCTCGGTGCTCGGCGGTCCCGCCGTCCCGCAGCGCGAGACGGTCGAGGCGACCTCGCTGATCGTGGAGCTGACCGCGCGTGACACCGCGCACGACCGCAGCGGCAGGGGCGCCCGAGTGCGCCGGGTCTCGCTCTTCGCGCCGCTGCGCAGACTGCGCCGTTCACTGTTCGGCAACTGAGCCTCCGCGCTCTCGCGGTCACACCGTCCGGCGTCGCCTCGCGCACTCGTAGCCCGTCATCCCCACGGCACGCAGCGACGCTCCGGTGTGCACCCTGAGCGCGGACGCTCCACGTCATTCCGGCACTGCGGCACCCCGGCACCCGTGCCACCCGAAGGGCAGGCCCGTCACAGCAGCGCGAGCTGACCCTCGGGGCCCTCTTCCCGGCCCTCCAGCACCGAGGCGGGGCCGCGCGCCGAGCGGGGGACCGGGAGGACGCCCGCCTCGCACAGTTCGGTGGCCGTGAGGGGGGCGGTGACCGTGAACTCCGCCCGCCGCGGGAGCACTTCCGCGAGCAGGGCCAGCACCGTGATCAGCTCCAGCAGTTCGGACGTCCACTCCGGCCGCCAGGCGGCGGGGCGGATCGAGGCGAGCGTGCCCGGTTCGCCCTCGGCGGTCCGGGCGGCGAACCAGCGCTCCAGCACCCGCTCCCCGCCGGCCTCGAACTCCCAGGCGCCGGGCGGCACCGGGGAGACCCGGCCCTCGTCGAGGTACAGGGCCTCCTCGTCCGGGTCGTAGCGCAGGGTCAGCGGGCGCGGGGGCAGCGGGGCGCGGACGTACGGGCGGCGGCCGCCCGGCAGCCTCGGGCGTTCGCCGTCGCGCCGCATCAGCCACAGCGCGCGGCGGCCCAGGGCCACGCCCCGCTCCCACAGTGCGGCGTCCGAGGTGAGCGGCACCACCGGGCCCGGGCGCACCGCCGCCCAGGCCCAGGCGAGGAAGTCCAGCGGGTCGGGGCGCAGGCCGAGCTGGGCGGCCAGGTGATCCAGCAGGCCGGGCGCCAGGTTGGGTTCCGCGCCGCCGGGGCGCCGGTGCAGCGGGCGGACCCGGCCGGGCCCGAAGACCGGCAGCAGCGAGGTCGCCAGCAGCGCGCCGGACGGGTCGGGCGTCTCCACGACGAAGACCTGCCGCGCGTCCGCCACCCGCCACAGCTCGGGGCGGGCCGCGTCGATCAGCCGGTGGTCCGGGATCAGCCACTGCTCGTCGAACGGCGCGCGCAGCACGCGCACCGGCTCCGGGCACGGCCCCGAGGCGCGCACCAGCCTCCCGGTGCCGCCGGTGACCCCCGGGAGCTGGCCGACCGGCGTGTGCAGGGTGCGCGACCGGGTGGGCTCGAACAGGGCCTCGCGGTCCGGCCCCCCGGCCTTCAGCAGGGCGTCCCAGCGCGCCTTCAGGGACGTCACGTCGGGCGCCGTCGGCCACCCCCGGCCGAGCCGCGGCGGTGCGACGGACCACGGCATGAGGTCCGCCAGCGGCGGAGCGTCGTCGTCGTGCGTCACGCCTGGCATCGTACGACGGGCGGGGGCGGTCTCACTGGGCGTCCAGGGTGACGGTGAACGCGAAACGGTCGCCGCGGTAGTTAATGACCGCCACGTCCAGCACCCGCCCGGCGGTGTCCCGGGTGATGCCCGTGTAGTGCAGGATCGGGCTGAGCAGCGGGACCCGCAGCAGCCGGGCCGTCTCCGGGTCGGCGAGCCGGGCCTCCACGGTGTCCGTGATCCGGCCGATGCCCACGCCCACCACGTCCCGCAGCACCTTGGTCATCGGCCAGCGGGTCAGGTCGTCGGGGTCGATGCGGGCGGCCAGTTCGGGACGGACGTAGTTGCGGGCGTGGTTGGTCGGCTCGTCCGTCTTCTCGTCGCCGCGCAGCCGGTGGTACGTGGCCACCTCGGCCAAGTCCGGGAAGCAGTCGCCCAGCCCCGCGGGCACCGGCCCGCTGCCGTGCGCCAGCAACTCGGTGCGCATCCCCGACTGCTGGGCCACGATCGCGTCCACCGAGCCGAGCAGCCGCACCGGCGCGGCCCGCCGGACGTGCGGCTCGATGAACGTGCCGCGCCGGCGGTGGCGTGAGATCAGCCCCTCGTCCTCCAGCTCCCGCAGGGCCTGCCGCATGGTCAGCACGCTCACCCCGTAGTGCCCGGCGAGCTGCTCCTCGGTGGGCAGGCGCAGCGGGTCCTGGGGTGAGCGGCCGAGTATCGAGGCCCGCAGCGACTGCGAGACCTGGTACCAGAGCGGCAGCTTGCGGTTGAGGACGACGGAGTCCGGGGCGAAGGAGGTCACGGCTGTCATCCGTACCGGCCCGCCCGGGTCACCGCAAGGGGCGGAAGTGCCGCGCGAGGCCCCGCCAGACCTCGTCGTAGCGCGGTTGCAGGTGCTCCGCGCCGGCCGCCTGGGGCGCCAGCGTCACCGGCCACCGGGTCTCGAACATGAACGCCAGCCCGTCGTCGATCCGCTGCGGCACCAGCTCCGCCGCGCTCGCCCGGTCGAAGGTCTCCCGGTCCGGGCCGTGCGCCGACATCATGTTGTGCAGCGAGCCGCCGCCCGGCACGAACCCGCCCTTCCCGGCCGTCTTGGCGTCGTAGGCGCCCTCGATCAGCCCCATGTACTCACTCATCACGTTGCGGTGGAAGTACGGCGGCCGGAAGGTGTCCTCGCCCACCAGCCAGCGCGGCACGAACGCCACGAAGTCCACGCCCGCGAGGCCCGGGGTGTCGGAGGGCGAGGTGAGCACCGTGAAGACCGACGGGTCGGGATGGTCGTACGAGATCGAGCCGAGGGCGTTGAAGCGGCGCAGGTCGTAGACGTACGGGACGAGGTTGCCGTGCCAGGCGACGACGTCGAGGGGGGAGTGGTCGTAGACGGCCGTCCAGAGGTTCCCGCAGAACTTGTTGACCACCTCCACCGGGCCCTCGACGTCCTCGTACGCGGCGGTCGGCGCCCGGAAGTCACGGGCGGCGGCCAGCCCGTTGGCGCCGATCGGGCCGAGGTCGGGCAGGCGGAAGGGGGCGCCGTAGTTCTCGCAGACGTAACCGCGGGCGGTGTCGTCCAGCAGCTCCACCCGGAAGCGCACCCCGCGCGGGACGAGCGCGACGTGCCCCGGCTCGGCGTGCAGCGCTCCGAACTCGGTGCGCAGCAGCAGCCCACCGCGCTCCGGGACGATCAGCAGCTCGCCGTCGGAGTCGCTGAGGACGCGGTCCATCGAGGCGGTGGCGTGGTAGAGGTGCACGGCCATGCCCGCGCGCCGGGTGGCGTCGCCGTTGCCGCCGAGGGTCCACAGGCCGGCCAGGAAGTCCGTGCCCGGACCCGGGGCGGGCAGCGGGTCCCAGCGCAGCCGGTTGGGGTCGGGGACCGCCTCGGTGAAGGGCGCGGTACGGACCCGGCCGTTGTCCGCGCGGGTGAACGGCGGGTGCGCGGCCGAGGGGCGGACGCGGTACAGCCACGAGCGCCGGTTGTGCGCCCTCGGCTCGGTGAAGGCCGTGCCGCTGAGCTGCTCCGCGTACAGCCCGAGGGGCGCCCGCTGGGGCGAGTTGCGGCCCTCGGGCAGCGCGCCCGGCACGGCCTCGGAGGCGTGTTCGTTGCCGAAGCCGGTCAGATACGCCGCTCCCGCCGCGGCCTTCCGCGCGTCCCCGCTCATGCTCGCTCCCTCGCGCCTCGCCCCACTGATTCCTATGCAACACCGTAGGATTGCGGTTTCCCGCGCGCAAGAGGTCCGCCCGGCCCGCCGTCCGCCTGCGGAAGGACGGCCGGAACCCGACCCCGAGGGTTCGAAGAGGATCCGCACGGTCGGACCTTTGTTCTACGCTCACCGGCATGTCGTGGACGCGGAGATCACTCGCCGCGCTCGCGGTCTGCGTCCTGCTGCCGACCGGACTCGCGGGCTGCGGCTCCGGTGGTGCGGACGGGCCGGAGCGCGCGCTGCCGTCCGCCGCCGCGGGCCGGCTCCTGGAGGCCACCGACGAGGACGGGCGGCGCCTGCGCGAGGTGGACGGCGAAGGGGCGCCCGAGGTCGGCGTCGAGGTGCAGCCGGAGGCCGACGGCGGCTGGGCGGTGCGGCTGTCCGTCCGCGGCTTCCGCTTCTCGCCCGCCGGTACGCCGGCCAGGGCGGTGGCCGGCCGGGGCCTCGCGCACCTCTACGTCGACGGCGGCCTCGTCGGCCGGCTCCGCGGCCCCGGCCACCGGCTCGCGCCCGGCCTGGTGCCGCGCGGCACCCACCACGTCACCGCCCGCCTGTACGCCGACGACGGCACGGTCTGGGCGGTGGACGGCCGGCCCGTGCAGAGCACGGCGGACATCACCGCGTCGGAACCGGCGGCGGCCTCTCCCGCGGCCGGCGGGGACGGGACCGGGGGCGCGTTCGCGCGCCCGGTCCCGGGAGGCCGCGGTGCGCCCGGCGCGGACCGGGAGGCATCATGAGCAGCGTGCCTCCCCACGCGACCCCGCTGCGCCGCGCCCCCGTGCAGCGGCGCAGCGCCGAACGGCTGACCCGCATCCTCGACGCCTGCGCCGACCTGCTCGACGAGGTCGGCTACGACGGGCTGAGCACCAGGGCCGTCGCCCTGCGCGCGCAGGTCCCCATCGGTTCGGTGTACCGCTTCTTCGGCAACAAGCGGCAGATGGCCGACGCGCTGGCCCAGCGCAACCTGGAGCGGTACACGCGGCGGGTCACCGAACGGCTCTCCGAGGGAGCGGACGGCGACGACGCCGGGGGCGGTGACGGGGGGTGGCGGGCGGCGCTGGACGTGGTCCTCGACGAGTACCTGGAGATGAAGCGGACCGCGCCCGGTTTCTCGCTGGTGGACTTCGGCAACCAGATACCGGTCGGCGATCCGCGGGCCGCGCCCAACCACCGCGTCGCCGACCGCCTCACCGAACTGCTCTCCGGCCGCCTCGACCGCCACCCCGACGACGACCTGCGCCGCGTCTTCCTGGTCGCCGTCGAGACCGCCGACACACTGGTCCAGCTCGCCTTCCGGGTCGCCCCCGACGGCGACGAGCGGATCATCGAGGAGGCACGGGAGCTGCTGCGGGCGTATCTGGGGCGGGTTCTCGACTGAAGGCCGGGGGCGAGGGGGGCGAGCACCGGTCGTCCGGAACCGCCTTTCGCACAGCCTCCCCAGCATGCGTACCGGTCGGTATGCTCAGGGCCGGTCCCATGTCCGAGCGCCACCGCCGCCGCCCACCGGGAGGACCCCGTGTCCCGCACCGCCCTGCGCATCTGCCCCCTGTGCGAGGCCACCTGTGGCCTCACCCTCACCCTCGACGGCCCCCGCGTCACCGCCGCGCGCGGCGACCGCGACGACGTCTTCAGTCAGGGGTTCATCTGCCCCAAGGGCGCCTCCTTCGGCGCCGTCGACGCCGACCCGGACCGGCTGCGCGCCCCACTGGTGCGCCGGGACGGCGAGCTGCGCGAGGCGAGCTGGGAGGAGGCGTTCGACGCGGTCGCCGCGGGCCTCGCGCCGGTCGTCGAACGGCACGGCCCGCACGCCGTCGGCGTCGTCCTCGGCAACCCCAACGTGCACACCGTGGCCGGCGGCCTCTACCCGTCCGTCCTGCTCGCCGCGCTCGGCACCCGCAGCGTCTTCACCGCCTCCACCGTCGACCAGATGCCCAAGCACGTCTCCAGCGGGCTGCTCTTCGGCGACGCCAACGCCATCCCGGTGCCCGACCTCGACCGCACCGACCACCTGCTGCTCATCGGCGCCAACCCGCTGGAGTCCAACGGCAGCCTCTGCACCGCCCCCGACTTCCCGGGCCGGCTCAAGGCGCTCAGAGCGCGCGGCGGCACCCTCACCGTGATCGACCCGCGCCGCACCCGCACCGCGAAACTCGCCGACCGGCACGTCCCGATCCGCCCCGGCACCGACGCCCTGCTGCTCGCGGCGGTCGCCCACGTGCTGTTCGCCGAGGGCCTGACCGACCTCGGCGTGCTCGCCCCGCACGTCGAGGGCGTCAGCGAACTGCGGGCCGCGCTCCGGGACTTCACCCCGGAGGCGGTCGCCGCGGCCTGCGACGTGGACGCCGCCACCACCCGCGCCCTCGCCCGCGAACTCGCCGCCGCCCCCACCGCCGCCGTCTACGGCCGCATCGGCAGTTGCACGGTCCCGCACGGCACCCTGGCCAGTTGGCTGGTCGACGTCCTCAACACCCTCACCGGCAACCTCGACCGGCCCGGCGGCGCCCTCTTCCCGCAGGCCGCCACCGACAAGTCCCCGCGCCCCGCCGGACCGGGCCGCGGCTTCGCGCTCGGCCGCTGGCACTCCCGGGTGAGCGGACACCCCGAGGCCAAGGGGGAACTGCCGCTCTCCGCGCTCGCCGAGGAGATCGACACCGCCACCGCCGAGGGCGAGCCGGTCCGCGCGCTCGTCGCCATCGCCGCCAACCCGGTACTGTCCGCCCCCGACGGCGCCCGCCTCGACAAGGCGCTCGGCTCCCTCGACTTCATGGTGAGCGTCGACCCCTACCTCAACGAGACCTCCCGCCACGCCCACGTCGTCCTGCCGCCGCCCCCGCCCGCCCAGAGCCCGCACCACGACTTCGCCCTCAACACCCTCGCCGTACGCCACCAGGTCCGCTACACCCGGCCCGCCGTACCGCTGGAGCCGGGCCGCCCGGCGGAGACGGAGATCCTGGCCCGGCTGATCCTCGCGGCGACCGGCAGGCACGGCACCGACCCCGGCGCCGTCGACGCGACGGTGATCGCCCAGACCCTCGGCAAGGCGGTCACCGAGCCGCACTCCCCGGCGTACGGCCGTGACCCGCGCGCCCTCGCCGCGCTGCTGACCGGCGCCGACGGCCCCGAGCGGCGGCTCGACCTGATGCTGCGCCTGGGCCCCTACGGCGACGGCTTCGGCGTACGGCCCGACGGGCTGACCCTGGAGAAGCTGCTCGCCCAGCCGCACGGCATCGACCTCGGTCCGCTGCGCCCGCGCCTGCCGCAGCCGCTGAAGACCCGCAGCGGCAAGGTGGAGCTGCTGCCGGGGCCGATCGCCGGCGACCTGCCCCGGCTGCGCCGGGCGCTGGCGGAGCGGCCCG
This sequence comes from Streptomyces ziwulingensis, assembly GCF_039542605.1. Classification (NCBI taxonomy): domain Bacteria; kingdom Bacillati; phylum Actinomycetota; class Actinomycetes; order Kitasatosporales; family Streptomycetaceae; genus Streptomyces; species Streptomyces ziwulingensis. The sequence goes on from NZ_BAABIG010000002.1 coordinate 67,933, forward strand.
CCGGACTGGTCCTGATCGGCCGCCGCCACCTGCGCTCCAACAACAGTTGGATGCACAACATCCCGGCCCTCACCGGCGGCTCCAACCGCTGCACCCTGCATCTGCACCCCGAGGACGCCGCCCGGCTGGGCGTCGCGGACGGGGCGGTGGTGCGGGTGAAGGGCGCCGGGGGAGAGGTGACCGTCCCCGCCGAGGTCACCGACGCGGTCCGGCCGGGTGTGGTGAGCCTGCCGCACGGCTGGGGCCACGACCGGCCCGGCACCCGGCTCGCCCACGCCGCCCTCGATCCCGGCGTCAACGTCAATCAGCTCCTCGACGGCAGCCTGCTCGACCCGCTCTCCGGCAACGCGGTCCTCAACGGCGTACCCGTCGCGCTCGACACCACCCCGTGACCTGGAGTTCTGCGCTTATTGCTCGGTTGTCAACGTCTTGTTAACGCCGCTTCACGGCACCTAGCGTCGTCGCACCGCCGGCCTCCGGCGGGATGTTCAAGGGCGAACGTTAGGTACTCCTCCATGCTGACCCTCCTCGGCTTCGCCATGATCGCGACCTTCCTGGTCCTGATCATGCTGAAGAAGATGTCGCCGATCGCGGCGCTCGTGCTGATTCCCGCGCTGTTCTGCGTGATCGTCGGCAAGGGCGCCCACCTCGGCGACTACGTCATCGACGGCGTGTCCGGCCTCGCCCCCACCGCGGCGATGCTCATGTTCGCGATCGTCTACTTCGGCGTCATGATCGACGTCGGTCTCTTCGACCCGATCGTCCGGGCGATCCTGAGGTTCTGCCGGGCCGACCCGATGCGCGTGGTCGTCGGTACGGCGCTGCTCGCCGCGATCGTCTCCCTGGACGGCGACGGGTCGACCACCTTCATGATCACGGTCTCGGCGATGTACCCGCTGTACAAGCGGCTGAGGATGAGCCTCGTCGTGCTGACCGGGGTGGCCGCGATGGCCAACGGCGTGATGAACACCCTGCCCTGGGGCGGCCCCACCGCCCGCGCCGCGACCGCCCTGAAGGTCGACGCCGGCGACGTCTTCGTCCCGATGATCCCGGCGCTCGCCGCGGGCCTGCTCTTCGTCCTCGTCCTCTCCTACGTCCTCGGCCTGCGCGAGCGCCGACGGGTCGGCACGCTGACGCTGGACGCGGTGCTGGTGGGGGAGAAGCAGACGGAGACGGGAAGGGAGAAGGAGAAGGAGACGGAGAAGGAGACGGAGAAGGAGATGGTGCTGGTGGGGGCCGGGGGCGCGGGGGCCTCCGGTGGCCCGGAGCGGCACCCCGCCTCCTCGCACCCGGGCGCCGGCGGCGGCTCCGACCGGGACGACGCCGACGACGGCTTCCGGGGCCTCGCCCCGGACCGCCCCACCCTGCGCCCCAAGCTGTACTGGTTCAACGCGGTGCTCACCGTGGGCCTGCTCACCAGCATGATCATGGAGCTGCTGCCGATCCCGGTGCTGTTCCTGCTCGGCGCCGCCCTCGCGCTCACCGTCAACTTCCCCCACATGCCCGACCAGAAGGCCCGGATCGCGGCCCACGCCGACAACGTGCTGAACGTCTCCGGCATGGTCTTCGCCGCCGCCGTCTTCACCGGTGTCCTCACCGGCACCGGCATGGTCGATCACATGGCCGACTGGCTGGTGGGCGCCATCCCCGAGGGCATGGGCCCGCACATGGCCCTGGTCACCGGCGTGCTCAGCCTGCCGCTCACCTACTTCATGTCCAACGACGGCTTCTACTTCGGTGTCCTCCCGGTCCTCGCCGAGGCCGGCCGGGCCCACGGGGTGCCGACCCTGGAGATCGCCCGCGCCTCGATCGTCGGCCAGCCGCTGCACATGTCCAGCCCGCTCGTCCCGGCCGTGTACGTGCTGGTGGGCATGGCCAGGGTCGAGTTCGGCGACCACACGCGGTTCGTGGTGAAGTGGGCCGCCCTGACCTCCCTGGTCGTTCTCGGCGCGGGCCTCCTGTTCGGCATCGTCTGACGTGCGTCCCTACCCCCGTACACGAGGCTGGCTGCTCCGGCTCGTCATCGCCTTCGCCCTCGCGCAGTCGGCGGTGTCGATGGCCCGGCCCGCCGTCTCCTACCGGGCCCTCGCGCTGGGCGCGGACGAACGCGCGGTCGGGGTGATCGCCGGTGTGTACGCGCTGCTGCCGCTCTTCGCGGCGGTGCCACTGGGCCGCCGTACCGACCACGGCCGCTACGCGCCGCTGCTGCCCTTCGGCGTGGTGCTGATCGCGGGGGGCTGCGCCTTCAGCGGTCTGGCCGGGTCCCTGTGGGCGATGGCGCTGTGGAGCGGCGTGATGGGCCTCGGGCACCTGTGCTTCGTGATCGGGGCGCAGTCGCTGGTCGCCCGCCAGTCCGCGCCGCGTGAACAGGACCGCAATTTCGGCCACTTCACCATCGGGGCCTCCCTCGGCCAGCTCGTCGGGCCGGTCGCGGCCGGCGCGCTCATCGGCGGCCACGACATGGCGCACAGCAGCGCGATCGCCCTGCTGGTGGCGGGCGCGGGGGCGGCGGTGGCCTGCACGTCGCTGTGGCGCGTCGAGCACCGTACGGATCAGGCGGCCGGTACGAAGGCGGGCGCGCACGTGCCCGTCACGGACATCCTGCGGGCGCGCGGGGTGCCGGCGGGCATGCTCATCAGCCTCTCGGTGCTCTCCGCGACCGACGTCCTCACCGCGTACCTGCCGGTGGTCGGCGAGCACCGGGGCATCGCGCCGGCCGCGGTGGGCGTACTGCTCAGCCTGCGGGCGGCGGCCACGATCGCCTGCCGGCTGGTGCTGACGCCGCTGCTGCGGGCGGTGGGCCGCACCCCGCTGCTCACGGTGACCTGCCTGCTGGCGGCGCTGCTGTGCGCGGGCGTGGCGCTGCCGGTCCCGGTCCTGGCACTGGGCGCGATCCTCGCCGGCCTCGGGTTCTGCCTCGGCGTCGGCCAGCCGCTGTCCATGACCACCGTGGTCCGGGCGGCGCCGGACGAGGCCCGCTCCACCGCCCTCGCCCTGCGGCTGACCGGCAACCGGCTCGGCCAGGTCGCCGCACCCGCCGGGGCGGGCCTGGTCGCCGGGGTCGCGGGGGTCGCCGCGCCCTTCGTCATGCTCGGCGCCCTGCTCCTGCTCTCCTCGGGCGTGGCGCTGCGCGGGGCGGCACCCGCCGGGGGCGTCGCAGGCCGGGGAACGCCGGGAACGCCGGGAACACCGTGAACGCCGGGGTGTGCGTGGCGTGGCTGACCGCCGCTCCGCCCACCGCGTACGCCACACTCACCGCGGGGCCGGGGTGAGCCGCGCCTCACGACCGGCACTGGTGGAGAAAAACTATCGGCGCTAGTTTGGGGCTCGGACGACGAGGCCCGCCCGGAGGGAACGCCATGAAGGCACACGACGGCATGTACATCGACGGCGCCTGGCGGCCCGCCGAGAGCAAGGACACGATCGAGGTCGTGAACCCGGCCGACGAGCAGGTGATCGCCGTGGTCCCGGCGGGCAGCGCCCTGGACGTGGACGCGGCCGTGCGGGCCGCCCGCGCCGCCCTGCCGGGCTGGGCCGCCACCCCGCCCGCCGACCGCGCCGCACGGCTCGCCGCCCTGCGGGACACCCTCGTGGCCCGCAAGGACGAGATCGCCGAGACGGTCACCGCCGAGCTGGGCTCGCCGCTGAAGTTCTCCCAGGCGGTGCACGCGGGCGCGCCGATCGCGGTGGCGGGCTCCTACGCCGAACTGGCGGCCTCGTACCCGTTCGAGGAGAAGGTGGGCAACTCGGTCGTCCACCAGGAGCCGATCGGGGTGGTCGCCGCGATCACCCCCTGGAACTACCCGCTGCACCAGATCGTCGCCAAGGTCGCCCCCGCCCTCGCGGCGGGCTGCACCGTGGTGCTCAAGCCCGCCGAGGACACCCCGCTGGTCGCCCAGCTCTTCGCGGAGGCGGTGCACGAGGCCGGCGTCCCCGCGGGCGTCTTCAACCTGGTCACCGGCGTCGGCACGGTGGCCGGGCAGGCGCTCGCCGAGCACCCCGGCGTCGACATGGTCTCCTTCACCGGCTCCACCGCCGTCGGCCGCCGGATCGGCGCGGCGGCCGGTGCCGCCGTCAAGCGCGTCGCCCTCGAACTGGGCGGCAAGTCCGCCAACGTCATCCTGCCCAGCGCCGACCTGGCCAAGGCGGTCAACGTCGGCGTCGCCAACGTCATGTCCAACTCGGGCCAGACGTGCAGCGCCTGGACCCGGATGCTGGTGCACCGCGACGTTTACGCAGATGCCGTCGAACTGGCCTCGGCCGCCGCCGCCAAGTACGGCGAGCGCATCGGCCCGGTCGTCAACGCGGGCCAGCAGCAGCGGGTGCGCGGCTACATCGAGAAGGGCGTCGCGGAGGGCGCCCGGCTCGTCGCGGGCGGCCCCGAGGCCCCGCGCGACCAGGGCTACTGGGTCAGCCCCACGGTCTTCGCCGACGTCACGCCCGAGATGACCGTGGCCCAGGAGGAGATCTTCGGCCCGGTCCTGACGATCCTCGCCTACGAGGACGAGGACGACGCCCTGCGGATCGCCAACGGCACGGTGTACGGTCTCGCCGGGGCCGTCTGGGCCGGGGACGAGGCCGAGGCGGTCGCCTTCGCCCGCCGCATGGAGACCGGCCAGGTCGACATCAACGGCGGCCGGTTCAACCCGCTGGCCCCCTTCGGCGGTTACAAGCAGTCCGGCGTGGGCCGCGAACTGGGCGCGCACGGCCTGTCCGAGTACCTCCAGACCAAGTCCCTCCAGTTCTAGGGCGAAACACGCCCTAGCCCCGCGCCTCCCGTCATTCCCGTTCCGCCAGTTCCAGTCCCTCCAGCGCTGGTCCCGCCAGATGCGGTCCCTTCCGTCCTGGTCCCACCAGTTCTGGTCCCGCCGGTTCCAGGAGAGTTGCTTCCGTCATGGCTGTCCGTGCCGCCGTCGTCCCCGCGATCGGCTCCCCGCTGGAGATCACCGAGATCGACCTGCCCGAGCCCGGCCCCGGCCAGGTCCGGGTACGGCTGGTCGCCGCCGGGGTCTGCCACTCCGACCTGTCCCTGTCCGACGGCACCATGCGGCTGCCGCTGCCGGCCGTCCTCGGCCACGAGGGTGCCGGGACCGTCCTCGCCGTCGGCGACGGTGTCACCCACGTCGCCCCCGGTGACGACGTCGTCCTCAACTGGGCGCCGTCCTGCGGCACCTGCCACGCCTGCTCGCTGGGCGAGGTCTGGCTGTGCGCGAACGCCCTGGCCGGCGCCGCGCACGTGCACGCCCGCCGCACCGACGACGGTACCGACCTGCACCCCGGTCTGAACGTCGCCGCGTTCGCCGAGGAGACGGTGGTGGACGGCAGGTGCGTGCTGCCCGCCCCGGCCGGTGTCCCGCTCACCGACGCCGCCCTGCTCGGCTGCGCCGTCCTCACCGGATACGGCGCCGTCCACCACTCGGCCCGGGTGCGCGAGGGCGAGACGGTGGCCGTCTTCGGCGTCGGGGGAGTGGGCCTGGCCACCCTCCAGGCCGCCCGGATCGTGGGCGCCTCTAAGATCGTGGCCGTCGACGTCTCCCCCGCGAAGGAGGAGCTGGCCCGCGCCGCGGGTGCCACCGACTACCTGGTCGCCTCCGACACCACCCCCCGCGAGATCCGCGCCCTCACCGGCAAGCAGGGCGTGGACGTGTCCGTGGAGTGCGTCGGCCGGGCCGTCACCATCCGGGCCGCCTGGGAGTCCACCCGGCGCGGCGGCCGCACCACGGTGGTCGGCATCGGCGGCAAGGACCAGCAGGTCACCTTCCACGCCCTGGAGATCTTCCACTGGGGCCGCACCCTGGCCGGCTGCGTGTACGGCAACTGCGACCCGGTGCGCGACCTCCCCGTCCTCGCCGATCACGTCCGGGCCGGCCGCCTCGACCTCAGCGCCCTGGTCACCGAACGCATCGCCCTGGACGGCATCCCGGCGGCCTTCGAGAACATGCTGGCCGGCAAGGGCGGACGGGCGCTGGTGGTCTTCTAGACCGCGAGCAACGGGGCGGTCAGGCGAGCGCCGCCGCCTCGACGCCCAGCGACTCCGACAGCGCGCGCCTGCCCGCCGCCGTCACCCGCACCGCCCGCGCCGAACCGACGCGCACGCACCAGCCCGCGTCCAGCGCGTGCCGGCACAGCGCCGCGCCGGCCACACCGGCGAGATGCGGCCGCCGCTCGGTCCAGTCCAGGCAGGCACGGGCCAGCGGTCGGCGCCCGGTGCGGGCGAGCGGGATGCCGGCCGTGTCGAACCAGGCCAGCCCCGCGTCCGTGAGCGCGAACCCGGTGTCCTGCCGCAGCAGCCCCCGGGCGGTCAGCGCGTCCGTCACCGCGATGCCGAGCCGCCCGGCGAGATGGTCGTAGCAGGTCCGCCCGCGGGCCATCGCCGACCGGGTGCCGGCCGCGGCCAGTGAAGCCGGGCGCGGGGCCCCGGGTACGACCTGGGCGGTGAGGTCCTCCACCAGGTGCGCGACGCGCGCGTCGGCGAGGCGCACGTACCGGTGCCGCCCCTGCCGCTCCTCGGCCAGCAGGCCGCCCGCGACCAGCTTCCCCAGGTGCTCGCTGACCGTCGAGGCGGCCACGCCCGCGTGCCGGGCCAGCTCACCGGCGGTCCACGCCCGCCCGTCGAGCAGCGCCAGCAGGCACACCGCCCGCGTCTCGTCGGCGATCAGCCCGGCCAGCCGTGCCAGCCCGGCCGCACCGGGGTCCCTGGTGGTCATGTGCCCAGCATGCGGCAGGCACTCTTCGACGATCACCGAACGGTCCCCGCCAGCCCCCTGCTCAGGCGCCCGACCTCTGCTCGGACGCCAGACCCCTGCTCGGACGCCCGCCCCTTGCTCGGACGCCCGCCCCCTGCTCAGACGCCCGCGACCCGCTCGTACTGCCCGGCCAGCCCGTCCAGCAGCGCCGCGAGCCCCGTCTCGAAGGCCCGCTCGTCGATCTTCTCCTGCTGGTCGGCCAGCAGGTGCGCCTTCTGGAGATGGGGATAGTCGGCCGGGTCGTAGGCGCTCGCGTCGTCCACGAACCCCCCGGCGAAGGAGCCCAGCGCGGAGCCCATGATGAAGTACCGCATCAGCGCGCCGATGGACGTGGCCTGCGCCGGCGGCCAGCCCGCCGCGACCATCGCGCCGTACACCGCGTCCGCGAGGTGCAGCGCGGCCGGGCGGCGGCCGGGGCCGTGGGCGAGGACCGGGACGATGTTCGGGTGGTCGCGCAGGGCCGCCCGGTAGGAGACGGCCCAGTCGTGCAGGGCGGTCCGCCAGGGCCGGCCGTCCTCGAACATCGACAGGTCGACCTGCGCGCTCACCGAGTCGGCGACCGCCTCCAGGATCTCGTCCTTGGTGCGGAAGTGGTTGTAGAGCGAGGGCCCGCTGACCCCCAGCTCGGCCGCGAGCCGGCGGGTGGAGACGGCCGCGAGGCCCTCCGCGTCCACCAGCGCACGGGCCGTCGCGACGATCCGGTCGGTGCTGAGCAGGGGCTTGCGCGGTCGGGCCATGGCGCACATAGTAGGGCTGCGACCGTAAACTAGCAGTGCTAATTTTCTTCTCCGTGTGAGGTGGCCCGTCGTGAACCTGGAGCTCAGCGAGGAGCAGACCGCCGTCCGGAAGCTGGCCCGGGACTTCGTGGAGCGCGAGATCGCTCCCCACGTCGTGGCCTGGGACCGCGCCGAAGAGGTCGACCGGGCCATCGTCCGAAAGCTCGGCGGGGTCGGCTTCCTCGGTCTGACCGTCGACGAGGAGTACGGCGGCTCCGGCGGCGACCACCTCGCCTACTGCCTGGTGACGGAGGAGCTGGGGCGCGGTGACTCCTCGGTGCGCGGCATCGTCTCCGTCTCCCTCGGCCTGGTCGCCAAGACCATCGCCGCCTGGGGGGACGAGGAGCACAAGCGCCGGTGGCTGCCGGGTCTGACCTCCGGCGAGTACGTCGGCTGCTTCGGCCTCACCGAGCCGGGCACCGGCTCCGACGCGGGCAACCTCACCACCCGGGCGGTCCGCGACGGCGACGACTACGTGATCAACGGCACCAAGATGTTCATCACCAACGGCACCTGGGCCGACGTCGTGCTGCTCTTCGCCCGCTCCACCGACGCCCCCGGCCACAAGGGCGTCTCCGCCTTCCTGGTGCCGGCCGACACCCCCGGCCTGACCCGGCGCACCATCCACGGCAAGCTCGGCCTGCGCGGGCAGGCCACCGCCGAACTGGTCCTGGAGGACGTCCGGGTCCCCGCCGCCGCGATGCTCGCCCCCGAGGGCAAGGGCTTCTCGGTCGCCATGTCGGCGCTGGCCAAGGGGCGGATGTCGGTGGCGGCGGGGTGCGTCGGCATAGCCCAGGCCGCGCTGGACGCGGCCGTGCGGTACGCGGGTGAGCGCGAGCAGTTCGGCAAGAGCATCGCCCGGCACCAGTTGGTGCAGGAGCTGATCAGCGACATCGCCGTGGACGTGGACGCCGCCCGGCTGCTGACCTGGCGGGTCGCCGACCTGATCGACCGCGGTCAGCCGTTCACGGTGGAGTCCTCCAAGGCCAAGCTCTTCGCCTCGGAGGCCGCCGTCCGCGCCGCCAACAACGCCCTCCAGGTCTTCGGCGGCTACGGCTACATCGACGAGTACCCGGCGGGCAAACTGCTGCGCGACGCCCGCGTGATGACCCTCTACGAGGGCACCAGCCAGATCCAGAAGCTGGTCATCGGCCGGGCGCTGACCGGGGTGTCCGCCTTCTGAGACCTGACCCGGAGCGCCTGATCCGGAGTGCCTGATCCGGAGCGCCTGCCGCGCGGTAAGGGGCTGAGTACCTGACCTGAGTACGTCGGCGGATGTGGTCGCGGCCGGCTCCGCCGATGCTTGTGGGCATGAGCGAGACACCGGTCAAGCAGCAGAACACCGCCGCCTTCTACGGGCAGGCCGTCGCGTCCTTCGGGGTCGCCATGGCCGCGACCGCCGTCGGCATCTTCCGGCTGGAGGCCGACGCCTGGGTGCGCGGCTTCCTCGCCATCGCCGTCCTCTACCTCGTCACCTCCGCCTTCACCCTGGCGAAGATCATCCGTGACCGGCAGGAGGCCGGGCAGATCGTCAGCCGGGTCGACCAGGCCCGGCTGGAGAAGCTGCTCGCCGAACACGACCCCTTCGAGAAGCTGTGAGCCGCTCCCGCGGACCGGCCGGCGATCTTGTCCGGCACACTCCCTAAGCGCCCGCTCAGCTTCGGCGGTATGGTGGACCTCCTGTCACCGGAAGGGGCCACGAGGCGATGAGTACGGCGGAGGAGACCAGGGGCGGCGAGACCGAGCCCTGGGGCGAGGTCACCCCGGACGCGGCCCGGCGGCTGCTGGTCGCCGCGGTCGAGGCTTTCGCCGAGCGCGGCTACCACGCCACGACCACCCGGGACATCGCGGGGCGGGCCGGGATGAGCCCGGCGGCGCTCTACATCCACTACAAGACCAAGGAAGAGCTGCTGCACCGCATCAGCCGGATCGGCCACCAGCGGGCGCTGGACATCCTGCGCACCGCGGCCCGGGGCGAGGGCGGCGCCGCCGAGCGGCTGGCCGACGCGGTCGGCTCCTTCGTCGGCTGGCACGCGGGGCGGCGCACCACCGCGCGTGTGGTGCAGTACGAACTGGACGCGCTCGGGCCCGAGGCCCGCGCCGAGATCGTCGCGCTGCGCCGGCGGTGCGACGCCGAGGTGCGCGGGATCATCGAGGACGGCGTGGCCACGGGCGAGTTCGAGGTGCCCGACGTCAAGGGCACCACGCTGGCCGTGCTCTCCCTCTGCATCGACGTGGCCCGGTGGTTCAACGTCAACGGCTCCCGGACGCCGGACGAGGTCGGCGCGCTCTACGCCGACCTCGTGCTGCGCATGGTGGGGTCGAAGGCCCGAGGCGCCGGTCAGAGGTAGTAGCGCGAGACGGACTCCGCGGCGCAGACCGGCTTGTCGCCGCCCTCGCGTTCCACGGTGAAGGCGAGGGTGACCTGGACGCCGCCCTTGACGTCCTCGACGCCCGAGAGCGTCGCCGTGGCGCGCAGCCGCGAGCCGACCGGCACCGGGGAGGGGAAACGGACCTTGTTGGTGCCGTAGTTGACGCCCATCGTGACGCCCTCGACGCGGATGAGCTGCGGCCCGAACAGGGGCAGCAGGGACAGCGTCAGATAGCCGTGCGCGATGGTGGTGCCGAACGGGCCCGACGCGGCCCGCTCCGGGTCCACGTGGATCCACTGGTGGTCGCCGGTCGCCTCGGCGAAGAGGTCGATCCGCTTCTGGTCGACCTCCAGCCAGTCGGTGTACCCCAGTCGCTCGCCCACCGCCGCCTTCAGATCGTCGGCGGAGGTGAAGATCCTCGGCTCTGCCATGGTGTTCCGGCCTCCCACGTAAGGACATCTCTAAGCAACTGCTTAGCATGGTCGGCCGGGCGGTCCCTGTCAACGGACGTGACCGGGCCGCGGGTGCGGTTGAGTAGGCTCCGAGAGGTGCCCCAGATCCCAGAGACGATCCACGAGCTGACGGTCGGCCAACTCGCCGCGCGCAGTGGTGCCGCCGTGTCCGCCCTGCACTTCTACGAGGCCAAGGGCCTGATCCGCAGCCGCCGCACCGCGGGCAACCAACGCCGCTACTGCCGTGACACCCTGCGCCGGGTCGCCTTCGTCCGCGCCGCCCAGCGCGTCGGCATCCCGCTGGCCACGATCCGGGGTGCGCTCGCCGAACTCCCCGAGGAGCGCACCCCCACCCGGGACGACTGGGCGCATCTCTCCGAGGTCTGGCGGGCCGAGCTGGACGAACGCATCAAGCAGCTCAACCGCCTGCGCGACCATCTCACCGACTGCATCGGCTGCGGCTGTCTCTCCCTGGACACCTGCGTCCTGTCCAACCCCGACGACGCCTTCGGCGACCGCCTCACCGGCTCCCGCCTGCTGGCGGAACGCCCCCGCCACGCGCCGCCCGCCTAGAGTGCCGGCCGGCCCGGACCGCTCGGGCCGAGCCGGCCCGCCCTCGCACCTCACTCCCCGCCGTCGCTCCCGCCCTCGCACCTCATCCCCCGCCGTCGCCCCCCGCCCTCCCGCGCCGTCCTCCACTCGGTCAGCCCGGCGCCCACCAACTCCGCGTTGGAGGCGGCCCGTCGGCCGTCCGGCAGGAACAGCGTGTCCTCCAGGCCGACGCGGGTGCGCAGGCCGAGCCGGCCCGCCAGGCGGAGCACCGGCCAGGCGCCGGCGTCCTCGCCGTGCAGCAGTACGGGCCGGCCGTGCGCGGCGCCCAGAGCGGACAGCAGGCCCCGCGCCGAGCGGACCGCGGCGGCCGGGTCGGTCTCCGTGACCTCGGCGAGGACGCGCAGTACCCTCGGCCCGAGGGGTGAGCGCGCGAACCGGGCGGCGCCGTCCGTCCCGGACCACAGCCCCGCCTCGACACCCACACCCCGCTCCAGCAGGGCGGCGGCGATCTCCTCGGCGCCGGGCTCGTGCCAGTTGACCGAGGCGTGGTCGGGCAGCACGGTCCACGCACGCACCCGCCGCAGCCGGGCGGCCGGGTCGGGTTCCGCCCACGCGCCCGTGGTCACGCCCACCCGGACGGAGGCCGGCAGCCGCGCCCGGAGCGCCGCCAGCGTCGCCGCCAGCACCCGCGGCGACAACGTGTCCCGCCCGCACGGCGCCTTGGGGTGGACATGGACGTCCGCGGCGCCGGCCGCCACCGCCCCGGCCGCCGAGCCGGCCAGCGCCCCGGGCGACAGCGGCACCGCCGTGCCGTCGGCCGGCCCCCGGGCCCCGTTCACACACACCTGCATCCAGGTCACGCGCCCCCCGTTCCCGGCCCGTTCCCGGCCCGCAAGGCGTACGGTTCAGGCGGACATCAGCAGGTGACCGCGCCGGGTGGCCGCCAGGGCCTCGGACGTGAGCACCGGCCTCGGCACCAGGATTCCGCAGTCCGCGCAGACCGGACCCGCCGACGGCTCGTGGTCCAGGTCGTACTTCCACCACAGCCGTTCGCCCGCGCACACCGGGCAGAGGGCGCCCGGCTCCCGCTCCAGCGCGGCGATGATCCGGCGCAGCACCTCGGCCAGCGGCTCATGGGGATGCCGCCGCGGGTCGTCGCACCACGCCACCCCGAACCCGCCCCAGGTCAGCCGGTGCCAGTCGTCCACACTGCCGGGCCTGCGCAGCCCGTCGTGCTTCTCCTTCCTGCGCCGCTCGGCGAAGTCGACCTCGTAGGCGAGCCAGACCGAGCGCGCCTCCTCCAACTCGCCCAGTGCGGCCACGAGCCGCGCCGGGTCGGGTGACCTGTCCTCCGGTGCGAAACCCCACCGGGAGCACAGGTGGTCCCAGGTCGCCCGGTGCCCGTAGGGGGCGAACCGCTCAAGGCACTTGCGCAGCGAGTAACGCCGCAGCGCCAGGTCGCCCCGTGGATCGCGAACCTGTCTCGCCAGACTTCGGAAACCGGCCATCGCCCTGCACCTCCGTCACACCTGCACCTGTTTTCCGGTCACTTCGGCGTCCCTGTACGGCCTCGTACGGACGTTGCCGAATAGACGTATCGACACGCGAATCGGCTCCATCCGATTTCCGATGGACCCCATAAGCCGGCCGAGCCGCCTCTGCAGTCGATTCCTGTGGTCCGTGTGTCCGCTGTGCCGACTTCGAAAAGTGACGCATGTTCACCTTCAATCCCGGGGGACACCGCCGGTAGCGTCCGGCCCCACCCCCGTCGGGAGGAGCCGCCATGCCACGACGCACCCCACGCAACGCCCTCTACAGACCGAGAACTCCCCGCAGGTTCCACGGGTTCCTGAAGACGGCTTCGCTATGCGTCCTCATCACCGGTCTGCTGTCCCCTCTTTCCCCGGCATCGGCGGCCGACGCCCCGTCCGCGACGCAAGCGGCCGAGACGCGGGCCGTCGAGGCGGCGGCCGCCGACCACTGCGGCGGCCAGTGCTCCGAGATCCTGCCGCCCGGCCAGAACGGCAACGCGACCCTCGCCCAGATCCTGCTCAACCAGGCGTTCGGCACCCAGCCCGCGCACGCCGAGGACCAGCTCGGCCCGTACGCGAACCTGGCCACCGGGCATCCCGCGCTCACCGACGGCACCATCAACTCGTTCTTCGACGAGTCCTCGTTCGGCGTCCCGGCCGGCCAGGTCGCCTCCACCGTCCGCCCGGCCGGCCGCACCGACGTGACGATCGTCCGGGACAAGAAGAGGGGCGTCCCGCACATCACCGGTACCACCCGCTACGGCACCGAGTTCGGCGCGGGCTATGCCGCCGCCCAGGACCGGCTGTGGCTGATGGACCTCTTCCGCCACGTCGGCCGCGGCGAGCTGACCTCCTTCGCGGGCGGCGCCCCGGCCAACCAGGGCCTGGAACAGCAGTTCTGGCGCAGCGCCCCGTACACCGAGGCCGAGCTGGAGGCCCAGATCGCGAGCGCCGCCGCGAAGTCGGGGGAGCGCGGGCAGCAGGCACTGGCCGACGTCGACGCCTACGTGGCCGGCATCAACGCCTACATCGACACCTCCGACCAGGCCCGCAACTTCCCCGGCGAGTACGTCCTGACCGGCCACAAGGACGCGATCACCAACGCCGGCACCATCGAACACTTCAGGCCGGCCGACCTGGTCGCGCTGGCCTCCGTCATCGGCTCGCTCTTCGGCTCGGGCGGCGGCGGCGAGGTCGACAACGCGCTGTCGCTGCTCGCCGCCCAGGAGAAGTACGGCGTCGCCGCGGGCACCGAGGTCTGGGAGTCCTTCCGCCAGCGGGACGACCCCGAGGCGGTCCGCACCGTCCGGGACGGCAGCTTCCCGTACCTGCCGGCGCCGCAGAACCCGCAGGGCCGGGCCCTGCCCGACGCCGGGTCGGTGACGGCGCAACCGCTGGTGTACGACCGTACGGGCAGCGCCGCCGCGGCGAGCGGCCAACCGGCCCGCGCGGCCGTCTCCACCGCCAGGCGCGGCATGTCCAACGCCCTGGTGGTGAGCGGCGACCACACCGCGAGCGGCCACCCGATCGCCGTCTTCGGCCCGCAGACCGGCTACTTCGCCCCCCAGCTCCTGATGCTCCAGGAGATCCAGGGCCCCGGCCTCAGCGCCCGCGGCGCCTCCTTCGCGGGCCTGAGCATGTACGTCGAACTGGGCCGCGGCCAGGACTACGCGTGGAGCGCGACCACCTCGGGCCAGGACATCATCGACACCTACGCCGTCGAGCTGTGCCAGGACGACCACCACTACCTGTACCGCGGCACCTGCGTGCCCATGGAACTGGTCGAGCGGAAGAACGCCTGGAAGCCGACCGTGGCCGATTCCACGGCGGCCGGTTCGTACACCATGCGGGTCTGGCGCACCAGGTACGGGCCGGTGGAGTACCGCGCGACGGTGGGCGGCAAGAAGGTCGCCTACACCTCGCTGCGCTCGTCCTTCCTGCACGAGGCGGACTCCATCATCGGCTTCCAGATGCTGAACGACCCGGACTACGTCAAGGGCCCGCAGGACTTCCAGCGGGCGGTGCGGCACATCAACTACACCTTCAACTGGTTCTACGCCGACTCCGAGCACACCGCGTACTACAACAGCGGCGACAACCCGGTGCGGGCGGACGGCGTCGACGCCGACTTCCCCGTCTGGGCGCGCCCGGAGCGGGAGTGGCGCGACTGGGACCCGGCGGGCAACACCGCCGCCTACACCCCGGCCTCGGCCCACCCCGCCTCGGCGGACCAGGACTACTACGTCTCCTGGAACAACAAGGTGGCCCGCGGCTACTCGACCGCGTCCTGGGGCACCGGCTCCGTCCACCGCGGGAACCTGCTCGACGACCGGGTGCGCGAACTGGTCGCGCAGGGCGGTGTCACCCGGGCCTCCCTGGTGCGGGCGATGGCCGACGCGGGCCTCACCGACCTGCGCGCCGAGGACGTGCTGCCGGAGCTGCTGAAGGTGATCGACACCGCCCCGGTGACCGACCCCGCCGCCGCGACGGCCGTCGACCGGCTCCGGGCCTGGCTGTCGGCGGGCGGCAAGCGCACCGAGACCTCGGCCGGGGCGAAGAAGTACGCCCACGCCGACGCGATCCGGGTGCTCGACGCGTGGTGGCCGCTGCTGGTGCGGGCCGAGTTCGAACCGGGCCTCGGCACCGGTCTGTACACCGCCTTCACCCGCAACCTGCCCGTGGACGAGGCACCGTCCGCCGCCCACGGCCCGACCGGCGGCCACGCCGGCAGCGCCTTCCAGTACGGCTGGTGGAGCTTTGTCGACAAAGATCTGCGCGCCGTGCTGGGGGAGACGGTGCGCGGGCCGCTCGCCCGGACCTACTGCGGGGGCGGCGCCGTGGGCGCCTGCCGGGGCGCGCTGCTCACCACCCTGAAGGAGGCGGCGGGCAGGACGGCGGCGCAGGTCTACCCCGGCGACGACGCCTGCGCGGCCGGCGACCAGTGGTGCGCGGACGCGATCATCCACCGCACCCTGGGCGGCATCAAGCACGCCCCGATCGCCTGGCAGAACCGGCCGACCTACCAGCAGGTGGTGGAGTTCCCCTCACATCGGTGACCGGCCCCGGCGGCGGTCACCGGTAGAGCATCACCGGTAGAGCAGGTACTGGCGGCGGACCCTGCGGAACGCCGCCAGTTCCGCCTGCCAGCCGGCCACCACCTCGTCGGTGTCCGCACCGGCGTCGATCATCGTGCGCACCCGGGTGGAGCCGGTCAGTTTGTCGATCCAGTTGTCCGGCCGCCAGGCGAAGCCGTCCCAGACCCGCCTGGCGGTCACCAGGAGCGCGATCCCGGTGCGCACGGGGTCGAAGGCCGCCCGGTCGTGCACATGGAGCTGCACGCCCCCGACCGTCTTCCCCTGGAACTTGGAGAAGGTCGGGGCGAAGTACGCCTCGCGCAGGCGCACGCCGGGCAGGCCGGCCTCGTTGGCGGCGGCCGCCCACCGCCCGTCGACGCCCTCCGCGCCGAGCAGTTCGAACGGGCGGGTGGTGCCGCGCCCCTCCGACAGGTTCGTGCCCTCGAACAGGCAGGTCCCCGAGTACACCAGCGCGGTCTCCGGCGTCGGCATGTTCGGGCTCGGCGGCACCCAGGGCAGCCCGGAGGCGTCGTAGAAGTCCGACCGCCGCCAGCCGGTCATCGGCACCGTCTCCAGCTCCACCGGCGCGGTCAGGAACTCTCCGTTGAACAGTCGCGCCAGCTCGGCGACGGTCATGCCGTGCGCCTGCGCGATCGGCTCCCGCCCCACGAAGGTCGCGAACTCCTTGTGCAGGACCGGGCCGAGCGCGGCCCGCCCGGTCACCGGGTTCGGCCGGTCCAGTACGACGAACCGCCTGCCCGCCAGCCGGGCCGCCTCCATGCAGTCGAACAGCGTCCAGATGTACGTGTAGAAACGCGCGCCCGCGTCCTGGATGTCGAAAACCACGGTGTCCACGCCGGACGCGGTGAAGACGTCCGCGAGCGGCTGCCCGCTCTTCAGGTACGTGTCGTAGACCGGCAGTCCGGTCGCCGGGTCGTCGTAGCGGCCCTGCGAGCCGCCCGCCTGCGCGGTGCCCCGGAACCCGTGCTCGGGGCCGAAGACGGCGGTGAGGTCCACCCGGTCGTCCGCGTGCATGACGTCGACGAGGTGGCGCACGTCCCGGGTGATGCCCGTCGGGTTGGTGACCACGCCGACCCGCTGCCCTGCCAGCGGCGCGTACCCGCCGGCCGCGAGCCGTTCGAAGCCGGTACGGAGCCGGCCGCCGGCGTCCGCCGCGGCCTGGGCGCTTCCGCCCGCGGCGGCCGTCACCACGGCCGTGGTGGCGAGCAGGGTCCGTCGGGACAGCGTCATGTCGGTGACCTCCATGAGCGGCGCGCGTGTCATGCCCACGCACGCTAGCCGCCGTCCGGCCCGGACGGAACGAGGCCGACCGGCGAACACCTCTTCCGCCGCACATACCGACTGGTTAGTCTGGCGTCGCTGAGCAGCGGACCGCTGAGCGGTGAGCGGTGAGCCGGGTGCCGGGTGCCGCGAGCTGGGTGCCGGGAGCCGTGTCGCGTCGCGTCGAAGGAGACCGATGGTGGAAGCCGTACAGGACGCCGGAGTCGTCGTCACCGGAGCGGGAGGCGGTATCGGCGCCGCGCTGGCCCGCCGCTTCGCCGCCGAGGGCGCCCGGGTCGTCGTCAACGACCTGGACGCGGACCGGGCGAAGGCGGTCGCCGAGGAGATCGGCGGCACCGCGGTCCCGGGCGACGCCTCCGTGATCGTCGCCGAGGCCCGCGACGCGCTCGGCGGCCGGATCGACGTGTACTGCGCCAACGCGGGCGTCGGCTCCGGCGGCAGCGAGCAGGCCGACGAGGCCGTCTGGGCGCTCGCCTGGGACGTCAACGTGATGGCCCACGTCCGCGCGGCCCACGACCTGCTCCCGGACTGGCTGGAGCGCGGTGCCGGACGCTTCGTCTCCACCGTCTCCGCCGCCGGACTGCTCACCATGATCGGCGCCGCGCCCTACAGCGTCACCAAGCACGGCGCGTACGCCTTCGCCGAGTGGCTGGCGCTGACGTACCGCCACCGCGGGGTGAAGGTGCACGCGATCTGCCCGCAGGGCGTGCGCACCGACATGCTCACCGGCAGCGGCAGCGCGGGCGACCTGGTGCTCGCGCCGACCGCGATCGAGCCCGAGGCGGTGGCCCAGGCCCTGTTCGAGGGCATCGCGGAGGACCGCTTCCTGATCCTGCCGCACCCCGAGGTCGCCGAGTACTACCGGGCGCGGGCCGGCGAACCGGAGCGCTGGGTGCGCGGCATGAACCGGCTCCAGCGGCAGTGGGAGGAGGCGAGGGACCGGTGACCGCCCCGGACTCCGCCTCCCGCCCCGCCGCCGGCTCGCCCTACGCGGCCAAGCCCTGGCTCGCCCTGCTGACCGAGACCCAGAAGGCGCCGCTCCACCCGGAGGACTCCCTGGCGCGGGCGCTGCGCCGGGTCGCCGCCGAGCATCCCCGGCGCACCTTCCTCACCTACTTCGACGGCCGCCTGACCTACCGCGAGGCGGACCGGCTGAGCGACTCCGTCGCCGGTCACCTCGCCGCCCGCGGGGTGCGGCGCGGCGACCGGGTCGCCGTCCTCCTCCAGAACTCCCCGCACTTCGTCCTCGCCGTCCTCGGCGCCTGGAAGGCCGGGGCGGTCGTCGTCCCCGTCAACCCGATGTACAAGTCGGGCGAGGTCGGCCACGTCCTGCGGGACTCCGAGGCGGTGGCGCTGATCTGCTCCGACCGGGCCTGGGAGTCGTATCTGCGCGAGACGGCGGCCGACTCGCCGGTCACCTGCGTGCTGACCGCCTGCGAGCTGGACTTCCAGACCCGCGGCGACCCGCGCGTGCTCTCCTTCGAGCGGCTGCCCCGCGCCGCCGGCACCGACGACCTCACCGAGGCCGCCCGCGCGGGCCACGCCGCCCCCGAGGACCGCGACCCGGCCCCCGGCGACACCGCGCTGATCAGCTACACCTCGGGTACCAGCGGCGCCCCCAAGGGCGCCACCAACACCCACCGCAACGTCATGTACAACGCCGAACGCCAGCGCACCGGCCTCGCCCTGCCCGAGGCCCCGGTGTACTTCGCGCTCGCGCCGCTGTTCCACATCACCGGCATGGTCTGCCAGCTCGGCGCCTGCCTCAACAGCGCGGGCAACCTGGTCCTCGTCCACCGCTTCGAGCCGGGCGTCGTCCTCGACGCCTTCGCCGAGCACCGGCCGCACTACACGGTCGGCCCCTCCACCGCCTTCATGGCCCTGGCCGCCCACCCGGACGTCACCCGCGCCCACTTCGCCTCCTTCACGAACATCTCCTCCGGCGGCGCCCCGCTGCCGCCCGCCCTGGTGGAGAAGTTCCGGGCCGGCTTCGGTCCCTACCTCCGCAACGGCTACGGGCTCACCGAGTGCACCGCGCCCTGCGCCGCGGTCCCGCCCCACCTGGAGGCACCCGTCGACCCGGTCTCCGGCACCCTCGCGGTCGGCGTGCCGGGGCCCGAGACGGTGGTCCGGATCGTCGACGACCTGGGCGCGGAGGTCCCCTTCGGCGAGCAGGGCGAGATCGTCGTCAGCGGCCCCCAGGTCGTCCCCGGCTACTGGCGCCGCCCCGACGCCACCGCCGAGACCTTCCCCGGCGGCGAACTGCGCACCGGCGACATCGGCTTCATGGACGCCCAGGGCTGGCTGTACGTGGTCGACCGCAAGAAGGACATGATCAACGCGTCCGGCTTCAAGGTCTGGCCGCGCGAGGTCGAGGACGTCCTCTACACCCATCCGGCGGTGCGCGAGGCCGCCGTCGTCGGGGTGCCCGACGAGTACCGCGGGGAGACGGTGAAGGCGTACATCAGCCTCCGTCCGGGGGCCGGGACCGAGCCCGACGCGCTCGCCGCGTACTGCAAGGAGAGACTGGCGGCGTACAAGTACCCGCGCCAGGTGGAGATCCTGCCCGAACTGCCGAAGACGGCGAGTGGCAAGATCCTCCGTCGGGAACTGCGTTCCCGTACCACCCACGACTGACTCCTCACGAGCAGTGTCACGGAAAGGCAGGTGGCGGCAGTGCCCAGGACGACGGACGGGGACACGACCCCGGTACCGCAGCGGCTCCTGGCCGCCGCCACCCGGCTCTTCGCGGAGCAGGGCTACGACCGCACCTCGGTGCAGGAGATCGTCGAGGCGGCGGGCGTCACCAAGGGAGCGCTGTACCACTACTTCGGTTCCAAGGACGACCTGCTGCACGAGGTCTACGCGCGGGTGCTCCGCCTCCAGCAGGAGCGCCTGGACACCTTCGCGGGCGCCGACCAGCCGGTCGGCGAGCGGCTGCGCGGCGCGGCGGCCGACGTCGTCGTCACCACCATCGAGAACCTCGACGACGCGTCGATCTTCTTCCGGTCCATGCACCACCTGAGCCCGGACAAGAACCTCCAGGTGCGCGCCGAGCGCCGGCGCTACCACGAACGCTTCCGCGCGCTCATCGAGGAGGGCCAGCAGACCGGCGTCTTCACCAAGGAGACCCCGGCCGACCTGGTGGTGGACTACCACTTCGGGTCCATCCACCACCTGTCCACCTGGTACCGCCCCGACGGCCCGCTCAGCAAGCAGGAGGTCGCCGACCACCTCGCCGACCTCCTGCTGCGCGCGCTCAGACCCTGACCCGAGGACCCGAGGCCCCGAGAGCTTGAGGGCCCGGGGGAACTAGAGGTACTTCTTCAGCTCCCGCCGGGCCAGCGACCGCTGGTGCACCTCGTCGGGGCCGTCCGCGAGCATCAGCGTGCGGGCGCCGGCGTACAGCTCGGCCAGCGGGAAGTCCTGGCTCACCCCGCCCGCGCCGTGCAACTGGATCGCCCGGTCGAGGATGCCGACCACCGTGCGCGGGGTGGCGATCTTGATGGCCTGGATCTCGGCGTGCGCCCCCCGGTTGCCGACGGTGTCCATCATCCAGGCCGTCTTCAGCACCAGCAGCCGGAGCTGCTCCACGGCGACCCGCGCGTCCGCGATCCAGTTCTGCACCACGCCCTGCTGGCCGAGCGGCTTGCCGAACGCGGTACGGGACACCGCCCGCCGGCACATCAGCTCGATCGCCCGCTCGGCCATGCCGATCAGCCGCATGCAGTGGTGGATGCGGCCGGGGCCGAGCCGGGCCTGGGCGATGGCGAAGCCGCCGCCCTCCTCGCCGATCAGGTTCGACACCGGCACGCGCGCGTGGTCGAAGACCACCTCGGCGTGGCCGCCGTGCCAGTGGTCCTCGTAACCGAAGACGTGCATCGCCCGTTCGACGGTGACGCCCGGGGTGTCGCGCGGGACCAGCACCATGGACTGCTGGCGGCGGATGTCGTCGCCGTCCGGGTCGGTCTTGCCCATCACGATGAAGATCTCGCAGTCCGGGTTCATCGCCCCGGAGATGTACCACTTGCGGCCGGTGATGACGTACTCGTCGGCTCCGTCGGAGGCCCGCTCGATGCGGGTGGTGATGTTGGTGGCGTCGGAGGAGGCCACCTCCGGCTCGGTCATCGCGAACGCGGAGCGGATCTCCCCGGCGAGCAGCGGCTCCAGCCACCGCTTCTTCTGCGCCTCGTCGCCGAACTGCGCCAGCACCTCCATGTTCCCGGTGTCGGGCGCCGCGCAGTTGGTGGCGGTCGGCGCGAGCTGCGGGCTGCGGCCGGTGATCTCGGCGAGCGGCGCGTACTGCAGGTTGGTCAGCCCCGCGCCGTGCTCGGCGTCGGGCAGGAAGAGGTTCCACAGGCCCTGGCGCCGGGCCTCCGCCTTGAGGTCCTCCACCACCTGCGGGGTCTGCCACGGCGAGGAGAGCAGGGCCCGCTGCTCATGGGCGGTCCGCTCGGCGGGGTGGACGTGCTCCTCCATGAAGGCGAGCAGCTTGGCGCGCAGTTCCTCGGTGCGCGCGTCGAACGCGAAGTCCATGCGGGTCAGCCTTCCTGAAGGGTGGTCAGTCCGTGGTCGATGAAGACGGGGACCAGGTCGCCGATGCGGTCGAAGCCGCGCCCGACCGTCTGGCCCAGGGTGTAGCGGTAGTGGATGCCCTCCAGGATCACGGCGAGCTTGAACCAGGCGAACGCCGTGTACCAGGAGACGGCCGAGACATCGCGCCCCGAGCGCGCCGCGTACCGCTCGATCAGCTCCTCGGGCGAGGGATGGCCGGGCGCCTCGGCGGTGGTGGAGACGGGCGAGTCGGGCATGCCGAGCCGCTGGCTGTACATCACCAGCAGGCCCAAATCGGTCAGCGGATCGCCGAGAGTGGACATCTCCCAGTCGAGGACCGCCTTGATCCGGTCGTCGTCGCCGATCAGGACGTTGTCCAGCCGGTAGTCGCCGTGCACCACGGCGGGGGCGGGGGAGCTGGGCAGTTCCCGGCCGAGCGTGGCGTGCAGCTCGTCGATGCCGGCCAGCTCGCGGTCGCGGGAGGCGTCGAGCTGCTTGGCCCAGCGGCGGAGCTGCCGGTCCAGGAAGCCGTCCGGGCGGCCGAAGTCGGCGAGGCCCACCGCACCGGGGTCCACCGCGTGCAGCGCCACGAGCGTGTCGACCAGGTTCAGCACCGCGCCCCGGGTGCGCTCGGGCCCGAGCGGGGCGAGCTGGTCGGCGGTGCGGTAGGGCGTGCCCTCGACGAACTCCATCACGTAGAACGGCGCTCCGAGGACCTCCTGGTCCTCGCAGAGCAGTACGGTGCGGGGCACCGGCACCTCGGTCGGGTGCAGCGCGCTGATCACCCGGTGCTCGCGCTTCATGTCGTGCGCCGTGGCCAGCACATGGCCGAGCGGCGGGCGTCGCACCACCCAGCGCGCGGAGGCGTCGGAGACCGAGTAGGTGAGGTTCGACCGTCCGCCCTCGATCAGCCTGCCGGTCAGCGGGCCGTTCACCAGGCCGGGCCGCTCGCGGTCGAGCAGCGCCCGCAGCCGGTCGAGGTCGAGTCCTGGCGGATGATCGGGGCTCATCGTGGCTCCTCCGGGGGGGGCTGAACAGTACCGGGACACATGATGCCGACCGGTCGGTATGCCGTCCAGAGGGAAAGCGGAACGTGATCGGGGCCACGGGTGCCGGCGGCCCTGGGCCACTGACCGAGGGACCCGTACGCCGTCGACCACCACGGCGGACGCCACCCTTCGTCCGCCCCGGCCCGGTGGACCTGCCGCACAGGATCGTGCCCGCGCTCAATTCGTGATCAGCACCGCCCCGCACGCGGCCATCGCCACCGTGCACAGGGCGACGGCGGCGGCGTGCGGCGGGCCGAGCGCCGGCGGGTGGCCCGAGGACGCGACGGTGCTGATGCGCCGGTGGGCGAGGAGCAGCAGGCCCAGCCACAGGACGCCGGTGAGGACCCCGGCGGCCACGGAGACGGCCGAGGCGTCACCGCGCAGCGCACTCTTCGTGGCGAGCACGGCGGCCACCGCGCCCGCCAGGGTGGTCCGGCGCCAGGCCAGCCGCGTGCGCTCGGGCTGCAACCCCGGGTCCCGGGCGGGGACGGCGGCCCCGCCGGGACCGTCGCTCATCCCTCCCACCCGGCCAGGGTCGCTCATCCCTCCCACCCGGCCAGGACCACGGCGACCATGGCGACGGCCACGACCGCGACGACCACACCGAGCAGCGCGGGAAAGCGGGAGACCGGCAGATCCTCGCCCCGGCGCATGGCCCGCTCGCAGCGCACCCAGTGGTCGACCGCCCGCAGCGCGCACAGCACGCCCGACGCCAGCAGCGCGAGCGCCAGGCCCACCCGCCAGCCCCAGCGCAGACCGGGAAGGAACTGGTCCACGGCGAAGCCGCCGCCGATCAGCGCGAGCGCGGTGCGCAGCCAGGCGAGGAAGGTGCGCTCGTTGGCGAGCGAGAACCGGTAGTCGGGTGTCCTGCCCTCCCGCCGCACCTCCTCGGGCGCGAACCAGAGCCGGACGTTCCGTGCGAAGTCGATCACGTGAGCGACCTTATCGGCCGGGCCGGCGCACACCGGCCGGCCCGGCCCACCAGGTCAGGACCGGTCCGGGCCCGCATCCCCGACGAGCCGTTCGTACGCCGCCAGCCCGTCCGGCACCCACTCCCACTCGTCCAGCCGCCGCCGCACTTCCTCCTCCGGCAGGAACGCGTGCCAGGCCACCTCCTCCGCCTGCGGCTGTACGTCGGCCTCGCACCGCACCTCGTACACCGCCGACCACCAGGTGCGGCCGCCGCCGTCGTCGTACAGGAACTTGAAGAGGAACCGCGGGCGCGGCAGCCCGCGCACCCCCAGTTCCTCCTCCGCCTCGCGCAGCGCCGCGTCGTCGTAGGACTCGCCCGCGCCCACCACCCCGCCGACGAACATGTCGTACAGGGAGGGGAAGACCAGCTTCTCCGGTGTCCGGCGGTGTACGAAGATCCGTCCCTCGGCGTCCCTGGCCTGGACGAAGACGCAACGGTGGCGCAGCCCTCCGGCGTACACCGCACCGCGCGGCGACCGGCCGACGACCCGGTCGTGCTCGTCGACGATGTCGAGGATCTCGTCAGCAGCGCTCATGCGGCCATCCAACCAGGAGCAGCGGGAGAACGATCAGAAGCCGGAAAGACCGGCCACCTGATCGGCCGGGGGAGCTAAAGGATCAGGGACAGGAGCAGCACCAGACCGCCGCCGACCACCGAGATGATCGTCTCCATCAGCGACCACGTCTTGATGGTCTGGCCGACGTCGAGCCCGAAGTACTCCTTCACCAGCCAGAAGCCGGCGTCGTTGACGTGGCTGAAGAAGAGCGAACCGGCGCCGATGGCGAGCACCAGCAGGGCCGCGTGGGTGGTCGACATGTCGGCCGCCAGCGGCGCGACCAGACCGGCCGCCGAGACGGTCGCCACCGTCGCCGAACCGGTCGCCAGCCGGATCGCCACCGCGATCAGCCAGGCCAGCAGCAGCGCCGGGATCGACCAGTCCTCGGAGATCTCCAGGACCATCTGCCCCACGCCGGAGTCGATCAGCGTCTGCTTGAAGCCGCCGCCCGCGCCGACGATCAGCAGGATGCCCGCGATCGGCGCGAGCCCCTTCTCGACCAGGCCCGTGACGCGGTCCTTGGCGAACCCGGCGGGCCGCAGCAGCGTGAAGATTCCGACGATGACGGCGGCGAGCAGGGCGATCAGCGGGTTGCCGATGACGTCGAAGACGCGCTGCACCAGGTGGTCGGGGTCGTCGACGATGATGTCGACGAGCGCCTTGGCCAGCATCAGCACGACCGGCAGCAGGATGGTGCCCAGGGTGGCGCCGAAGCCGGGACGCTTCTGCAAGTCCTCCGAGGCGCGCTGCGGGATCATCCGCTCCGGGGCGGGGACGTCCACCCAGCGGGCCGCGACCTTCGAGAACAGCGGACCGGCGATGATCACCGTGGGGATGGCGATCAGCACACCGAGCGCCAGCGTCACCCCGAGGTTGGCGTCGAGTGCGTCGATCGCGACCAGCGGACCGGGGTGCGGCGGCACCAGACCGTGCATCACGGACAGGCCGGCCAGCGCCGGGATGCCGATCCGCATCAGCGAGTAGTTGCCGCGCCTGGCGACCATCAGGACGACCGGGATCAGCAGGACGATGCCGACCTCGAAGAAGAGCGGCAGCCCGATGACGGAGGCGATCAGCACCATCGTCCACGGCATCGAGCGCGGGGACGCCTTGGCCAGGATCGTGTCCACGATCTGGTCCGCGCCGCCGGAGTCGGCGAGCATCTTGCCGAGGATCGCGCCGAGGGCGATCAGCACGCCCACGCCCGCGACGGTGGAGCCCAGTCCACTGGTGAAGCTGGTGATCACCTTGTCCAGCGGCGCCCCGGCGAACGCGCCGAGCGCCAGCGACCCGATGGTCAGGGACAGGAAGGCATGCAGCTTGAACTTGGTGATCAGCAGGACGATGACGGCGATGCCCAGCAGCACGGCGATGCCCAACTGGGCATGGCCGGCCGAGGTGATCGGCTCGACGGTGTCCGCTGCCAGCATCTCGACGCTGAGTCTGGTCACGGTGAATCCCTTGCGGTGATGGTGGTGCGGTGACGGGGGTGCGGGGGTGCGGGGCGGCGTCCGGGGGTGGGGCGTCCGGGGGTGGGGCGTCCGGGGGTGGCAGGGGCCTACCGAGTGGGCTCGGGGAGCGCCCGCAGGGCGTCGACCGCCCGCGCGGCGATCTCCTCGGGGCCGCCGGCGACGCTCACCGCGACCCCCGCCTCGTCCTCCTCCAGCGGCTGGAGGGTGGCGAACTGCGAGTCGAGCAGCGCGGTCGGCATGAAGTGGCCCTGCCGGTGGGACATCCGGTCCTCGATCAGTGCGCGGTCGCCGGTGAGATGCACGAACACCACCCCGGGGGCGGCCGCCCGCAGCCGGTCACGGTACGCCCGCTTCAGCGCCGAACTGCTCACCACCCCGCCCAGTCCCGCCCGCCCGTGCGCCCAGGTGCCGATGGCGTCCAGCCACGGCCACCGGTCGTCGTCGGTCAGCGGGGTGCCGGCCGTCATCTTGGCGATGTTGGCCGGCGGATGGAAGTCGTCGCCCTCGGCGTAGGGAACGCCGAGGCGCGCCGCGAGCAGGGGACCGATGGTGGTCTTCCCGGTGCCCGCCACGCCCATGACCACGACGACATGGGGGGTCTGGAGTCGCTGCATCATGCTCTCGCTGTCTTCGTCGACACGTGATGTCGACGCAACTGAAACGCATAAGGTACGACGAATTCAAGGGGCTGTGACATATAAGTCTGACTTTTTCTTCCCGTGATCCGGCACGTACGCTGAGTGCATGAGCACAACGGGCCGGGGGCTGCACGGCCGGGTACTGGACTCCCTCGGGCCTTCCATCACCGCGGGCGAGTACCCCGCCGGCAGCGTTCTGCGCACCGACGAGCTGGCGCAGCGCTTCGAGGTGTCGCGCTCGGTGATGCGCGAGGCGGTCCGCGTCCTGGAGTCCATGCACCTGGTCGAGTCGCGCCGCCGGGTGGGGGTGACCGTCCTGCCCGAGCGGGAGTGGAACGTCTACGATCCGCAGGTCATCCGCTGGCGGCTGGCCGGCTGCGAACGGCCGCGCCAGTTGCGCTCGCTGACCGTGCTGCGCTCGGCGGTCGAGCCGGTCGCGGCGAGCCTGGCCGCCCGGCACGCCACCGACGAGCAGCGCGCCGAACTGACCGCCTGCGCGCTCGGCATGGTCGCCAACTCCAGCGGCCACAAGCTGGACCAGTACCTCTTCCACGATGTGGCCTTCCACCGCGTGATCCTTACCGCGTCGGGCAACGAGATGTTCGCCCGTCTCGGCGATGTCGTCGCCGAGGTCCTCACCGGCCGCACCCACCACGACGTGATGTTCGAGGACCCCGATCCGGCCGCCGTCACCCTGCACGTCCGGC
Source organism: Streptomyces ziwulingensis (assembly GCF_039542605.1). NCBI lineage: Bacteria > Bacillati > Actinomycetota > Actinomycetes > Kitasatosporales > Streptomycetaceae > Streptomyces > Streptomyces ziwulingensis. Next base: position 94,688 of record NZ_BAABIG010000002.1, read on the forward strand.
TCGCGGAGGCGGTCCGCGCGCGGGACGCCGTCCGCGCGGAGTCGCTGACCCGGGAGATCACGGTCGGGGCACTCCAGGAACTGGACATCCTGGCCCCCTGACCGGGGTACCCCGGTCAGGGCCCCGCTCGATCTCGCCCCCCTCGGCCCTTCTCGCCCCCCCTCGGCCCTCAGGTGGTGAGGAACTCGCCGTCGATGTACACCCACGCCCCGTCGACCCGCTCGAACCGGCTCCGTTCGTGCAGCGAACCGCCGCGGTAGGACGCCCGGAAGGTCACGGTGCCGGTGGTGTGGAACGCGGACCCGCCGGTGGTGTCCAGGATCTCCAGCCCGGCCCACCGCGTCCCCGCGTCCAGGTCGAGCGTCGCGGGCCGGGTCCGCGGATGCCAGGTCCGCAGCAGATACGCCGCGTCCCGTCGTACGAAGGCGCTGTACCGCGAGCGCATCAGCGCCTCGGCGGTCGGCGCGGCGACGGCGCCCGTGTGGAACCGGCCGCAGCACGCCTCGTACGGCTCGGACACTCCGCAGGGGCAGGTACGCGCGCTCATGGGGGCCATTGTGCCCGGTCGGCGCGGCGGGCGGGAAAAGCGGAAGGCCCCTGATGATCAGGGGCCTTCCGCTGTGATCCACGGTGCTTCACTGGAATTCACCGGTGTTACTGGTTACTGATACTGGTGTCCGAGGGGGGACTTGAACCCCCACGCCCGATAAAGGGCACTAGCACCTCAAGCTAGCGCGTCTGCCATTCCGCCACCCGGACAAGGTGTCTGTCGTGCGAGCTCTGCCCGCGGCGACGACGTAAACATTACCAGGCTCCCAGGGGTGCCCGATCACCCCCGCCCGACGCGTGAACGGCGTGTGACGGGCCGGGTCCGGCCTTGGGCGGCACCCGCCCAGGGAGGAGTATGAGGGGGACCCACCAGCAGTGACAGCGGGAGGAAAGCACGTGAGCGACTCGGGCAGGACCGGAAGCGTCACCGGCGAGGACGAGGTCGTGGACCTCTGCCGCGAGCTGATCCGGATCGACACCAGCAACTACGGCGACCACTCCGGGCCGGGTGAGCGCGAGGCGGCCGAGTACGTCGCCGGGAAGCTCGCCGAGGTCGGCCTCGAACCGAAGATCTTCGAGTCGCACCCGGGGCGCGCCTCCACGGTGGCCCGGATCGAGGGCGAGGACCCGTCGCGGCCCGCGCTGCTCATCCACGGCCACACCGACGTCGTCCCGGCCAACGCGGACGACTGGACCCACCACCCGTTCTCCGGCGAGATCGCCGACGGGTGCGTGTGGGGGCGCGGCGCCGTCGACATGAAGGACATGGACGCGATGACCCTCGCGGTCGTCCGGGACCGGATGCGCAGCGGACGCAAGCCGCCGCGCGACATCGTCCTCGCCTTCCTCGCCGACGAGGAGGCCGGCGGCACCTACGGCGCCCGCCACCTCGTCGACCACCACCCCGACCTCTTCGAGGGCGTCACCGAGGCGATCAGCGAGGTCGGCGGCTTCTCCTTCACCGTGAGCGAGGAGCGCCGGCTCTACCTGATCCAGACGGCCGAGAAGGGCATGCACTGGATGAAGCTGACCGTGGCCGGCACCGCCGGGCACGGCTCGATGATCCACCGCGACAACGCCATCACCGAACTGTCGGAGGCCGTCGCCCGCCTCGGCCGGCACAGGTTCCCGGTCCGCGTGACCAAGACGACCCGGGCCTTCCTCGACGAACTCGGCGACGCGCTCGGCACCGACCTGGACCCCGAGGACATGGAGTCCACGCTCGCCCGGCTCGGCGGCATCGCCAAGCTCATCGGCGCGACCCTGAGCAACACCGCCAACCCGACCCAGCTCGGTGCCGGTTACAAGGTGAACGTCATTCCGGGCGAGGCCACCGCCCACGTGGACGGCCGCTTCCTGCCCGGCCACGAGGACGAGTTCCTCGCCGACCTGGACCGGATCCTCGGCCCGAAGGTGCGCCGCGAGGACGTGCACTCCGACAAGGCCGTCGAGACCACCTTCGACGGGGCGCTCGTCGCCGCCATGCAGTCCGCGCTGGTCGCGGAGGACCCGGCCGCCAAGGCGATCCCCTACATGCTCTCCGGCGGCACGGACGCGAAGTCCTTCGACGACCTCGGTATCCGGGGCTTCGGCTTCGCACCGCTCAAGCTCCCGCCGGAGCTGGACTTCGCCGGGATGTTCCACGGCGTCGACGAGCGGGTGCCGGTGGACGGCCTCAAGTTCGGAGTGCGCGTCCTGGACCGCTTCCTCGACGCGTCCTGAGGCGGCGGTGGTACAAGCGAAGCGTCCGGAAATGAACCGCTGAAACGACACTCCGTTAATCGGCCGGACGTACGGGACCCGACCGGGAAGGGTGAATGCGACCATAAGCTCGTAGCCCGATTACTCCCTCCTCGTTATTGGTCATGTGATCCGCACATTGGATCGCACTTGCCAACTAGGAGGAACAATGCTCAAGAAGGTCGTCGCCGCTGCCGCCGCCACCGGTGGTCTCGTTCTCGCCGGCGCGGGCCTCGCCGTTGCCGACGCCGGTGCGCAGGGTGCCGCCGTCGGGTCCCCGGGCGTGCTCTCCGGCAACGTCGTCCAGGTTCCCGTACACGTCCCGGTGAACCTCTGCGGCAACACGGTCAACGTGATCGGTCTGCTGAACCCCGCCTTCGGCAACACCTGCGTCAACAAGTGACGTTGCGCCTCGCCCCATGAAGGACTGAACCGGTCGGCCCCGGAGCGCGCCCCATGCGCTCCGGGGCCGACCGGCCTCCGTACACGTCGGACACAGGATCGAAGGCAGGGAATCAGCACATGCGACAGGTCACCCGTAAGGGCTTGATGACGATGGCGGCGGCCACCGGTGTGATCGCCGCCGCCGCGAGCGGTACCGCCCACGCGACGGGCGCCGGTGCGGAGGGTGCCGCCTCCGGGTCGCCCGGCGTGCTCTCCGGCAACGCGGTGCAGGCACCGGTACACGTCCCGGTGAACCTCTGCGGCAACACGGTCAACGTCGTCGGCCTCCTCAACCCGGCCGTGGGCAACACCTGCGCCAACCGGGACGGTGGCGGGACCGGCGGGGGGCACGGCGGCTCGGGACACGGTGGCTCGGGGCACGGTGGTTCGCACGCCGTAGGCCACGCCACCGACTCGCCCGGCGTCGGCTCGGGCAACCTCATCCAGGCACCGGTGCATGTGCCGGTGAACCTCTGCGGAAACAACGCTTCCGTGGTCGGCGTCGGCAACGCGGTCGTGGGCAACGACTGCGAGCAGGGGGGCGGCGGCCACGGAACCCCTCCGGGTGACCCTGGTCACCCTGGTGAGCCGGGAGAGCCGGGAGAGCCGGGAGAGCCGGGTGAGCCGGGTGAGCCGGGTGAGCCGGGTGAGCCGGGAGAGCCGGGAGAGCCGGGAGAGCCGGGAGAGCCCGGCAATCCCGGTGAGCCGGGAAACCCCGGTGAGCCCGGGAACCCCGGTGAGCCGGGCAACCCCGAGACCCCCGTCACTCCTCCCGGCGACCACCCCGAGACGCCGGGCGTCTCCACCGATCAGCCCGGCGGCCAGCCCCCCGCGCAGCTCGCCGAGACCGGTAACGAACTGCCGCTCGGCCTCGCCCTGCCGGCCGGTGCCGGCGCCCTGCTGGCGGGCGCGGTGCTCTACCGCAAGGCACGCGCCAGGGTGTGACGCACACCCGCGCGCCGACGGAGCGGCCCCCGCGTCGGCGGGGCCCGCTCCGTCCCCGTCGGGGCCCGGGGTCCGCCCCGGCTCACCAGGTGGCGCGCACCTGTCGGATGATGCGCCGACGCAGCCGCACCCGGCGGCTGCCGTCGCGCAACAGGCTCAGGCGGTACAACTCCCAGTGTCCGTACTCGGCGTGGTCCGTCAGCAGGCGTGTCGTCTCCCTGCGGGACACCCCGCGCGGCACCAACACGTCGACAAATTCGTATTCCGGCATCGCATCTATTGTGCGGGCTGGGGTCCGGTACGGATAGCGTCTGCGGTATGTCTGATGCTGTGCAGCCCACCGCTGCCGAGGTACGCGCCGCCGCAGAGGCGGTCAAGACCGCGCTCGACCGCCATCTGGCCGCGGTCGAGCGCCGGTCGGGTGAGGACGACCCGGCCGTCTACGAAGCGTTCAACGAACTGGCCGCCGCCGCCGAGGCGTACGACGAGCTGCTCTACGACCGTTACGACGAGGTCACGCCCTTCGAGATCCCCGCCGCGGAGGACGAGCTGCCGCCGTACACGGGACCGGAGGAACCGAACGCGCTGAGTGTGCTGATCCGCCGCGACTACGCCGTGGTGGAACCGCAGCGGCTGCTGGCACAGGCCCGCCGCGTGGAGGACGCCGACGACGAGCGCGCTCCGGGCGCGGAAGTCTCCGGCACCGTGCACGGCGCCCTCGGCCTCCTCTTCGGCGAGTTCGAGGCGGACGAGATCGCCTCCCGGCACAAGGAGTTCGGTCTGGAGGAGGGCGACTCCACGCTGTGGGTCACGGCCGCGGACGAACCCGCCGAGGCCGGCGAGTGGCTGGAGGCCCCCTTCGAACAGGTCGACCCGCAGCGGGTGGTCTGCCGGTTCGACGCCAGTTCCGTCTTCGACGACGAGAGCGACGACGACCTGGACGACCTGGACGATCTCGACGACGAGGCGGGCCCCGCGGACGCCGTCGAGGACGCCCTCGACACCGAGCTGGACCCGGACCTCGACGACGAACTGGACGAGGACGAGGTCGAGGAACTGGAACGGCTGGACGCCGACCGCTGAGCGGACGGTGCCGAACCGGCAACGGCGAGTACGACGACGATCACGATCACGACGACGTTCACGATCACGAGCAAGACCACGAGCACGACCACGAGCACGACCACGGCGGCGGCGGTCACGGGAACACCTCCCGTGACCGCCGCCGCGGTGTGCCTGGGTCCCGCCAGGTCCCTCAGGCCTCCCGCGCCGGGGCCTGCGGGGCGAGCAGCACCGGCAGCCGGGTCGTCCGCGGCTTGGCCGGCACTTCGGCGACGGACCGCGGCAGCGCCTGGTCCACGCCGTGCACGACGGACAGATGCCGGGCGGCCCGGCCGAACGCCGTGTACACCCACGGCCGACTGAGCGCCTGCGCGGCGTCACCGGGCAGCACCACCACCACGGCCGGCCACCGCCCGCCCGCCGCCTGGTGCGCGGTCAGCGCCCACCCGTGCCGCACCTGCCCCGCCACCCGCTCCCTCGGTACGAGTACGGCCTCGCCCGCGCAGGTCAGCCGCAGCCCCTCGGCGTCGGCCCCGGCCACCGTGCCCGGCAGCGTACGGCCCGGCGCGGGGGAGTAGGCGACGCGGTCGCCGGGGTCGAAGCCGCCGAAACGGCCCGGCCCCGGGTTGAGCCGTTCCTTGAGCGCCGCGTTCAGCACCCGGGTACCGGCCGCTCCGCCATGACCCGGCGTGATCACCTGGGTCTCCTCGGCGGGCACCCCGATCGCCCTCGGCACCGAGTCCGCGACGAGCTGCACCGTGCGGTGCACCGCCTCGCCCGCGTCCCGCACCGGCACGATCACGACCTCCTTGCCCGGCGCCTCGACCTGGCCCAGCTCGCCGATGCCGATGCCGGAGACCAGCTCGCCCAGCGGGCCCGGATCGGGCCGCCGCGAGGCGATCTGCGGACAGATCCGGGCCGCCAGCAGATCGGCGAAGACCCGCCCGGGACCCGCCGACCACAGCACCCCGGGGTCACCGGCCAGCACCAGCCGAGCCCCGTCCGGCAGTGACTCCACCAGCAGGGCGGCGGCCTCCACGTCCAGTTGCGGCGCGTCCGGCACGACCAGCAGGTCGAGGTCGAGCGCACCTTCCGCGTCCCGTCCCGGACCCTCGGTCCCGGCCAGCAGCCCGTCCACGGTGGCGACCGCGGGGACCTCGTCCGCCAAAATCCCGCCCGCCGGGGAGGCGGCGCCGGAACCGGAGCCGTGGCCGTCCAGGAGGGCGGCGAAGCGGGCCCGTCCGGACGGGCCGGGGGTGGCGGCGAAGGCGCGCAGGCCCAGTGCGCGCGCGGCGCGCAGCAGGGCCGCCGGTTCGGCCAGGGCCGCCTCGCCGCCGGTGTGCAGGACCAGGCCGTGGCCGCCCACCGCGCGGATCAGGTCGGCGGCGGCACCCTCCGCCGAGCCGGCGGCCCGCTCCCAGTCCGCCGCCGCGCCGTCCTGCTTCGGCGCCGAGCCGACCAGCCGGGCGAGGCCGTCGGCCAGGCTCTCCTCGGCGAGCGCGTACCGCTCCAGACCGAGCAGCACCCGCACCGGCCGCTCCTCGGCCTCGGACTCCTCCCCGTCGCCGCCGGCCCGCGTCTCGGGGCGGGCCGGGCCGCCGGTCTCCTCCAGGGCGTCCTGGAAGGCCAGGGCGTCGCCCTCGGCGAGCGTGCTCTGGACGGCGGCGTCAGGGTCCGGCACGCCCCGCTGGGCGAGGGTGGCCGTGAGCCGCGACAGTTCCAGCGCCGTGTGTCCGGCCAGGGCCGCCTGCTCCAGGAGCCACCCGGTGACCGCCCGCCCGCGCCGCTCGTCGTCCGGGCGGGACTCGGCTCCCAGCAGCGCCCGCGCGAAGCCGTCGGCCTGCTCCGGCCGCACCCCGGCGACCCGCAGCAGCAGCCACGGGTCGGCACGCAGCGCCTCCGGCGCGCCCTCGCCGAGCACCTCGGCCACCTGCGCGGCGAGCGCCTCGGGTGCGCCGCCCTCGGCCAGCACCTGCCCCACGGCCCGGACGGTCCCGGCGGCGGGTGCGGGGGACGGGCCGGCCGTCCGCTCCGGTTCGAGCGGGGACCGAGGGGCCGGCCCGGCCTCCGGGGCCGGGCGGCGCGGGGCGGGCGCGGGATCGGCGAAGACGGTCGCCACCGGCTTCTCGCCGCTCTCCACGGCCCGCACGGCGGCGAGCAGGTCGGCCGCCGTGCCGCTGAGTTTGGCGCCGCTCGCGATGCTCGCCTTCTCCGCCTTCCGCCGCGCGATCCGCTCCCGCTCGACCCGCTGAGCGGCCAGCTCGGCCGCGGCCTCGGACAACTTGGCCTCGCCGGCCTCACCCGCCGCGTCTGCCGTGCCTGCTTCGTCTGCCGCGTCTGCTTCGCCGCCGGTCTCCTCCGCGCCGTCGGCCCCGGCGTCGGCCCCGCCCTCCACGCCGGGGCCGTCGCCGCTCTCCCCGTCCACCGGTACCGTCGCCGCGTCCTTCCCCGCGGTGTCCGGCGTCCCCGGCTCGGCGTCGTCCGCGGCCTCCTCGGCGGGCTCGGGCTCCGTGCTCACAGCGTGCTCCAGTCGTGATCGGGATAGCGGTGCTCGGGCTCCGACACGTCGTCGAGCGCCCGGCAGATCTCGTCAGGAAGACTAAGGGCCTCCACTGACAACGCGGCCGTGAGCTGCCGCGCGTTGCGTGCGCCGACGATCGGGGCGGCCACCCCGGGCCGGTCCCGGACCCAGGCGAGGGCCACCTGCAACGGGGTGACCGCGAGCCCGTCCGCCGCCGTGGACACCGCCTCCACGATGCGGCCGGCCGCGTCGTCCAGATAGGGCGCGACGAACGGCGCCATGTGCGCCGAGGCGCCACGCGAGTCGGAGGGGGTCCCGGTCCGGTACTTGCCGGTGAGCACCCCACGCCCGAGCGGTGAGGACGGCAGCAGACCGACGCCCAGGTCGAGGGCGGCGGGCAGCACCTCCCGCTCGACCCCGCGCTGCAGCAGTGAGTACTCCAGTTGCGTGCTCGCCAGCCGGGTGCGCGCCCCCGGCGCGGCCAACTGCCAGGTCGCCGCCTTGGCCAGTTGCCAGCCGCAGAAGTTGGCGACCCCCGCGTACCGGGCGCGACCGCTGCTCACCGCGAGGTCCAGGGCGTGCAGGGTCTCCTCCAGCGGGGTGTACGGGTCGTAGGCGTGGACGTGCCAGACGTCGACGTGGTCCGTGCCCAGGCGGGCGAGGGAGGCGTCCAGCGCGGCGAGCAGATGGCCGCGGGAGCCGTCGACGGGCCGGTCGGGATCGGCGAGGCTGCCCGCCTTGGTCGAGATCACCAGGTCCCGCCGCGGCACCAGGCTCCCCATGAGCCGCCCCAGCAGGTACTCGGCCTCCCCGTCGCCGTACACGTCCGCCGTGTCGACGAGGGTCCCGCCCGCGTCCCAGAACGTCTTCAAGAGGTCCGAGGCGTCGTGCTCGTCGGTGTCCCGGCCCCACGTCAGGGTGCCGAGCCCGATGCGGGACACGCGCAGGCCGGTGCGGCCGAGATACCTCTGCTCCATGAACGCCGAGATTACTGGCCACGGGTTGCCCTGTGGGGGGCTGTGGACAACCCATTTCCCCACGCTAAGGTCGGGGTACCAGGGACGTTACTGATCAGTAAGGGGATCGGCCATGCAGCTCGGGATCAACCTCGGCTACTGGGGCGGCGGAATGGACGCGGACAACCTCGCCGTCGCCCGGGAGGCCGACCGGCTCGGTTACGCAGTCTGCTGGGCCGCCGAGGCGTACGGCTCCGACGCCGCGACGGTGCTCACCTGGGTCGCCGCACAGACGGAGCGCATCGACGTCGGCTCGGCCATCTTCCAGATCCCCGCGCGCCAGCCCGCGATGACCGCGATGACCGCCGCCACCCTCGACTCGCTCTCCGGCGGACGCTTCCGCCTCGGCCTCGGCGTCTCCGGCCCGCAGGTCTCCGAGGGCTGGTACGGGGTCAAGTTCGACAAGCCGCTCGCCCGGACCCGGGAGTACGTCGAGATCGTGCGCAAGGCGATGACCCGCGAGCGCCTGTCGTACCAGGGCGAGCACTGGACGCTGCCGCTGCCCGACGGCCCCGGCAAGCCGATCAAGCTGACCGTGCACCCGCAGCGCGAGCACATCCCGCTGTACATCGCCGCGATCGGCCCGAAGAACCTGGAGCAGACCGGCGAGATCGCCGACGGCGCCCTGCTGATCTTCCCCTCCGCCGACCACCTGGAGGAGACCGCGATCCGCCCCTTGCGCGCCGGACGCGAGAAGGCGGGCCGGACCCTGGACGGCTTCGACGTCTGCCCGACCGTTCCGCTCGCCCTCGGCGAGGACCAGGACGTCGCCGCGCTCGCCGACACCTTCCGCCCGTACACCGCGCTGTACGTCGGCGGCATGGGCAGCCGCAAGCAGAACTTCTACAACCAGCTCGCCCGGCGCATGGGGTACGAGAAGGAGGCCGCCGAGATCCAGGACAAGTACCTGTCCGGCGACAAGGAGGGCGCGGCCGCCGCCGTACCGCACGACCTGATCGACCAGACCACGCTGCTGGGCTCCGTGGACCGGATCGCCGACCGGATGCGCGCCTACGCGGCGGCCGGGGTCACCACCCTGACCCTGGCTCCCGCGGGCTTCACGCTGGACGAGCGGATCGCCGCCCTGCGGGCCGGCACGGAGGCCCTGGAGCGCGCCGGGGTCGCGTAGCACGCGCGGGGGACACGGGAGAGGTTTCACGGCCGTGGTGGGGGCTCGGGGGTCTTCCCCGCCACGGCCGTCACGGGAACAACGCGTCCGCACGCGCGTGGTTACGCCCCGCGCGCCCCGAACCGTCCCCCGTTCGGCGGAGTTGTCCGACCCAGGTGTTGCCCCGCCGTCCGTCCCGCACTTGACTCGTCTTTCGCCAGGACCCCGCGCAGGCGGAGAGGTGAGCGATGATGCTTTCGGCCAGGAGTCTGTTCCAGGAGATCCTCGACCACGACGAGTCCTTCCGGCTCTTCTGCTCCATCGCGGCCAGCGGTGAGTCGCAGGGCGGCTGGGAGAACGGGCGCATCGCGGCGCTGGTGCCCGACAGCGAACGCGCCCTCGCGCCCAAGATCGCCCGGCACGGCGCGGACGAGGAGAAGCACGGCCGCCTCTTCACCGCCCTGCTCAAGAAGCGCGGGCTGGAGCCCGTCGAGGTGCCCCCGGAGACCGACTACACGGCGCTGCTGGAGCGGCACGGCATCGGTCTGGCCCACGAGAAGCTCACCGCCGACCAGCCCCTCACCGTGGACGACATCGTCACGTACCTGGCGCACAGCAGGGTCACCGAGCAGCGGGCCGCCGACCAGATGGAGATGCTCCGCGCGTACTTCGCCGACCACCCCGACGTGGGCCGGGCCATCCGGATGATCTCCAGTGACGAGGACGCCCACCTGGCCTACTCCCACGAGGAACTGCTCCGCTTCGCCGCCGCCGGACACGGCCGCCGCATCCAGCGCACCCTGCGCGAGTGCGCGCTCGCCGAGATCGGCGTCCACCGGGACGTCAGCCTCGCGGTCATGGCCCGGATGGGACGCGTCCTCGGCTGGTCCGGGGCCAAGTCCGCCGTCCTGCGCGCGGGCATCCACGCGAGGTACGCCTACGAGCGGCTCGGCGGCTGGCGCCGCATGGTGGACCTCAGGATGCCCGAACACCGCGACGCGCTCGGCGGCCCGGCGTCCGCCGCCCCCGAGTTCGCCTGACCCGCCCGGCGGGCTCCCGCGGGCGCCCGGACCGGAGCCCGCGAAGGCGCCCGGACCAGAGCCGGCCAAGGCGCCCGGACCAGAGCCGCCGGAGCCGGCGAAGGCGCCCGGACTACAGCCAGCCCCGGCGTTTGAAGAGCCGGAACAGCAGAACCTCCAGCACCGCCATGAGCACGATCACCGCCGGGTAGGACCACGACCAGCTCAGCTCGGGCATGTGCTCGAAGTTCATGCCGTAGACCCCGGCGATCATCGTCGGGACCGCGGCCATCGCCGCCCACGCGGAGATCTTCCGCATGTCGTCGTTCTGCCGGACGCTCATCTGCGCCAGGTGCGCCGACAGGATGTCCGAGACCAGCCGGTCCAGGTTCTCCACCGACTCGTTCACCCGCGTCAGGTGGTCGTGCACGTCCCGGAAGAACGGGCGCGCCCGGTCGTCCACGAAGGGCACCGCGGAGCCGAACGCGCCGGTGCCCGCCAGCCGGTGGACCGGCACCGCCAGCGGCCCGGTCGCCCGGCGGAACTCCAGGATCTGCCGCTTGAAGGTGTAGATCCGCGAGGCCGTGTTCCGGGAGCCCCCGCCGTCCGGCGAGAACACCTCCGTCTCCAGCTCCTCCAGGTCCGTCTGGAGTTCGGTCGCCACGTCCAGATAGTGGTCGACGGTGGCGTCCGCGATGGCGTACAGCACCGACGTCGGGCCCTTGCCGAGCAGTTCCGGCTCCCGCTCCAGCCGCTGCCGGATGGCCTTCAGCGGGGCGCCCTCGCCGTGCCGGACGACCACCACGAAGGCGTCGCCGAGGAAGACCATCACCTCGCCGGAGGAGACGGTGTCGCTCTCCGGCTCGTACACGACCGGCTTCAGGACCAGGAAGAGGGAGTCGTCGTACACCTCCAGCTTGGGCCGCTGGTGGGCCTTGAGGGCGTCCTCCACGGCCAGCGGGTGCAGCCCGAACTCCCGGGTGACGTGCTCGAACTCCCGCTCGGTCGGCTCGTGCAGCCCGATCCACACGAAGCCGCCCGCGGCCCGCGCCTGGTCGAGGGCGTCGGAGAAGTCCTCCGGGCCCTCGGTGCGCTGCCCGTCCCGGTAGATGGCACAGTCGACGATCACTGAACGTATTCTCCCTTCGCCCGGGCGCCGGTGCTCACCCGGGTACGCCTACCCTTGCCGCATGCCCACGCTGATCCTGGTCAGGCACGGACGTTCCACCGCCAACACCGAGGGGGTGCTCGCCGGCTGGACACCCGGCGTCGCCCTCGACGACCGCGGCGCCGCACAGGCCGCCGCACTGCCCGCCCGGCTCGCCGGGCTGCCCCTGTCCGAAGTCGTCGCCAGCCCCCTGCAACGCTGCCAGGAGACGATCCGGCCGCTGCTGGCGGCCAGGCCCGAACTGCGCGCGCACAGCGACGAGCGGATCGGGGAGTGCCACTACGGCGACTGGTCGGGCCGTAAACTCGCCGAGCTGAGCGGCGAACCGCTGATGGAGGTGGTGCAGTCGCACCCCTCCGCCGCGGCCTTCCCCGGCGGCGAGTCCCTGCGCGCGATGCAGAGCCGTGCCGCCGAGGCGGTGCGCGAGTGGAACGCACGCGTGGAGCGCGACCACGGCGCCGACGCCGTCTGGCTCCTGTGCTCGCACGGCGACATCATCAAGTCGCTCGTCGCCGACGCCCTCGGACTCCATCTCGACCTCTTCCAGCGGATCTCCGTCGAACCGTGTTCCGTCACCGCCATCCGCTACACCAGGCTGCGGCCCTACCTCGTGCGCCTCGGTGACACCGGCGACTTCGCCTCCCTGGCACCGCGGGAGGAGCCGCCGGGCGACCACGCCACGGTCGGGGGCGGTGCGGGCGCACCGTGATCGTCGGCCGCAGTAGGGTGAAGCGGTTCCCGCAGTGCTCACCCACCGACTTCGCAATGGAGACAGGACGTGTCCCGTCAGGTGTTCCTCTACGACTCGCCGGACCGCTTCGTGGCCGGCACGGTCGGACTGCCCGGGCGCCGTACGTTCTTCCTCCAGGCCATCGCCGGCCCCCGGGTGACCAGTGTGGCCCTGGAGAAGACACAGGTCGCCGCGCTCGCCGAACGCATGGACGAACTCCTCGACGAGGTCGTACGCCGTAGCGGCGGCAGCGCCTCGGTCCCCGCCATGGTGCTCGGCGAGGTCTCCGACACCGCCCCGCTGGACTCCCCCGTGGAGGAGGAGTTCCGGGTCGGCACCATGGCGCTGGCCTGGGACGGCGACGACCAGCGCATGATCGTCGAGGCGCAGGCCCTGGTGGAGCTGGACGCCGAGTCCGAGGAGGACCTCGCCGAGGCCGAGGAACGGCTGCTCCAGGACGAGGAGAACGGACCCCCGATGTTGCGGGTCCGGCTCACCGGCGCGCAGGCCAGGGCCTTCGCCAAGCGCGCCCTCGACGTCGTCAACGCCGGGCGGCCGCCGTGCCCGCTGTGCAGCCTCCCGCTCGACCCGGAAGGACACGTATGTCCGCGCCAGAACGGATACCGCCGCGGAGCGTGACGACCGCCGAAGCGCTCGCCGGACTGCTCGCCGAAGGGGAGCTGACCGTGCGCGGCCGGATCCGCGAGGCGTCCAACGCGGCGCTCTACTGCACGGTCGCGCGCGACGGCCGTGAGGCCGCCTGTGTGTACAAGCCCGTCGCCGGTGAGCAGCCCCTGTGGGACTTCCCCGACGGCACCCTCGCCCAGCGCGAGGTCGCCGCCCACGCGGTGTCCGAGGCGACCGGCTGGGGCCTGGTGCCACCGACCGTGCTGCGCGACGGACCGTACGGCGAGGGCATGGTCCAGCTCTGGATCGAGATCACCCCCGAGGCCGAGCTGCTCGCCCTGGTGGACGCCGAGGAGCCCGGACCGGGCTGGAAGGCCGTCGGCCTCGCCGAGGTGGGGGAGGGCAGGACCGCGCTGCTCGTGCACGCCGACGACGCGCGGCTGCGGCGGCTCGCCGTCCTCGACGCGGTGATCAACAACGCCGACCGCAAGGGCGGCCACCTGCTGCCCGCCGACGGCCTGCTGTACGGCATCGACCACGGGGTGAGTTTCCACACCGAGAACAAGCTCCGCACCCTGCTGTGGGGCTGGGCGGGCGAGCCGCTCACCGCGGAGGCCGTGCGGGTGCTCGGCACGCTCCGCGAGGCGCTGGCGGACGGCGGTGGGCTGGCGGCCCGCCTGGCGTCCCTGATCACCGCCGCCGAGATCGACGCCACGCGTGCGCGCGTCGACACGCTGCTCGCCACCGGCACCCACCCGGAACCGGGCGGCGAATGGCCCGCGATCCCCTGGCCGCCCGTGTAGCGGCACGCGGGTTCCGAGCACACGCGTGGGAGAACCGCAAGAGTGCCTCCTCGGCCATCCGCACCGGTCCGGTTCGTGTACGGAACATCCGTCCGGTTACGCTCATGACATGCATGCCTGGCCCGCTTCCGAGGTCCCCGCCCTGCCTGGTCAGGGCCGCGACCTGAGGATTCACGACACCGCGACCGGCGGTCCGGTGACCCTCGACCCCGGTCCTGTCGCCCGTATCTACGTCTGCGGCATCACGCCGTACGACGCGACCCACATGGGTCACGCGGCGACCTACAACGCGTTCGACCTCGTTCAGCGCGTGTGGCTCGACACCAAGCGGCAGGTTCACTACGTCCAGAACGTCACCGACGTCGACGACCCCCTCCTGGAGCGGGCCGTACGGGACGGCGTCGACTGGAGCGCGCTCGCCGAGCAGGAGACCGCCCTCTTCCGCGAGGACATGACGGCGCTCCGGATGCTGCCGCCGCGCCACTACATAGGCGCGGTGGAGGCCATACCCGGCATCGTGCCGCTGGTCGAGCGGCTCCGGGACGCGAACGCCGCCTACGAGCTGGAGGGGGACGTCTACTTCTCCGTCGACACCGACCCCCACTTCGGCCAGGTCTCGCACCTCGACGCCGCCGCCATGCGGCTGCTCTCCGCCGAGCGCGGCGGCGACCCGGACCGGCCGGGCAAGAAGAACCCCCTCGACCCGATGCTGTGGATGGCGGCCCGCGCGGGCGAGCCGAGCTGGGACGGTGGCTCGCTCGGCCCCGGCCGGCCCGGCTGGCACATCGAGTGCGTGGCCATCGCCCTCGACCACCTCGGCATGGGCTTCGACGTCCAGGGCGGCGGCTCCGACCTCGCCTTCCCGCACCACGAGATGGGCGCCTCGCACGCCCAGGTGCTCACCGGCGAGTTCCCCATGGCGAAGGCGTACGTCCACGCCGGCATGGTCGGTCTCGACGGCGAGAAGATGTCCAAGTCCAAGGGCAACCTCGTCTTCGTCTCCGCGCTGCGCCGCGAGGGCGTCGACCCCGCCGCCATCCGGCTCTCGCTCCTCGCCCACCACTACCGCGCGGACTGGGAGTGGACCGACCAGGTGCTGCGGGACGCCGTCGCCCGGCTGGAGCGCTGGCGCGCCGCCGTGTCCCGGCCCGACGGCCCGCCCGCCGGGGAACTGGTCGAGGAGATCCGCGAGGCCCTCGCGGACGACCTGGACTCCCCGGCCGCGCTCGCCGCGGTCGACCGCTGGGCCGCCCGCCAGCAGGAGAGCGGCGGCACCGACATCGGGGCGCCCGGCGTCGTCTCCCGGGCCGTCGACGCGCTGATGGGCGTGGCGCTCTAGCACGGCGATGACCTCTGGCACGGCGAGTGACCTCTGGCACGGCGAATGACGAGGGGCCCGCCCGGACAGCGTCCGGGCGGGCCCCTCGTCATTCGCTCACTCCTCCGACGACTCCTCGTCGTCGGAGCCGGTCTTCGGCGGCTTCGGCGGCCGGGGACGACCGCTCGGACTGTCCCGCCGGAACGGCGGGCCGGGCGGACCGTCGCCCCCCTCCGCCGTGGCATGGCCGCCGGGGCCCCCGTCCCGCCGCCGCAGATACCGCTCGAACTCCCGGGCGATCGCCTCGCCCGACGCCTCCGGCAGCTCCGCGGTGTCCCGGGCCTCCTCCAGCGACTGGACGTACTCGGCGACCTCGCTGTCCTCGGCGGCCAACTGGTCGACGCCGACCTGCCAGGCACGCGCGTCCTCGGGCAGCTCGCCCAGCGGGATGCGCACGTCGATCAGGTCCTCCAGGCGGTTCAGGAGAGCCAGCGTCGCCTTCGGGTTGGGCGGCTGCGACACGTAGTGCGGCACCGCGGCCCACAGCGACACGGCCGGCACACCGGCGTGCGTGCACGCCTCCTGGAGGATGCCGACGATGCCCGTGGGGCCCTCGTACTTGGTCTCCTCCAGGTCCATCCGGCGGGCCAGGTCCGCGTCCGAGGTGGTCCCGCTGATCGGGACCGGACGGGTGTGCGGGGTGTCTCCGAGCAGGGCGCCCAGGATGACCACCAGCTCGACGCCCAGCTCATGGGCGAAACCGAGCAGCTCGTTGCAGAACGACCGCCAGCGCATGGACGGCTCGATGCCCCGCACGAGAACCAGGTCGCGCGGCTTCTCGCCGCCCACCCGCACCACGGACAGCCGGGTCGTCGGCCAGGTGACCTTGCGGACGCCCTCGTCCATCCACACCGTGGGTCGGTTGACCTGGAAGTCGTAGTAGTCCTCGGCGTCCAGCGCCGCGAAGACCTCGCCCTTCCACTCCGTGTCCAGATGCGCGACCGCGGTGGAGGCGGCGTCACCGGCATCGTTCCAGCCCTCGAACGCGGCCACCATGACCGGGTCGACCAGCTCGGGAACCCCCTCGAGCTCGATCACCCAGTGCCTCCTTCCGACGTGCCCTCGCTTGACGCCCCAACCTTACGGCGTGCCGCGGGGACGACCGCAGCCCCCTTGCACGGGCCAGTGAACGGATCACTGCCCCGAACCCGGCGCTCGGACACCCGGGGTCCGCCGGTGACGGAAGGGCCGGTGCCCGGCCGGCCGGGCGCACCGCTCACAGCGTCGAGCGCAGCCACTGCTCCACCGACGCGATGTGCACCGTCGCCCAGGACCGCGCCGCCTCCGCGTCCCGGTCGCGCAGGGCGTCGAGGATCGCGCGGTGCTCGTGCAGGGTGCGGCCCACCGCGTCCTTCTGGGTCAGCCCGCGCCAGACGCGGGCCCGGGTGGTGGGCCCGGACAGGCCGTCGAGCAGGGAGCAGAGCACCGCGTTGCCGGAGCCGCGCACGATGCTCCGGTGGAACTCCAGGTCGGCGGCGACCAGGGCCTCCACCGAGGGCTGCGCGCCGAGCGCGTCGAGCTGGGCGTCGAGCGCGTCCAGCTCCGCCGCGCCGATCAGGGCCGCCGCCATCGCGGTCGCGGCCGGTTCCAGGATGCGGCGCACGGCCAGGAACTCCAGCACCGTGTCGTCGCGGTGGAAGTCGACGACGAAGCTCAGCGCCTCCAGGAGCAGTTGCGGATCGAGACTGGTGACATAGGTGCCGTCGCCCTGGCGCACGTCCAGGATGCGGATCAGGGAGAGCGCCCGTACCGCCTCGCGCAGCGAGTTGCGGGACAGGCCGAGTTCGTCGGCGAGCAGGCTCTCCTTGGGCAGCCGGTCGCCGGGTCGCAGCGCGCCGGAGACGATCATGCCCTTGATCTTCTCGATCGCCTCGTCGGTGACTGCCACGGTCGACCTCCCTGCTCCGACATGCCGCTGGGACACCATCAGAGATCCGATGTATCCCGCCATTATGCCGGGGCCGCACCCCCCGCCGCGCACGCCCGGCGGGGGGTGGGAAACCGCGCCTACTTCTTGTCGAGCAGGTCCTGGACCCCGGCCCGGACCTCGTCCGTGGCCAGACCGCGGATGGTCAGCGTGGTGCGGCGGCGCAGCACGTCGTCCTGCGTCTCGGCCCACTCGTGGTCCCGGGCCCAGACCACCTGCGCCCAGATCTCCGGGGCGTCCGGGTGGACGCGCCGGGCCAGCTCCGGGCTCTCGTTGGCCAGGCGGGCGATGTCGAAGGCGAGCGAGCCGTAGTGGGTGGCCAGGTGCCTGGCGGTGTCGGCCGCCATCCGCGGGCCGGCGGCCGGGCCGTCGGCCAGCAGCCGGTGGGCGACCGCCCGCGGGTTGGCGACGCCGGGCAGCGGCAGCTTCCGCGGCAGCGAGGCGATCGGCTCGAAGTCCTCGCCGAGCGGGTGGCCCGGCAGCGACTCCAGCTTCTTCATGACCGTACGGCCGATGTGGCGGAAGGTGGTCCACTTGCCGCCGGCGACCGACAGCATCCCGCCCCGGCCCTCGCTCACGACCGTCTCGCGCTTGGCCTTCGCCGTGCTCCCGGGGCCGCCCGGCAGCACCCGCAGACCCGCGAAGGAGTACGTGATCAGATCCCGGTCGAGCTGCTGGTCGCGGATGGAGAACGCGGCCTCGTCGAGGATCTGGGCTATGTCCTTGTCGTTGACCGCGACGTCCGCCGGGTCGCCCTCGTACTCCTCGTCGGTGGTGCCGAGCAGCAGCATGTCCTCCCAGGGGAGGGCGAAGGTGATGCGGTACTTGTCGATGGGGGTCGCCAGCGCCGCCTTCCAGGGCGCGGTGCGCTTGAGGACCAGGTGGGCGCCCTTGGAGAGCCGGATCGAGGGGGCCGCGTCCGGGTTCTCCATGCGGCGCAGGTGGTCGACCCAGGGGCCGGTGGCGTTGAGCACCAGCCGGGCGTTCACGCCGAACTCGTCGCCGGACAGCCGGTCCTTCAGTTCGGCACCGGTCACCCGGCCCCTGGTGAAGCGCAGGCCGGTGACCTCGGCGTGGTTGAGGACGACGGCGCCCGCCTCGACGGCCGCGCGGACCGTCATCAGCGCCATCCGGGCGTCGTTCATCTGGTCGTCGCCGTACACGGCCACGGCCTTGAGGTCCTCGGTGCGCAGCTCCGGCACGTCCTGCGCGGCCTTGGCCGGGGAGAGCAGGTGGCCGACGCCGTCGCCGAAGGCGGAGAGCGCCGAGTAGGCGAAGACGCCCGCGCCGAGCTTCGCCGCGCCGTGCGGCCCGCCCTTGTACACGGGGAGGTAGAAGGTGAGCGGGTTCGCCAGGTGCGGGGCCACCTGGCGGGAGACCGCACGGCGTTCGAAGTGGTTCTCCGCGACCAGCTTCACCGCGCCGGTCTGCAGGTAGCGCAGGCCGCCGTGGAGCAGCTTGGAGGAGGCGGAGGAGGTGGCACCGGCGAAGTCGCCGGCGTCGACCACGGCCACCCTGAGGCCGGACTGCGCGGCGTGCCAGGCGGTGGAGATGCCCAGGATGCCCCCGCCGATCACGAGAAGGTCGTACGACGCCTTGGAGAGCTGCTCCCGGGTCTCGGCGCGGCTCGGGTTCGAGCCGGACGCCGGGTGCGTCCCCAGGGCAGGCACGGACTGCAGGGTGGACTGAGTGGTCATGCGGTTCTTACTCCTCGTCCTCAAGCCAGCCCATGGTCCGCTCGACGGCCTTGAGCCAGCTCTTGTACTCACGGGCGCGGGTCTCCGCGTCCATGCGGGGGGTCCATTCGGCGGCCCGGCGCCAGTTGGCGCGCAGGTCGTCGGTGCTGTTCCAGAAGCCGACGGCGAGACCGGCGGCGTAGGCGGCGCCGAGGCAGGTGGTCTCGGCGACCATCGGGCGCACCACGGGGGCGTCCACGAAGTCGGCGAGCAACTGCATCAGCAGGTTGTTGGAGGTCATGCCGCCGTCGACCTTGAGGGCGGCCAGCTCCACGCCGGAGTCCTTCGTCATGGCGTCGGCGATCTCCCGCGTCTGCCAGGCGGTGGCCTCCAGCACGGCGCGCGCGAGGTGTGCCTTGGTGACGTACCGGGTCAGGCCGGCGATCACCCCGCGCGCGTCGGAGCGCCAGTACGGGGCGAAGAGGCCGGAGAAGGCCGGGACGAAGTAGGCGCCGCCGTTGTCCTCGACCGTCAGGGCGAGGGTCTCGATCTCGGCGGCGGTGGAGATCAGGCCCATCTGGTCGCGCATCCACTGCACCAGCGAACCGGTGACGGCGATCGAGCCCTCCAGCGCGTAGACCGGCTTCTGGTCGCCGATCTGGTAGCCGACCGTGGTCAGCAGGCCGCTGTAGGAGTTGATGATCTTGTCACCGGTGTTCATCACCATGAAGGTGCCGGTGCCGTACGTCGACTTGGTCTCGCCCTCGGCGAAGCAGGTCTGGCCGAACAGCGCGGCCTGCTGGTCGCCGAGCGCGGAGGCGACCGGGATGCCGCCGAGCAGCTCACCGAGCCGGCCGCCCTTGATCTCGCCGTAGACCTCGGCGGAGGAGCGGATCTCCGGCAGCATCTGGGTGGGCACGCCGATCGACTCGGCGATGCGCGCGTCCCACGCCATGGTGTGCAGGTCCATCAGCATGGTGCGGGAGGCGTTGGTGACGTCGGTGACGTGCACGCCGCCGTCCGTGCCGCCGGTCAGGTTCCAGATGACCCAACTGTCCATGGTGCCGAAGAGCAGGTCGCCCGCCTCGGCGCGCTCCCGCAGCCCCTCGACGTTGTCGAGCAGCCAGCGCGCCTTGGGGCCGGCGAAGTAGGAGGCCAGCGGCAGGCCGGTCTGGCGGCGGAAGCGGTCCTGGCCGACGTTGCGGCCCAGCTCCCGGCAGAGGGCGTCGGTGCGGGTGTCCTGCCAGACGATGGCGTTGTGGACGGGCTCGCCGGTGTTCCGGTCCCAGATCAGCGTGGTCTCACGCTGATTGGTGATGCCGATGGCCAGGATGTCGTCGCGGGTGATGCCGGCCTTCTCGACGGCGGAGGCGACGACCTCCTGGACGTTGGTCCAGATCTCGGTGGCGTCGTGCTCGACCCACCCCGGCTTGGGGAAGATCTGCTCGTGCTCCTTCTGGTCGACCGAGACGATCCGACCGTCCCGGTCGAAGACGATGCAGCGCGAGGAGGTCGTCCCCTGGTCGATGGCGGCGATGAAGGGGCCGGTGGTGTGGGCGTCGGTCACTGTGTGCTCCTGGGGTCCGTGGTGGTGGCGGTCGGGTGCGGCACGGTCTACGCGAAGGCGACGTTGTAGAGGCCCGCGGCGATCGCGGCGCCGATCAGCGGACCGGCCACCGGGATCCACGCGTAGCTCCAGTCGGAGCCGCCCTTGTTGGGCAGCGGGAGCAGGGCGTGCACGATGCGCGGGCCGAGGTCGCGGGCCGGGTTGATCGCGTAGCCGGTCGGGCCGCCGAGCGAGAGGCCGATGGCGACCACCACGAACGAGGTGATCAGGACGCCGAGCGCGCCGAGGCCGTCACCGTCCTGGTTGAGCCCCTGGGTGAGGACGGCGAGGACGAGCACGAAGGTGCCGATGATCTCCGTGGCCAGGTTCTGCGCCACGTTGCGGATCTCCGGGCCGGTGGAGAAGACGCCGAGGACCGGTCCGGCGCCCTTCTCCTGTGCCTCCACGGCCTTCGCCGTCGTGGCCTGCGCGCCGGGACCGCCGACGATCTCCTTGTCGGTGAGGTGGGCGTGGAACTGGCCGTAGTAGGCGATCCAGACCAGGGTCGCGCCGATCAGCGCGCCGAGGAGCTGGCCGGCCCAGTACACGGGGACGTCGCCCCAGTCGCCGTCCTTGATCGCCAGGGCGAGCGTGAGCGCCGGGTTCAGATGGGCGCCGGAGAGCGGGGTGGAGATGTAGGCGGCCACCATGACCGCGAAGCCCCACCCGAGGGCGATGGCGACCCAGCCGGCGCCGCGCGCCTTGGAGGCCTTGAGTGTGACGGCGGCGCAGACACCGCCGCCGAGCAGGATGAGTATGGCGGTACCGATGGTCTCGCCGATGAAGATGTCGGAGCTGGACACCCGCGACTCCTTTGTCCTTCGTCCAGGGGAAGCGAACCCCGGGTCCCTCCGGGTGTTCTGGCGCTCTCAGGGAGTGAGAGCTGGCCGGCCCTTGGCGTTGTCCCACTCTAACGCGTATTGCCGGTAGGTGTTCGACAATGCCGACCGATGGACGGAGTCTTGTCCCGGGGTGACGGGTGCGTCAAGAGTCCTGTTATCGAAAACACCTTCACCTTTGATCGTTCCCGCTTATCGTTCGCGCTGATCGATCTTGAGAAGGGTGGCGGTGCCGCCCGGCCCCCGGGCACGACAAGAGCCGGGACGCCCTCGCGTCCCGGTGGTCGTCCGCCCGGAGGCGGCTCAGAAGCGGGCGGCGCCCAGATCCCGCGACACCGCGCGGGCGCAGTCCCGTACCGCCGCGACCAGCTCGGTGCGCAGCTCGCCGTCGCGGCACACCCGCTCCACGGCGCCGGTGATGCCGACCGAGCCGACCGGCATGCGCCGCCGGTCGTGAATGGGGGCGGCGATGGACGCCACGCCCTCCCAGGTCTCCTCCACGTCCGCCGCGTAGCCCCGCGCGCGGGTGAGGTCCAGTACGTGTTCGAAGGCGTCCTCGGCGCACACGGTCCGGTCGGTGAACGCCTTGCGCTCCGCCTCCAGGGCCTCGCTGTGCGCGACCGGGTCGTAGGCGGAGAGCACCTTGCCGAGGGCGGTGGAGTGCAGCGGCTGCATGGCGCCGATCTCCAGCACCTGCCGGCTGTCGTCGGGGCGGAAGACATGGTGCACGATCAGCACGCCCTGCTGGTGCAGGACGCCGAGGTGGACGCTCTCGCCGCTGGAACGGGCCAGGTCGTCCGCCCAGACCAGGGCTCGGGCCCGCAGCTCGTGCACGTCCAGATAGGTGGTGCCGAGGCGGAGCAGTTCGGCGCCGAGCTGGTAGCGCCCCGAGGCGTCGTCCTGCTCGACGAACCCCTCCTGCTGGAGGGTGCGCAGGATGCCGTGGGCGGTGCCCTTGGCGAGCCCCAGCGACGAGGCGATGTCCGACAGGCCGAGCCGTCGCTCGCCGCCCGCGAGCAGCCGCAGCATCGCCGCCGCCCGTTCGAGCGACTGGATGTTCCGTGCCATCGGCGTCCTGCCTCCGTCCCGTCGGGCCATCGGTGCGCGATCACGCCGCACCGTTCGGCAATGTCGAACACTACCGGTCGATGCCGACCTCCCGCCAATGGCCGGTCCGCGACCGCCGCGCGCGTCCGGCTCCCCGCCCCTTTCCTCCGCGTCCGGCTCCCCGGCCCCCTCCGTAGCTTCCCTCC
>NZ_BAABIG010000003.1:0-792 GCF_039542605.1 Streptomyces ziwulingensis
CCCGGGAAGACCAGCACCGTCCGCCCGGCCGTCCCCGCACCACCGGTCACCACCGCGGGACTGTTCTCCCCCTTCGCCAGCGCACTCAGCCCGGCCACCGCTTCCGCACGCGAACCCGCGACCACCACGGCCCGGTCGCCCAAGAGGGCTCGCCGCACCGCCAACGCCCCCGCGACCTCGGCCGGCGACGCGTCCGTGTCACCGACGAAGGCGGCCAGGCGCTCCGCCTGTCCGGTCAGTGAGCCGTCGGATGCCGCCGACACCACCAGCGGCACCACACCGTCGGCCGGGTTGACCGGGTCCGCGGCCGTCTCCTCCGGTACCTGCTCGAAGATGAGGTGCGCGTTGGTGCCGCTCAGTCCGAAGGAGGAGACGCCGACGCGGCGCGGACGGCCGGTGTCGGGCCACTGCCGTGCCTCGGTGAGCAGTTCGACGGAGCCCGCCGACCAGTCGACCTGCGGGGTGGGGTCCGCCACGTGCAGGGTCGGGGGCAGAACGCCGTGCCGGAGCGCCTCGACCATCTTGATCACACCGGCGACACCGGCGGCGGCCTGCGTGTGCCCGATGTTGGACTTCACCGAGCCCAGCCACAAGGGCTGCTCGCGGTCGCGGCCGTAGGTGGCCAGCAGCGCCTGGGCCTCGATCGGGTCACCGAGCGCCGTGCCCGTACCGTGTGCCTCCACCGCGTCGACGTCCGTCGCGGCGAGCCCGGCCGCCGCCAGTGCCCGGCGGATCACCCGCTGCTGGGAGGGACCGTTCGGGGCGGTCAGGCCGTTGGACGCGCCGTCCTGG
>NZ_BAABIG010000004.1:0-55958 GCF_039542605.1 Streptomyces ziwulingensis
GCCCCGGGCGCTCGCGGGCGGGTTCGGGGACCCGGCGGCGGAGCCCGCCGCGGCACCGGCCGCGGCGCCCGGCCGGGCCGCGGACTCCGTCGTGGCGGCGGCGCCGGCGGCAGTCCGGCCGGTGACCGGGCCGGACGCGGCGCGCTGCCGGGCCTCGACGGGGTGGCGGCCGCCGGTGTCCGGCTCCAGTGGCGGGGCTACGAGGCTCAGGGCGGCCGCCGCCAGAGCCAGTGCGCCGGTCACCAGCAGCGGCTTGCGCGACCCCCGCCACCCGCCGGCCCAGGACCGGGGGCGCCGGTGCCGGCCGCGCGGGCCCCGGGTGGTGCCGGCACCGCCCGGCGATGGCGCCGGCCGCCGCGGATACGTGGTCATGGTCCCTCCCCGGTGCCGCCTCCCGGGCGACGCGGCACCAGGAGCGCACGCTATGCGCCGGAGCACGCGCTGACCCGTCCGGCCGAGCGGATGTCACCCGGACGAGTGGGCGCGTCCGGTGCGGGAACCGGTCCGGGCCCGCTTCTGCGGACGCGCTCGGCCTGCGATGATCGGAACGGTCAGAGGTGTTAACCGACGTTAACCGGGAGGGTGTCATGGGCGAGGAGCGGTTCGGGGAGTTCGTGCGGGTGCGGCGGCACGGGGAGGGGCGGGTCGCCGAGCTGGCGCTCGACCGGCCCCAGGCCATGAACGCCGTCTCCACCGCCATGGCCGAGTCCGTCACCGCGGCCTGCGCGGCGCTCGGCGCCGACCGGGACGTACGGGCGGTGGTGCTGACCTCGACCCACGAGCGGGCCTTCTGCGTCGGCGCGGACCTCAAGGAGCGCAACTCCTTCACCGACGCCGACCTGCTGCGTCAGCGCCCGGTGGCGCGGGCCGCGTACACGGCGGTGCTGGAGCTGCCGGTGCCCGCGCTCGCGGCCGTGCACGGCTTCGCGCTGGGCGGCGGGTTCGAACTGGCGCTCTCCTGCGACGTGATCGTGGCCGACCGCACGGCGGTGGTGGGGCTGCCCGAGGTCTCCGTCGGCGTGATCCCCGGCGGTGGCGGGACGCAGTTGCTGCCACGCCGGGTGGGGGCGGCGCGCGCCGCCGAGCTGGTCTTCTCGGCGCGGCGGGTCGAGGCCGGGGAGGCCCGCGAGCTGGGCCTCGTCGACGTGCTGGTCGAGGCGGGCCGGGACACGGAGGAGGCGCTGGCGCTGGCGTCCCGGATCGCCGCCCACTCCCCGGTCGGCCTGCGCGCCGCCAAGCGCGCGCTGCGGCTGGGACAGGGGCTGGACCTGCGGGCCGGCCTGGAGGTCGAGGACGCGGCGTGGCGGACGGCGGCGTTCTCGGGGGACCGCGCGGAGGGTGTGGCCGCCTTCAACGAGAAGCGCGCGCCGCGCTGGCCCGGCGAGTAGCGCCCAGTAGTGCCCAGTAGTGCCCAGTAGTGCCGAGTAGGGCCCAGCAGCGCCCACGGGCTCGGGCGGAGGCGTCGCGGTCACTGTCGGTAGCGGTGGCGACCGCGCTTGGCGTAGCCGATGTCCTGTTCCTCCCGAATTTACCTAGCCTGAGGAAATGGGTGAGGACAGACGTCTGGCGGCCGTCGTCGCGCTGGCGCAGGGGATGGCTGCCGCGCACGGCCCGCACGAGGCGTGGCGGGCGGCGGCCGGCGGCGCCTGCCGGGCGCTGGGCGGCAGCTTCGCCGCCCTGTCGGTGTGGGAGCGGGAACTGGGGCGGCTCCGGGTGCTGGTGAACACCGGTGCCCGGACCGAGGGCGAGGAGGAGTTCCCGGAGGACGAGTCCTACCCGGTGCACCAGTTCGCCGAGATCACCGAGTTCCTGCACGAGCGCTGGGCCGGCGGCGGCGAGCCGGACGCCTGGGTGGAGACGGCCGAGGGACCGGCGGCCGGCCGGTCCGGTGACGTCCGTCAGCGTGTCGCCGCCCTGCGCCGGCGCGGCCGGGGCTGCTGCGTCGTCGCCCCGATCGTGCTGCACGGGCGCGCCTGGGGCGAGCTGTACGTGGCGCGTCCGGCGGGCGGGCCGGTGTTCGCCCGCGACGACGCCGACTTCGCCACCGTCCTGGCCTCCGTGGTCGCCGCCGGGATCGCCCAGACCGAGCGGCTGGAGGAGGTGCGGCGGCTGGCGTACACCGACGCGCTCACCGGCCTCGCCAACCGCCGGGCCGTCGACGCCCGCCTGGACGAGGCCGTGGAACGGCACCGCCGGGAGGGGGTGGTCGTCAGCCTCGTCGTCTGCGACCTCAACGGGCTCAAGCGGGTCAACGACACCCACGGGCACGCCGTCGGCGACCGCCTGCTGGAGCGCTTCGGCTCGGTGCTGTCGCTGTGCGGCGCGATGCTGCCGGGCGCGCTGGCGGGCCGGCTCGGCGGCGACGAGTTCTGCCTGCTGGCGGTCGGGGCGCCGGCCGACGCCGTGGTCGAGGCCGCCGGCCAACTGTGCTGCCGGGCCGGGGAACTGGAACTGGGCGACGGGGTCGCCTGCGGGGTGGCGTCGACCGACGACCCGATCGGTCCGGTCCGTTCCGCCCGCCGCCTCTTCCGGCTCGCGGACGCCGCCCAGTACCGGGCCAAGGCCGAGCGGGCCACCGTGCCGGTCGTCGCCGGCCGCGCGGGCCCCGACGACCCCGTCGTACGGCTGGCCGACGAGCCCTCCCGGGAGGAGGGCGGTGAGCGTCGCCGGTTCCGGGGACGGCACGCACCGTGACGCACCGGTAAGGGGTGAAACCGCTGCCCGGTGATGACAACCCTCGCATTCACTGCGTACGCTCCTGAATATGGATATGCACACTGTGGTGGTGGGGACCACCGGCGTCACCGCGTCCGACGTCCTCGCCGTGGCCCGTGACGGGGCCCGCGTCCGGCTCTCGGACGAGGCGCTCGCGGCGCTGGCGGCGGCCCGCGAGATCGTGGACGCGCTGGCCGCCAAGCCCGAACCCGTGTACGGCGTGAGCACCGGCTTCGGCGCCCTGGCGACCCGGCACATCAGCCCCGGCCTGCGGGCCCGGCTGCAGCGCAACATCGTCCGCTCGCACGCCGCCGGCATGGGCCCGGCGGTCGAGCGGGAGGTCGTACGGGCCCTGATGTTCCTGCGGCTGAAGACCCTCTGCTCGGGCCGTACCGGCGTCCGCCCCGAGGTCGCCGAGGCCATGGCCGCCCTGCTCAACGCCGGCATCACCCCGGTCGTGCACGAGTACGGCTCGCTCGGCTGCTCCGGCGACCTCGCGCCGCTCTCCCACTGCGCGCTCACGCTGCTGGGGGAGGGCGACGCCGAGGGGCCGGACGGGACCGTGCGGCCGGCCGCCGAACTCCTCGCGGAACACGGCCTGCGCCCGGTGGAACTGCGCGAGAAGGAGGGCCTCGCCCTGCTCAACGGCACCGACGGCATGCTCGGCATGCTGGTCATGGCCCTCGCCGACCTCGACACCCTCTACCGGTCCGCCGACGTCACCGCCGCCCTGACCATGGAGGCGCTGCTCGGCAGCGACCGGGTGCTCGCCCCCGAACTGCACGCCGTCCGCCCGCACCCCGGGCAGGCCGCCAGCGCCGCCAACATGGCGGCCGTGCTCAAGGGCTCGGGGCTGACCGGCCAGCACCAGGACGACGCCCCGCGCGTCCAGGACGCCTACTCGGTGCGCTGCGCCCCGCAGGTCGCCGGCGCCGGCCGGGACACCCTCGCCCACGCCCGCCTGGTCGCGGAGCGGGAACTGGCCGCCGCCGTGGACAACCCGGTGGTCCTGGCCGACGGCAGGGTGGAGTCCAACGGCAACTTCCACGGCGCCCCGGTCGGGTACGTCCTGGACTTCCTCGCGATCGCCGTCGCCGACCTCGCCTCCATCGCCGAGCGGCGCACCGACCGGCTGCTGGACAAGAACCGCAGCCACGGCCTGCCCGCGTTCCTCGCCGACGATCCCGGCGTCGACTCCGGGCTCATGATCGCCCAGTACACGCAGGCCGCCCTGGTCAGCGAGTT
The DNA here is from genome assembly GCF_039542605.1 of Streptomyces ziwulingensis. Lineage (NCBI taxonomy): Bacteria > Bacillati > Actinomycetota > Actinomycetes > Kitasatosporales > Streptomycetaceae > Streptomyces > Streptomyces ziwulingensis. The sequence continues at coordinate 3,961 of NZ_BAABIG010000004.1, forward strand.
GAAACGGCTCGCCGTACCGGCCTCCGCGGACTCCATCCCGTCCTCCGCCATGCAGGAGGACCACGTCTCCATGGGCTGGTCGGCGGCGCGCAAGCTGCGCACGGCCGTCGGCCACCTCGGCCGGGTCCTCGCCGTCGAGCTGTACGCCGCCACCCGCGCGCTCCAGCTCCGCGAGGGACTCACCCCGGCCCCCGCCTCGCGGGCGGTCGTCGAGGCCGTACGGCGGGCGGGGGTGGAGGGGCCGGGTCCGGACCGCTTCCTGGCACCGGACCTGGCCGCCGCGGACGCCTTCGTCCGGGACGGACGCCTGGTCGCGGCGGCGGAGACGGTGACCGGGCCGCTGCGGTAGCGCGGGATCTCCGCGAGCGCCGCACCGACGTCAAATGTCGGTCAAGAGTGGCAAAGGTCTGGTCAACCCTCAGAAGCCGAGGCGCTCGCGGCGTACCGAATACACCACGAACCCGGCTCCCATGGACAGAAAGGTCGCGCCGCCGACGACGTACGGAGTGCTGTCGAAACTGCCGGTGTCGGCCAGTCTGGTCGGCCGGGTGCCGGCGGTCTGCGCCTCCGGGTCCGCCGCGGTGTCCGCTTCGGTGCCCGGCCCGGTGTCAGCTTGGATGCCGGCATCCGTGGAAGTGGCTCTCGCCTGCTGGGTGACCTGCGAGGACGGGTTCGGCGCGGGCGTGTCTGCCGCACCGGTCCGCGAGGACGCGTTGGCGGACGGGACGAACCACAGGGCGCCCAGCAGGGCACCCGCGGCGGCGGCGGTCAGCAACGGACGGCGAGCGGATGACACGGAATATCGATCCCCCTTGTGGCGCTGGCGAATTGGCCGTGTGGGGCGATGTTAGTGAAAGGCGCGGGTCACGGGAAAGTCACGGGACGCCTCGGCCGTACGCTCCGGGCATGAGCACTCCTGAGACATCACGATTTGTACGGGTCCGCGTGGAGCTGGTCCTTGAGATCGAGGACGACGAGGCGGTCACCGGGGCCGCGCTCCAGCGGGTCGCCGACGACGTCGAGCTGCCCGAGGGGGAGCGGGGCCGTGCCGAGGACGCCGTGACCGCGGACGCCGCGGAGGCGCTGGCCTACCTCGTGGACCCGTTCGACCTGGTCAGCGAGGTGCCGGGGGTCGAGCTGCAGCAGGCGTCCTGGAGCTGCGAGCAGATCGACTACGACCCCGATTCGCCCGAGTGGGACCTCGACGAGGATGATGAAGGGGAAGACGCAGCAGGCGCAGCAGACGAAGAAGACGAAGAAGACGAAGAGGACAGCGAAGACGGCGAGGAGAAGACGGTCGGCTGACGCGCTTCGGGGAAAACGTGCCCCGGGCGGCAACCGCCGTCCGGGGTTTCGTCGTCTCAGCGGACGCACCGACCGAGATCCGCACCACCCGGCCGACCCGGCCAAGTGGTGTGCCCCACACCTGACGGCGAGGTGGAACGGGATGAACCGGTCGTAGCGTTGAACGTCCTGACGGGGAATCCCGGGTTTCCGCAATCGGTAGCGATGGAGAAGCGTGTGATGACGAACAGCAAGCGGCGCAAGGGCCTCGCGGCCGCGTCCGCTCTGCTCGGCGGGGTGCTGGTGCTCTCGGCGTGTTCCGGCGGCGACGACGACGCCTCGGGCGGGGGTGGTGACGCCTCCCAGTCCCAGCAGGTCGACAAGGCGGCGGCCGAGAAGACCTCCGAGGCCCAGATCAAGATCACGCCGAAGAACGGCTCGTCCAACGCCTCCATTAACAACGACGCCGCCGTGACCGTGAGCGAGGGCACGCTCACCGAGGTGAAGATGACCACCGCGGACGGCACCGCGGTCAGCGGCGAGATATCCGCGGACAAGACGAGCTGGAAGCCCAGCGCCCAACTGGAGCGGGCCACCAAGTACAAGCTGTCGGCCACGGCCGAGGACTCCGAGGGCCGCGCCGCCCACGAGAACTCGTCCTTCACCACGGTCTCCCCCGACAACAGCTTCATCGGCACCTTCACGCCGGACGACGGCTCCACGGTCGGTGTCGGCATGCCGGTCTCGATCAACTTCGACAAGGCGATCAGCGACAAGGCGGCCGTGCAGAAGGGCATCACGGTCACCAGCAGCGGCGGCCAGGAGGTCGTCTGCCACTGGTTCAACGCCAACCGCATGGACTGCCGCCCGGACGAGTACTGGCAGGAGGGCTCCACCGTCACCCTCAAGCTCGCGCTCGACGGCGTCGAGGGCGCCGAGGGTGTCTACGGCGTCCAGCAGAAGACCGTCACCTTCAAGATCGGCCGCAACCAGGTCACCTACGTCGACGCGAAGACCAAGCAGATGAAGGTCACGCAGGACGGCAAGACCGTCAAGACGATCCCGATCTCCGCCGGTTCCCCCGACAACAAGACCTACGAGGGCCAGATGGTGATCTCCGAGAAGTACAAGGAGACCCGGATGGACGGCTCGACGGTCGGCTTCACCGATGACGACGGCAAGGGCGAGTACGACATCAAGGACGTGCCGCACGCCATGCGGCTGAGCACCTCCGGCACCTTCGTCCACGGCAACTACTGGGGCGCCAAGTCCATCTTCGGCAGCGCCAACACCAGCCACGGCTGCGTGGGCCTGTCGGACACCAAGGGCGCGAACGACTCCGGCACGCCGGCCGCCTGGTTCTACGACCACTCCCTCATCGGTGACGTGGTCGTGGTCCAGAACACCGGCGACAAGACGATCGCCCCGGACAACGGCCTGAACGGCTGGAACATGGACTGGGCCCAGTGGAAGGCCGGTTCGGCGGTCTGATCCGACCCGCCCGAGCGGCCCGCGCCGGCCCGCACGGCCTCGATGCCGTCGTCCGCCCTCGAAAAGGGGCGGGCGGCGGCATCGGTCGTTTCCCGCCCCTACTCAGACATTTCCGTCCTTGCTCACAGGCTTTCCCCGCCTTCTCATGTTTCTCTTATCCGCGCCTTATGCGGCCATCACGCGCCGTCCCTACCTTGCGGCCATGTTCTTCACCTACCTGAGGCGCGAGCTGCGCCGCCGCAGAAAGGCGGCCCTCGTCGTCGCCTCCGGGCTCGCCCTGGGCATCGCGCTGGTCATCGTGGTCAACTCCGTCTCCGCCGGCATGGGCAAGGCTCAGGAGCAGGTCCTGCAGTCGCTGTACGGCCTGGGCACCGACATGACCGTCACCAAGGCGGCCGCCGCCCCGTCCGCCTCGGGCGGCGACTCCGGACGTCCGCGGTTCCAGTTCGACGCGCAGGACGGCGACTCCGACGACGAGCAGTCCAGCGACCGCGTCATGGTGCAGGGCTTCCAGACCCTCTCCACCGCCACCGTCGGCAAGGTCGCCGACCAGGACGGCGTCGCCGACGCGGTGGGCGGCCTCAGCCTCCAAGTCGTCAAGGTCAGCGGCCAGTTCACCCGGGGTCAGTTCCAGCAGGGCGGCAGCGGCCAGGGCGAGAGCCAGGGCCAGGGCGGCCCGAGCGGCCAGGGCGCCCCGCAGGGCGAAGTGCGGGGCGGCGGAGCCGACTTCGACGTCAACAGCTACTCCGTCTACGGCACCGACGTCACCGAGCCCGCCCTCGGCCCGCTGACCTCCTCGAAGATCACCAGCGGCCGTACCTTCAAGGTCTCCGAGACCGATGCCGAGGTCGCCGTCGTCGACTCGGCGTACGCCAAGGAGAAGAAGCTCAAGACCGGCTCCACGGTCACCGTCAAGGGCACCGCGTTCAAGGTGGTCGGCATCGCCACCGCCGACAGCGGCGACGCGGCCGCCAACCTCTACCTCCCGCTCAAGCAGGCCCAGACGCTCGGCGACGTGAAGAACAAGGTCACCACGGTCTACGTCCAGGCGTCCGACTCACAGCAGATCGACAGCGTCAAGTCGCAGATCCAGAAGAACATCTCCGGCACGACGGTCACCACCTCCGCCGACCTCGCCGACACCGTCTCCGGCTCGCTGTCCACCGCCTCCTCCCTCGCCACCAGCGTCGGCAAGTGGCTCTCGATCCTGGTCCTGGTGGCCGCGTTCCTCGTCGCCGGGCTGCTCACCTCCTCGGCCGTCTCCCGCCGGGTGCGCGAGTTCGGCACCCTGAAGGCGCTCGGCTGGAAGTCGGGCCGGGTGACCCGGCAGGTGGTCGGCGAGGCCATCGTCAACGGCCTGGTCGGCGGCGTCCTCGGTATCGCGCTGGGCCTCGCGGGCGCGTACGCCGTCACCGCGGTCAGCCCGGGCCTCCAGGCCCAGATCGGCGGCTCCACCGGCGGTGGCGGCACGGGCGGTGGCGGCGGCTTCGGCGGCGGTGGCGGCGGTGGTATGGGCGGCGCCGGCCGGCAGACCGCGTCGAAGACGCTGGAGGTCGCGCTCACCGCGCCGGTCAGCGTCACCACCATCGCCCTGGCCGTGCTCCTCGCGGTCGCCGGCGGACTGGTCGCCGGCGGCTTCGGCGGCTGGCGCGCCTCCCGGCTCCGCCCGGCCGACGCGCTGCGCCGCGTCGAGTAGCCACCCCGCCCCCCGCGTCTTCCGGGGCCTGCCGTCCACGACGGCGGGCCCCCTCCCCCGTCACGTTCCCCAGGAGTCGGACCATGTACGAACTCAGCGGCGTCACCAAGCTGTACACCCGCGGCAAGTCCACCGTGACCGCCCTCGACGGCGTCGATCTCACCATCGCCGCCGGTGACCGGCTCGTCATCCAGGGCCCCACCGGCGGCGGCAAGTCCACGCTGCTGCAGATGCTGGGCGCCCTGGACCGGCCCACCTCCGGCGAGATCGTCCTGGACGGCACCGACCTGGCCAAGCTCTCCGAGGCCCGGCTGACCCGGGTGCGCAGCGAGACCATCGGCATCGTCTTCCAGTCGTTCAACCTCATCCCCACGCTCACCGCGCAGGAGAACGTCGAGACCGCGCTCGTCCCGCTCGGCGTCAAGACCAAGGACCGGCGCGAGCGGGCCGCCGAGGCGCTGGCCTCGGTCGGGCTCGGCGAGCGGCTCGGACACCTGCCGAGCGAGATGTCCGGCGGCCAGCAGCAGCGCGTCGCCATCGCCCGCGCGCTGGTGAAGCAGCCCAAGGTGCTGCTCGCCGACGAGCCCACCGGAAACCTCGACGAGTCGATGCGCGACGAGATCATGGACGTACTGACCCGTATGTGGAAGGAGTTGGGGCTGACCTTCGTCATGGTCACCCACGACTCGGCGATAGCGAAGAAGGCCCCGCGGCTGGCGACCATCCGCAAGGGCAGGATCTCGATCCGGGAGAACGCGGAGGCGTGAACCGCGGGACGGGACGGCGGCCGCTCACCGGACCCGACCCGGTCCCGGAGGGCGCCGGCCACCGCTGACCCATCGGTGGCGTAACGGAGTTCGGGCGGGCACGTAACAGTCCGCCGACGGTTCTCTTACCTTCCTCTCATCCATTGAGCCCGTGATCACCCCCCGGCATACTGCAGTGACCGGGGGGTGCGCGCGTTCGTACAAGACCACCCCCGTCCGGGTGACCGGCTTATCGCCCGGCACATCGACCAGGGGGAACCTTGCGCAGACAAATGAAGAGAGCGGGCGTGGCCACGGTCGCCGCGGCCGCTGCCGTGGCACTCGCCGCCGGCATGACGACTCCGGCCGCGGCGAAGGGGGAGCGCCCGGCCGAGGCCGCGCCGGCCTCGCCGAAGACGGTGAAGCGCGTCACCCTGATCACCGGTGACCGGGTCGTGGTGGACGGGAAGGGCCGGGTCACCGGCCTGGAGCGGGCCAAGGGCCGTGAGCACATACCCGTGCAGGTCCGCAGGGCCGACGGGCACACCCTCGTCATCCCGGCCGACGCCGCCCGGCTGGTCGCCACCGGCAAGCTCGACCGGCGCCTGTTCGACGTCACCGAACTCAACCGCGCCACCACCCGCAAGGCCCAGCGCAACGGCCTGAAGGTCATCGTCGGCTACCAGGCGAGCGCTGCCGCCGCCGCCACGAAGGCGAAGGTCCGCGACGCGGGCACCCTGCGCCGGAGCCTGAAGTCGCTGAACGCCGACGCCGTGCAGACTCCGCACACGCAGACGCCGGACCTGTGGAAGGCGGTCACCGACGGCGAGAAGGCCGCCTCGGGCATCGCGCACATCTGGCTCGACGGCGTCCGCAAGGCCAGCCTCGACAAGTCCGTGGCGCAGATCGGCGCCCCGGCGGCGTGGGCGGCCGGCTACGACGGCAAGGGCGTGAAGATCGCCGTCCTGGACACCGGCGTGGACACCACCCACGACGATCTGAAGAACCAGGTCGTCGCCTCGAAGAACTTCTCCACCGCGCCCGACGCCACCGACAAGTACGGCCACGGCACGCACGTCGCCTCCATCGCGGCCGGCACCGGAGCCAAGGGCGGCGGCACGTTCAAGGGCGTCGCGCCCGGCGCCCAGTTGCTCAACGGCAAGGTGCTCGACAACGACGGCTACGGCGACGACTCCGGCATCCTGGCCGGCATGGAGTGGGCGGCCGAACAGGGCGCCGACATCGTCAACCTGAGCCTCGGCGGCGGCGACACCCCGCAGATCGACCCCCTGGAGGCGGAGGTCGACAAGCTCTCCGCCGAGAAGGGCATCCTCTTCGCCATCGCCGCCGGCAACGAGGGCGAGTGGGGCGAGCAGACCATCGGCTCCCCGGGCAGCGCCGCCGCGGCCCTCACCGTCGGCGCCGTCGACGACAAGGACGCGCTGGCCGACTTCTCCAGCACCGGTCCCGGCCTGGACGGCCAGATCAAGCCCGATGTGACCGCCCCGGGCGTCGACATCACCGCGGCCGCCGCGAAGGGCAGCCTCATCGCCCAGGAGGTCGGTGAGAGCCCGGCCGGCTACCTCACCATCTCCGGCACCTCGATGGCCACCCCGCACGTCGCGGGCGCCGCGGCCCTGCTCAAGCAGCAGCACCCGCAGTGGACGTACGCCGAACTGAAGGGCGCCCTCACCGCGTCCACCAAGGGCGGCAACTACACCCCGTTCCAGCAGGGTTCGGGCCGCGTCCAGGTCGACAAGGCGATCACCCAGACGATCATCGCCGACCCGGTCTCGGTCAGCTTCGGTGCGCAGCAGTGGCCGCACACCGACGACAAGCCGGTCACCGAGGAGCTGACGTACCGCAACCTCGGCACCGAGGACGTCACGCTCAAGCTGGCCTCGACCGCCACCGACCCCAAGGGCAAGGCCGCCCCGGCCGGCTTCTTCTCCCTCGCCGCCGACACGGTCACCGTCCCCGCGGGCGGCACCGCCTCCGTCGGCCTCACCGCCGACACCCGCCTCGGCGGCACCGTCGACGGCGCGTACTCGGCGTACGTGACGGCGACGGGCGGCGGCCAGAGCGTACGCACCGCCGCCGCGGTCCAGCGCGAGGTGGAGTCGTACGACCTCACGCTGAAGGCCATCGGCCGCGACGGCAAGCCGTCCGCGAACTACCAGGCCACCCTGGTCGGCCTCAGCGGCCTGGGCACCGACAAGGAGTACTCCCCCTACGAGGCCGACGGCACCGTCACCGTGCGCGTCCCCAAGGGCGGTTACGTCCTCGACTCCGCGGTCTACGTCAGCGCCGACCCGGCCGCCGACGAGGGCGTCGACTGGCTGGCCCAGCCCAAGCTGGACATCACCAAGAACACCACGGTGACGCTGGACGCGCGCAAGGCCAAGCCGGTCGACATCACCGTCCCCGACAAGGCCGCCAAGCAGGGCCTGGGCTCCGCCGACTACTCGCTGGACACCGCGGACTACGGCATGAGCTTCGGCTGGTTCGTCAGGTCCTACGCCGACTTCCGCACCGCCCACCTCGGCCCGCAGATCACCGACGGCTCGCTGAGCCAGCAGTGGGACACCCACTGGGCCAAGGGCGCCACGGAGCAGTACGACACCGTCGCGGGCAGCGTGGTCAAGCAGCTCGGCACCGGCTACACCCACCACTACAAGGCGAGTGAGCTGGCCACGGTGAAGGTCGGCATGGGCGCCTCCGCGAGTGGCAAGAAGGGTGACCTGAGCCCGTTGGGCTGGCTCCCGACCTCCTTCGGCGCCTCTTCGTTCAGCGTTCCGCAGACCCTCCCCGGCACCCGCACCCTGCACCTGTCCACCGCCTCCGGCGTCAAGTGGGACATGTCGTTCACCCAGTACGGCGGTGTCGACGACGAGGGCTACCTGATCGCGGACGCCGGCTACTCGCTCAACTCCGCGCAGACGTACAAGGCGGGCAAGAGCTACTCGGCGACCTTCAACACGGCCGTCTTCGGTCCCCGCGTCACCTCCGACTACGGTCTCTACCGCGACGGCAACAGCATCGGCGGCATGCTGCCGCTGTTCGCCGACGGCAAGGGCAACGCGGGCTCCTCGGACTTCACCTCGGCCACCACGACGCTCTACCGCAACGGCACCAAGGTCGGCTCGAACAAGGACCCGCTCTTCGGCGACGAGGAGTTCACCGTCCCGTCCGGTGACGCGGAGTACAAGCTGACGACGTCGGTCAAGCGCTCCGCCAAGGTCGCGGCGGCCTCCAGCCGCATCGACGCGACCTGGACCTTCCGCTCCAAGAAGACCGCCGACTTCACCATGCTGCCCGCCTCCTCGGCCCGCTTCGCCGCGACCGTGACGCTGGACAGCAAGAAGACGGCCGGCCAGACGGCCTCCATCCCGGTCACCGTCGAGGGCGCCGCCAAGGGCTCCAACCTGAAGTCCCTGGTGGTGTACGCCTCCTACGACACCGGCAAGACCTGGAAGAAGGTCACCGTCACCAAGGGCAAGATCAGCGTCAAGAACCCGGCGAAGGGCAAGGGCATCTCCTTCCGCGCCAAGATCACCGACAAGAAGAACAACACGTCGATGATCTCGATCCACAACGCCTACTACGGCAAGTGATCCGCTTCCCGTAGAGCACGGCCGAACGGCCCGTTCCGGACCCCGGGTCCGGGGCGGGCCGTTCTCTGTTCCCCGGCCTCGGGGTTTCGTAGGGTGGAGCGGGGGTGAGTGATGAGCGAGGAGCCGCGAGCCGACAGACCGGCCGGATCAGGACCGGCGGGAGAGAGAACCGGCGCGGGCGCGAGTGCCGGTGCGGGCGCGGGCGCGGGCGGGAGGATCGTGCGCACCGCTCCCGAGAGCGGCGTGGTCGAACGCCTGGCCGCCCTCCAGCACCTGTCGGGGAACACCGCCGTCGTACGCGTCCTGCGCGCACCGGGACGCCGGAGTGCGCCGACCGGAGCCTGACCGGTACGACCGGCTTGTCATCCGGGGCGCTGAAGTCTGCCCCGGCGGCCCTTCCTCCGAAACGTGGTCCGTCGTAGAACTGGCGGTCGAGACCGCGTGTCGTCGATTCGTCGAGGAGGTAACACCCGTGCGCTCCCTGGAAGGACAGGACCGCCGAACCGGTGACCGGACGGCGAGTCCGCCCCGTACCGGGCGGCCGCCCGCGGCGGTGACGGGCGCGTGGGTGAACCATCTCCAGCGTCTCGCCGCGGACCCGGGCAGCACCGCGCGGCCCGAATCGGCGCCCGGCCCCGCCCCGACCGCGACCGCGACCCCGACCGCGACCGCGACCGTGCAGCGGACCGGTCGGAGCACCGCCGCGGACGCGGCCGAGCAGTCCGCCCCGGCGGCGCAGTCGGGGGAGGAGGCCCGGGGCGAGGACCGGGGTGCCGAGGTGATCGCCCGGCTGAGCGTCTCGATCGAACAGCACACGGTGCAGAAGAAGATGAAGCGCAACGTCTTCGCGCCCGGCACCTGGTGGCCCGAGCAGTGGATGCGGGAAGGGCCGTCCCGGCTGCGGAAGGTCCTGGACCGGCGGGTGCTGCGGGGTGAGGTGTTCAGCGGGCAGGACCTCGCGGACATCCAGCACCTGTCCACCGTGAACCCGGAGTGGCTCGACAAGGTCGGCATCGGCACCTACGAGCAGGCCCAGCAGTACACCAACGGCCCGTTCAAGGACTGGCTGGGGCTCCCCGCGGGCAAGCGGGTGCTCACCGCGACCCTGGCCCTGCGCGCGAACCACCCGGTCGTCCGCGAGGCGGGCCAGGCCCCGCCGACCTCGCCGGACTACACCCTGGGGCGGTTCTTCACCACCCAGGCCCCCGGCGTCCCGCCCCAGGACAAGCGGGTGCTGGAGGAGGAGCGGGACGAGCAGATCCGCCAGACGGCCGTCGACACCCTGCACCCGGCCGGCCTCGCACCCGAACGCCGGCACCCCGAAGCTGGCTCCGAGGCCAACCAGCAGTTCGCGGCGAAGGACCGCGGCGCCCGCGAGATGCTCACCAACATCCTGCTGGTCCTGCGGCACGGGCTGCAGCTCTACGACGCGGGCCGCGAGGCACATGTGGACGACCACGGGCAGGACGTCATCCGGGCGCTCGCCCACGGCGGCCGGGTCAACATCCGCATCCCGGCCCTGAGCGCGGGCGAGTCGCCGACCGCGCTCACGGAGGCCCTCGGCATCACCCGGCCGCGGCAGGACAGGCCCGGCAAGAGCGAGCCCGCGCCCGGTGTGGAGCCCCGGGGGTTCGCCACCCACCGGATCGCGGTCGGAGAGAACAAGGGCGAGGAACGGGGGAAGTTCGAGGAGAAGGGCGAGATCCCCGCCTCGCTCACCAACATGCTCGCGCCGCCGGTGGCCGGCCTCGGACCGGACCGTCCGACCCTGCTGGGGCAGGACATCTCAGGCGGCGGCTTCGGCTCCAAGGACTGGAACGGCGACGTGGTCCTGCCGAACGGGTCCTACGGCCACATGCTGCTGGTCTTCCAGGCCCCGACCGGCAGCAAGGACGGCTACCTGATGGTCGGCATCGAGACCATCGGCCCGGGCAAGCCCAGCCCGGTCGGTTACGAGCACGACTTCCGTTCCAGCGAGGCCACGAGCAACCCCGAGAGCATCCTGCACGGCCACAAGGCGGACAAGGTCGGTCAGGGCAAGCTGAAGGTGAACCAGCGGTACGTGGACCTCGCGGAGATGGGCGCCCGGCACGAGAGCGGGGACTGGAAGGTCTTCCTGGACGAGATCAAGAAGCAGTGGGTCGAGAAGCTGGCGCGGACCGAGGACGGTTCACCCGAACGGGCGGCGCTGTTCCGGGAACTGGTCGGACCGCGCGCCGCGTGACGCCCGTCTCGTCCTGCCCCGTCCCGTCCCATTGCGTCCCGTCCCGTTGTGTCTCGTCCCGTTGTGTCTCGTCCCGTTGTGTCTCGTCCCGTTGTGTCTCGTCCCGTTGTGTCTCGTCCCGTTGTGTCTCGTCCCGGCCGGCCGGGGCCAGGCCGGGACGGGTCAGGTGGGCTGCCGGGCCGCCGCGTCCACTCCCCAGCTCGCCAGCAGCCGCAGCGCCTCCGCCGACGCCGAGCCCGGCTCGGCGTGGTAGACGCAGAGGAACTGCCCGGCGTCGTCCGGCAGATGAAGCGTCTCGTAGGCCAGGGACAGCTCACCGACGAGCGGGTGCCGCATCCGTTTCACGCCGTGGCCCTTCTCCTTCACGTCGTGCGTGGCCCACAGCCGCCGGAACTCCTCGCTCTTCACGGACAACTCGCCCACCAGCGCCGACAGCTCCGGGTCGTCCGGGTTCTGGCCCGCGTACAGCCGCAGATAGCTGACCATGTCGGTCGCCTTGGTGTCCCATTCGAGGAACAGCTCGCGGTAGCCCGGGTCGAGGAAGGTCAGCCGCGCCCAGTTGCGCTCGCCGGCCGGCAGCCCGCCCCAGTCCCCGAAGAGGGCCGCCGCCATCCGGTTCCAGGCGAGGATGTCCGAACGCGCCCCGCCGATGTAGGCGGGCACCCCCTCCATCGTGTCCAGGAGCTGTTGCAGCGCCGGCCGCGCGTGCTGCCGTCGCGGCGCCCGCGGCCTCCTGCGCTGCTGCCGCGGCCTGGCCAGACGGCTGAGGTGGGCCTGCTCGGCGTCGGTCAGCCGCAGGGCGCGCGCGATCGCGTCCAGTACCTCCGTCGACACATTGCGCCCGTTGCCCTGCTCAAGACGGGTGTAGTACGCCACCGAGACCCCGGCGAGCTGCGCCAGCTCCTCGCGCCGCAGTCCCGGCACCCGGCGGCGCCGGGGGAGCGGCGGCAGCCCCACGTCCTCCGGCTTGAGCCGGGCCCGCCGGGTGCGCAGGAACTCGCTCAGCTCGGCCCGCCGGTCGAGACCGGAGGCCTGCTCGTCGTCCGTGGGGTGCGGGGCGGGGCTATGGTCCATGCTGTCCAGTATTCCCGTTCCCACCACCGGGAGCCTGACCCCGTCAGTGGTAGGACCAGTAGACGTACGTAAAGCGGTGACCTGGGTAAACGTGCCGCGAAGAGGCACCGTGGACGGTATGACCACGACTGTTGCCGCATACGCCGCCCCCAGCGCCAAGGCTCCCCTGGAGCGCACCACCATCGAGCGCCGCACGGTCGGTGAGCACGACGTCCTGATCGACATCAAGTTCGCCGGCATCTGCCACTCGGACATCCACCAGGCCCGCGAGGGCTGGGGCGAGGCCATCTTCCCGATGGTCCCCGGCCACGAGATCGCCGGAGTCGTCTCCGAGGTCGGCTCCGGTGTGACGAAGTTCAAGGTCGGCGACCGGGTCGGCGTCGGCTGCATGGTCGACTCCTGCCGGGAGTGCGAGAACTGCAAGGCGGGCCAGGAGCAGCACTGCGTACGCGGGAACGTCGGCACGTACAACGCCGTCGGCCGCGACGGTGAGCCCACCTACGGCGGTTACTCCGAGAAGGTCGTCGTCGACGAGAACTACACGGTGGGCATCCCCGAGGGCCTCTCCCTCGACGAGGCCGCCCCGCTGCTCTGCGCCGGCATCACCACCTACTCCCCGCTCAAGAAGTGGGGCGCGGGCCCCGGCAAGAAGGTCGCGGTCGTCGGCCTGGGCGGCCTCGGCCACATGGGCGTCAAGATCGCGCACGCGCTCGGCGCCGAGGTGACGGTCCTCTCGCAGTCCCTGCGCAAGAAGGACGACGGCCTCAAGCTGGGCGCCGACCACTACTACGCCACCAGCGACCCGAAGACCTTCGAGGAACTGGCGGGCTCCTTCGACGTGATCCTCTCCACGGTCTCCGCGCCCCTCGACTTCGGCGCGTACCTCGGTCTGCTGAAGACGGGCGGCGCGCTGGTGAACGTCGGCGCCCCCGAGGAGCCGATCGCCCTGAACCTGTTCTCCCTCATCGGCGGCAACAAGACCCTCGCCGGTTCGATGATCGGCGGCATCGCCGAGACCCAGGAGATGCTGGACTTCTGCGCCGGGCACGGCATCGGCGCCGAGATCGAGCTGATCGGTGCCTCGGAGATCAACGAGGCGTACGAGCGGGTGCTGGCGAGTGACGTCCGGTACCGGTTCGTGATCGACACGGCGACGATCTGACCGTCCCGCCCCCTCGCGTCACGCCACACCACGCCGATGCCCCGGACCGTTCGCCGGCCCGGGGCATCGGCGTGAGCCGTGCCGCGAGCGCCTCGGCCACCGCGCGGACGGCGCTTCTGCGGCGCTTCTGCCCCGCCGGACGGCTGTCCGGGCCGGCCGGAGGGGCACGGAATCGCTCGGCACCCCCGCGTGTTGAGGAGGGTGGGCGAGTGGGCCGGTAGGTGAACCGGGCAGCCCGAGAGATCGAGCCGACAGATATGGGAGGGCCGCAATGGCTGGGCAGACGCAGAGGGCCGTACTGGCGGGCGGATGCTTCTGGGGGATGGAAGAGCTGATCCGCCGGCTTCCCGGCGTGACGGCGACCCGGGTGGGATACACCGGGGGCGACGTACCGAACGCGACGTACCGCGACCACGGTACGCACGCGGAGGCCATCGAGATCCTCTTCGACCCGGAGAAGACCGACTACCGGGCGATCCTGGAGTTCTTCTTCCAGATCCACGACCCGAGCACGAAGAACCGCCAGGGCAACGACATCGGCCTCAGCTACCGTTCGGCGATCTACTACGTGGACGACGAGCAGAAGCGGATCGCCGAGGACACGATCGCGGACGTGGACGCCTCCGGACTGTGGCCGGGCAAGGTCGTCACCGAGGTGGAGCCGGTCGGCCCCTTCTGGGAGGCCGAGCCCGAGCACCAGGACTACTTGCAGCACTACCCGAACGGCTACACCTGCCACTTCCCGCGCCCGGGATGGCGACTGCCGGTCCGTACCGAGGGCTGACGGCGGGACGGCCCGGCGGCGGCTCCGGGAGCCACCGGGCTGGCGGGGACGACCGGGCTGACCGGGCTCTGACCGGGTATTGACCGGGGTCTTCGGGGTGTCCCGAGGACCCCGGTCAGCGTGCGTCGCGCAGCCGGAGGAGGTACGTCGCGGTCAGCGCGACGGCACGGTCCCCGTCCTGCGACAACTCCTCAAGAGCACGGGAGGCGGTGCTCCCCGGGATGTCCGCCAACGCCTGGGTCAGCCGTACGCGCGCGGGCGCCCGCGTGGTCTCGTCGGCGAGGCGGCCGGTGAGACCGGTGGCGATCCGGTCCGCCGCCGCGCCGTCGCCGGCCAGCACGCTCAGCGCGTCGGCCGCGTCGGTGTCGTTGCGCCCCGCCACGATCATGTCGAGGAGGATCGGGACCGCCTCCGCCGCTCCCCGCGTCCCGAGCGCCAGCGCCGCCTGGCCCCGGACCACGGCATCGGGGTGTGCGAGAGCGTCCCGCAACTGGGCGGTGGCCGCGCCGTCGGGCATCTCGGCGAGGGACTGGACGGCACGTTCCCGCACCGCGGCCACCGGTGAACCGAGGCCCTCCGCCAGCAGCGCCGTGCCACCGCCGCCCGATCGCGCCAGCGCCCAGCGCAGGGCTCCGGCGACGCTCGGGTCCTCCTCCCTGAGCACCGCCTCGACCAGGGCCTCCACGGGCACCGGGACCTCGCCGGCCGAGGAGAGCGCCGCGCGCTGGCGCGCGGCGGCGCTCTTCGAACCGAGCGCCTGGAGAGTGGCGACGACCTGGAGGACGTCCTCCCAGCCGGCCGGTTCCGCGGCGTCGATCCGGCGGAGCCGCGTGAGCAACTCGGTCTCGGCCGCGATGCGTTCGCGGGTCTGGCCGATGAGGTCGTCGACGAGCGCCGAGGGCGTGAAGCCGGGATCGTCGAGGGCGCGCCCGATCTCACGCAGCGAAAGCCCCAGCGACCGCAGGCTCTCGACATGGAAGATCCGCCGGATGTCCTCGCCGGAGTACTCCCGGTAGCCGGAGCCGGTGCGCCCCGAGGGCCGCAGCAGGCCGAGCGACTCGTAATGCCGGAGCATGCGGGCGCTGACGCCGGACCGTCGCGCCACCTCACCGATCAGCACCGCCTACCGCCCCTCCCGGCCGGACCCGCCGAGGGCCACCACGCGCTTCGCCTCCTCGATCGCCCACTCGAATCCGGCGTCCGGATCGCGCACCAGCCGTTCCGTGGCGAGCGCGTGCGCACGCCGGTCGGGGGCCGACGCCGCGGCCGCGGCCCGCAACGCCGGCAGCACGGCCGCACCCAGCGCCACCAGCGCCCGGCTGAGACTCAACTGCGTCTCCCGCGCACCGCGCCCGAGCTGCGTCGCCAGCACCGCGGCCAACCCGGTCTCCGCACCTTCCGGTACCAGGACGACCGCGGTCCGCCAGGCGCTCCGCGCCACCTCCTCGTCGGCGTCGCTCAGCAGCGCCTCGGTGATCGCCGGCCACGCCCGCCGGTCCCCGATCTTGGAGAGCGTGTGCAGCGCCTGGCTCCGGGCCCGCGCACGCTCCGAACGGAGTTCGCGCAGCAGCACGGGGAGCGTCACGGAGACCGGGTGGCGGGTGAGTGCCCAGGTCAGCATGTCGCGGACGAAGAACTCGGGCTCGCTCGCACACCGCTCGACGAGCTTGCCGACGTAGCGCGGATCCGGCGTCGTGCCGACCGCCAGCGCCGCCCGCAGCCGCACGGACGAACGGCCGTCGTCCAGAGCCCGGAACGCGCGTACCGCCTCCGACTCCCTCTGCCTCTCCCTCTCCGCCGCTGTGTCCTGTTCCGTCATGGCCATCGCGACCACCTCCTCGGCAAGCAGTGAAGTCCTTGTCACCGTGTCAAGGTCAACGGGGCTCGGTGCGGCTGGTGGCTGATAGCTGATGGTGTCTGGTGCGTCTGGTGCGTCTGGTGCGTCTGGTGCGTCTGGTGGGTCTGGTGCGTCTAGTGCGGCAAGGTCGCCGGGTTGCCGCCGTTCGCCTCGTAGCCGGCCACCGCCAGGGCCCGGTAGACCGCGAACTCCGCCGCCGGGTCGGCGGCCAGCGTCCAGGGCAGGGCGCCGACATGGCCGTCGATGTGCAGGAGCTGGTTCATCGCCTCCGCCCAGCGCTCGGCGCGGACCAGGAAGAAGAGCAGCAGGTGGCGGACGTGCGCGAGCATCGGATCGTCGGGACGGGCCGAGTGCACCGCGTGCAGCGCGCCGTGGAGGGCCTTGGTCACGACCTCGCTCCGGTAGAAGCTGCTGACCAGATTGACCTCGGGCAGGTGCTCGAAGACCGCGAACAGCGGCATCGCGGCCAGCAGCGAACCCCGGGGCGCGCGGGCCGCCGCGGCCTCCGCGAACGAGTACGCCAGCTCACGGGAGCCGTGCCACTTC
The DNA here is from genome assembly GCF_039542605.1 of Streptomyces ziwulingensis. NCBI lineage: Bacteria > Bacillati > Actinomycetota > Actinomycetes > Kitasatosporales > Streptomycetaceae > Streptomyces > Streptomyces ziwulingensis. The sequence continues at coordinate 20,440 of NZ_BAABIG010000004.1, forward strand.
TCGCACCAGTAGTGCAGCGCGGCCAGATGCGCCCCCATGTGCGCCGGAGCGCGGTCCAGGATCTTCAGCCAGAGCTGTTCGAAGTCCGACCGCGGATAGCCGAGGCCCCGGGCCACCGACAGCTCGATGATGTGGGGGATCGGGTCGTCGGGAGCGAACAGCGCCGCGTCGCCGCAGGCGGCCCTCGCCTCCTCCATGATGATCCGGAACTCGTCCGTGCCCGGCGTCGACGTCCGCCACGCCTGCTGGACCAGGAACTCCGCGTGCACCGCGGCGCCGCCCGCGTCCTTGGGCGCCTCGGCCCGCCAGACCCGCAGCCACTGGCCGCCCGGAGTCTGTCCGACCCCGCCCGGCCGCTGCCGCAGCTCCAGCGAGGCGGCCCCGGCGAACGCCTGCACCCGCTGCCAGCGCCGCTCGCCCTCCGCGCCGGTCCCGGCGAGGAGCTGCCGCGCCGCACGGTAGTCCTGCGTGTGCTGCACCACGTCCAGGACGTCGAGCAGGTCCTGGTCGGGGCCGGGCATGCGGATGTCCAGCTCCTCCTCCAGGGCGAAGCCGTAGTCGGCCGGGTCCGCCGCGTCCGGATGACCCGGCGCCACCTGCTCGATCATGCCGCGCCGGCGCCTGAGGACGGGGAGCAGCACGAAGCCGAGCAGGACCAGCGCCATCAGGACCCAGAGAATCTCCATGCCCCAAGCGAACCAGACCGCGCCGACAATTGGCCAACCTGCGTCCCGGCCCTGTGGAAAACTCCCGTCCGCCTCCCCGTCCTCACCGACGCGGACGCCGACCACTACCCTCGGTGCGCATGAGCGACAGGCAGATCAGTCAGCACTTCGAGACGCTCGCGATCCACGCGGGCAACACCGCCGACCCCCTGACGGGCGCGGTCGTCCCGCCCATCTACCAGGTGTCGACCTACAAGCAGGACGGTGTCGGCGGCCTGCGCGGCGGCTACGAGTACAGCCGCAGCGCCAACCCGACCCGCACCGCCCTGGAGGAGAACCTCGCGGCCCTGGAGGGCGGCCGGCGGGGGCTGGCGTTCGCGTCCGGACTGGCGGCGGAGGACTGCCTGCTGCGCGCGCTGCTCAGCCCCGGCGACCACGTGGTCATCCCCGACGACGCGTACGGCGGCACCTTCCGGCTCTTCGCCAAGGTCGCCTCCCGGTGGGGCGTGGAGTGGTCGGTCGCCGACAGCTCCGACCCCGACGCCGTCCGCGCCGCCCTCACCCCGCGGACCAAGGCCGTGTGGGTGGAGACGCCCTCCAACCCGCTGCTCGGCATCACCGACATCGCCGCCGTCGCGCAGGTCGCCCGGGACGCCGGAGCCCGGCTCGTCGTCGACAACACCTTCGCCACGCCCTACCTCCAGCAGCCGCTGGCCCTCGGGGCGGACGTCGTCGTGCACTCCCTCACCAAGTACATGGGAGGGCACTCGGACGTCGTCGGCGGCGCGCTGGTCGTGAGCGACCCGGAACTGGGCGAGGAACTGGCCTTCCACCAGAACGCGATGGGCGCGATCGCCGGGCCGTTCGACTCCTGGCTGGTACTGCGCGGCGCCAAGACCCTCGCCGTGCGCATGGACCGGCACAGCGAGAACGCCGGGAAGATCGCCGACATGCTCGGCCGGCACCCGCGCGTGACACGCGTCCTGTACCCGGGGCTGCCCGAGCACCCGGGGCACGAGGTGGCCGCCAAGCAGATGAAGGCGTTCGGCGGCATGGTGTCCTTCCAGGTGGCGGGCGGCGAGCAGGCCGCCGTCGAGGTCTGCGACCGCACGCGCGTGTTCACGCTGGGCGAGTCCCTGGGCGGCGTCGAGTCGCTGATCGAGCACCCCGGCCGGATGACGCACGCCTCCGTGGTCGGCTCGGCCCTGGAGGTGCCCGGCGACCTGGTGCGCCTCTCGGTGGGCATCGAGAACGTCGACGACCTGCTGGCGGACCTCCAGCAGGCGCTCGGCTAGCCGGACCGGCCGGGCGTTCACCAGCCGGTCGGCGGTGGGGTCGTCTCCGAGGGCGGCTCCACCCAGGGCTGGACGGTCAGCGCCCAGAGGGTGAAGGCCACGGCCGCGGCGAGCAGCAGCAGCCACAGCAGGCGGCGGACCGCGGCCCTGCGGCGCAGCACCCGGCCCCCGCGCCGGACGACGTCCGGGTGGAGGCCGGGCGGCACCCGCGGTGGCGACTGCTCCATGATCCGCCGCACCGCCGCCTCGCGCTCGGACCGGTTCACGTCCGGCTCCGCGAGCCGGCGGCGTTCCCCCGGGTGCGCCTCATGGGCGCCCCACGGTGCGGGTGGAGCCCGCCGCGCCCGGGGCGTCCGGCGAATCCGGCGAATCCGGGGCGGCGGGAGCGCCCGGTGACGTCCGTGGCGTCCGCGGCGGGTGCAGGAGGGTCGCCGTGGCCCGGTCGCAGAGGACGCGGACGCGTTCGCGGGGGAGGCCGAGCAGGGCCGCGGTCTGCTCCTCGGCGACACCCTCGTACAGGCGCAGCACCAGGATCAGGCGCTCCTGCGGCGGGAGTACGGCCAGCGGCCCCGCCGGGCGGGGACGGGCGGTCACCAGGGGGCCGCGGCGGTGCCGGACGTCGTGGGCGAAGCGGGTGGCGAGATACCGCCGGGTCCGGTCGTACGGGTCCTCGCCGCGCAGCCGTTCCCAGTGCGTGAAGGTGTGGACGAGGGAGCGGGTCAGCAGGCGCCGGGCGCGCGGGTTGGCGTCGGGCGCCTCGGCCGTGAGCAGGGTGGCGGCATGCAGCAGCCGCCCCGCCGTGCCCGCGACGAACGCCTCGAACTCCCGGGCCCGGCGGGCGCCTCGCGACGCATGCCGTTCGCGCACCGCGCCTCCCGCGTGAGGGCGACCCCGCCCGTCTCATCTGAGGCCAGGGGCGGTCCGCCGGTCAAGAGCCGGGAACACATCCGTACGCACGCGTGGTGACCGACCGCGTTCGGCCGGGCGGCGATTCAGGAGACGGGCGGTGTCTCCGCGCCCGGGACTTCCCCCACCGCCTGCGGGAACTTACGGGCGGACAGCGCGCCGTTGAAGCGCGTGAGGAGCGTGCAGAACGCCTCGCGCTCCTCCGGCGCCCAGTCCTGGGTCAGCTCGGCCATCAGCCGGCGGCGCGAGGAGCGCACCTCCTCCAGCCGCGACGCCCCCCGGGGGGAGAGCTGGAGCACGACCGCGCGCCCGTCCTCGGGGTGCGAGGTGCGCTTGACGAGACCGGTGTCGACGAGCGGGGCGACCTGCCGCGTGACGGTCGAGGAGTCGATCCCCATACTCGCGGCGAGCGCCTTGACGCCCATCGGGCCCTCGCTGTCGAGGCGGTTGAGCAGCAGGTACGCGGCGCGGTCCATGGAGTTGCGGACCTGCCCGACGCCGCCGAGCCGGGTCTGCTCGGCCCGCCGTGCGAAGACCGCCACCTCGTGCTGCAGCGTGTCGAGAAGACCGGTGTCACCGGCGGTCGTCATGTCCATCGACATTTCAGGTGTTGTGGGCATGGCCGGGGGCTCACTTCGTGAAGGGCTGCTGGTTGGGGGACAGGGTACGCGGCCCGGACCCGAGCCGTACCGGCGCTGCGCAAAGCCGGTCTCGGACGTTGGTCACAACGGTCGCCCCCGGCTGTGAACTGCGATGCTGGTGTCATGAGCTACAGCACGGCTGACTCCTTGCGGCCCGTCACCCTCGACGACGTGCGCGGCGCCCAGAAGATGCTTTCGGGCGTGGCGCGGGTGACCGCGATGGAGGGCAGCAGGCACCTGTCCCAGCTCGTCGGCGCGCCGGTGCACTTCAAGTGCGAGAACCTCCAGCGGACGGGCTCGTTCAAACTGCGCGGCGCCTACGTGCGGATCGCCGGGCTGCTGCCGGAGGAGCGGGCCGCGGGCGTGGTGGCCGCGAGCGCCGGCAATCACGCCCAGGGTGTGGCGCTGGCGTCCTCGCTGCTCGGGGTCGAATCGACGGTGTTCATGCCCCAGGGCGCCCCGCTGCCGAAGATCAGCGCGACCCGGGACTACGGCGCCGAGGTGCGCCTGCACGGTCAGGTCGTCGACGAGACGCTGGCCGCCGCCCAGGAGTACGCGGAGCAAACCGGCGCGGTGTTCATCCACCCGTTCGACCACCCCGACATCATCGCGGGCCAGGGCACGGTCGGACTGGAGATCCTGGAGCAGTGCCCCGAGGTCCGCACGATCGTCGTCGGGATCGGCGGTGGCGGGCTGGCGGCCGGGATCGCGGTGGCGGTGAAGGCGATCCGGCCGGAGGTGCGAATAGTGGGCGTGCAGGCGGAGGGCGCGGCGGCGTACCCGCCGTCGCTGGCGGCGGGGCGGCCGGTGGCCCTTGAGCACCCGGTGACGATGGCAGACGGGATCAAGGTGGGACGGCCCGGCGACGTGCCGTTCGGGATCATCGGCGACCTGGTGGACGAGGTCCGCACGGTCACCGAGGACCAGTTGTCCACGGCGCTGCTGCTCTGCCTGGAGCGGGCCAAACTGGTCGTGGAGCCGGCCGGCGCGAGTCCGGTCGCGGCGCTCCTCGGGGCGCCCGGCGCCTTCGAGGGCCCGGTGGTGACGGTGCTGTCCGGGGGCAACGTCGACCCGGTGCTGATGCAGGGCGTGCTGCGGCACGGCATGGCCGCGCAGGGCCGCTATCTGGCGGTCCGGCTGCGGTTGACGGACCGGCCGGGAGCGCTCGCCACGCTGCTGGGGGTGCTGTCGGTGCACGATGCCAACGTCCTCGACGTGAGCCATCTGCGGACCGATCCGCGGATCGGGCTCACGGAGGCGGAGGTCGAGCTGCATCTGGAGACGAAGGGCCCCGAGCACTGCGTCGAGGTCGGCCGGGCACTGCGCGACGCGGGCTACACGGTCATGCGCTAGCCGGGCGCTCCCCCCCGGAACCCTCACCGGGCCCGTTCTGTCACTCGTTCGGGAAAGTCCGTTGTGAGACGCGATACATCGCGTTACGGTGTGTCGAGTCGCACCTTTCCTCGCGTCACCCGGCGGTCCTCCGCGCAGGGCGAGCGGGGCGGGGACGGCGTACCTAGGCTTGCGAGAAGCCGGCTCAGCGAAGAATCCCCGACGACGTGGAGACTCACATGCCAGGCGCCATCTATGCCGAAGGTCTGGTGAAGACCTTCGGTGACGTGAAGGCTTTGGACGGCGTCGATCTCGACGTGCCCCAGGGCACGGTCCTCGGCCTGCTCGGGCCCAACGGCGCGGGCAAGACCACCGCCGTCCGCTGCCTGACGACCCTGCTGCGGCCCGACAGCGGACGGGCGGTCGTCGCGGGCATCGACGTCCTGGCGCAGCCCGACGCCGTGCGCCGCTCCATCGGCCTCTCCGGCCAGTTCGCGGCGGTCGACGAATACCTGACCGGCCGGGAGAACCTCCAGATGGTCGGCCAGCTCTACCAGATGCGGTCCAGGACGGCGAAGCGGCGGGCGGCCGAGCTGCTGGAGCAGTTCCACCTCACCGAGGCCGCGGACCGCCCCACCAAGACGTACTCCGGAGGCATGCGCCGCCGGCTCGACCTCGCCGCCGCCCTCGTCGTCTCGCCGCCCGTGATGTTCATGGACGAGCCCACGACCGGCCTCGACCCGCGCAACCGCCAGCAGTTGTGGGAGGTCATCAAGGACCTCGTCTCCGGCGGCACGACCCTCCTGCTGACCACGCAGTATCTGGAGGAGGCCGACCACCTCGCCCACGACATCGCGGTCGTCGACCACGGCCGGGTGATCGCCCAGGGCACCTCCGACCAGCTCAAGGCCCGCACCGGCGGCGAGCGCGTCGAGGTCGTCGTGCACGACCGCGAGCACATCCGCACCGCCTCGGAGGTGCTGCGCGCACTCGGCAAGGGCGAGACGACGGTCCAGGAGCACATGCGCAAGATCACCGTGCCCGTGACCGGCGGCGCCAAGCTGCTCTCCGAGGTCATCCGCGAACTGGACGGCCGCGGCATCGAGATCGACGACATCGGCCTGCGCCGCCCCACCCTCGACGACGTGTTCATCTCCCTGACCGGCCATCTCGCCGAGGCCCGGGCGGCCGAGGCCGAAGCGACCGAGGAGGCCGCCAAGTGAGTACCACCACCGACGCCGTCCGCGGGGAACCGTCCCGCAACGCCGTGGTCCGGTCCGTCCGGGACTCCATGGTGGTCGCCCGCAGGAACCTGATCAGGATGACCCGGATCCCCGAGATGGTCCTGTTCGGGGTCATCCAGCCGGTGATGTTCGTGGTGCTGTTCACCTACGTCTTCGGCGGCTCGATGAAGATCGGGGACAGCACCGACCCGGACGTCTACAAGGACTTCCTGATGGCGGGCATCTTCGCGCAGACCGTCACCTTCGCCACCGCGGGTTCGGCCGCCGGCATCGCCGACGACATGCAGAAGGGACTCGTCGACCGGTTCCGCTCGCTGCCCATGGCCCGGGGCGCGGTGCTCACCGGCCGTACCGTCGCCGACCTCGTGCAGACGTCCATCACGATGCTCGTCCTCGCGGCCGTGGCGCTCATGGTGGGCTGGCGCACCGGCTCCGCGGAGCCGACCAACGCCGGAAAGATCCTGGCCGGCTTCGGCCTGCTGCTGCTCCTCGGTTACGCCTTCACCTGGATCGGCGCCCTGATCGGCCTGACCGTGCGCACCCCGGAGGCGGCGACCTCGGGCGGGATCATCTGGCTCTTCCCGGTGACCTTCGTGTCCAACGCGTTCGTGGACGCCGGCCAGATGACCCCCTGGCTGCGGCACGTCGCCGAGTGGAACCCCTTCAGCGCCACCGTCCAGGCGTGCCGCGAACTGTTCGGCAGCCCCGGGGTCTCCACCTCCGACGCCTGGCCCATGCAGCACCCGGTCTGGGCCTCGCTGATCTACTCGGTCCTGATCGTCCTGATATTCAGGACGCTGGCGGTCCGCAAGTACCGCTCGGCATCCGCCTGACAGCCGGCCTGACACCGCGGGCCGCCGCACGACGAAACCCCCGGCGTCACGGGGACGCCGGGGGCCGTCGCGGACAGCGCGGTGGCCGGATCAGCCGTTGTACGGCTCGGCGGTGAGGATCCGCACGGACGCCTTCTTGCCGTTGGGCAGCTCGTACTGCGCGTCGTCGCCGACCTTGTGGCCGATGACGCCGGTGCCCAGCGGGGACTGCGGCGAGTAGGTCTCGATGTCGGAGCTGGCGTACTCGCGGGAGGCGAGCAGGAACGTCAGCGTGTCGTCCTCGTCACCGTCGAAGGCGATCGTGACGACCATGCCGGGCGCCACCGAACCGTTCGCGGCCGGGGCCTCGCCCACCTTGGCGGACTCCAGGAGCTGGGTGAGCTGGCGCACGCGGAGCTCCTGCTTGCCCTGCTCCTCCTTGGCCGCGTGGTACCCGCCGTTCTCGCGCAGGTCGCCCTCCTCGCGTGCCGCGGCGATCTTGGCAGAGATCTCCGTGCGCGCAGGACCAGTAAGGTAGTCAAGCTCCTCCTTGAGCTTGTTGTACGCCTCCTGGGTCAGCCAGGTGACGTTCTCGCTGGTCTGGGTCACAGGTGCTCCTCGTCGGTACCGGATATACAAAGCGTCGCCCTGCCAAGAAGCATGTTCCTTCAGGGAAGGGCGAAACCACGAGCCTAACAATTCCGGGGCGAAAGGGGGAGGACATAAGCGCGCAGAATCACGTCGGCGCAGGTCAGCGCCGAGGGATCGGTGCGACGGTCAGTTCGCGTGACAGCCGAGCAGTTCGGCCGTCGTCCCCCGGGCCTTGGTGCGGAGCGTGACGACCTCGTCGACGCGGGTGTCGTCGCCGTCGAAGCGGAAGTCCGCGCGGCCCACCTCGGCGCCGTCCTCCGACTGGGAGCGCAGGGTGCAGTAGCCGTCGGTGCCGGCGTCCTTGCGGACCTCCAGGTGCACCTCGACCGACTCCGCGCCGGTCTCGAAGCTGATCACTTCGCCGCTGATCTTGTTCTGGCCGACGTAGTGGTAGCCGAAGTAGGCGATCAGGGCGAGCAGAGCGACGCCGAGGACGGCGCCGACGGCCTTGAGGGTGCGGTCGGCCCGCTCGTCGGAGGAGCGGCCGTAGCGGCTCTCGGGCGGTCGCTTGATCGCCGTGCTCATGATCGTCCTCTCGGCAGGAACGGAACGGATGTCCCGAACGGGGCCCGAGGACGGGGCCCCGGAATTTTTCGCCCCCCGATTCGGTCACTATAGAAGCCGCCGATCGCGCTCGAACACAGCGGGGCGCCGACACAACCGAGGATCGAGTCTTGACTGACCAGCTACGACTGATGGCCGTCCACGCCCACCCCGACGACGAGTCGAGCAAGGGCGCGGCCACCATGGCGAAGTACGTGTCCGAGGGGGTGGACGTGCTGGTCGTGACCTGCACCGGCGGGGAACGCGGCTCCATCCTCAACCCCAAGCTGCAGGGCGACGTCTACATCGAGGAGCACATCCACGAGGTGCGCCGCAAGGAGATGGACGAGGCCCGGGAGATCCTCGGCGTCAAGCAGGAGTGGCTCGGCTTCGTCGACTCCGGCCTGCCCGAGGGCGACCCGCTGCCGCCGCTGCCGGAGGGCTGCTTCGCCCTGGAGGACGTCGACAAGGCGGCCGGTGAACTGGTGAAGCAGATCCGCACCTTCCGTCCCCAGGTGATCACCACCTACGACGAGAACGGCGGTTACCCGCACCCCGACCACATCATGACCCACAAGATCACGATGGTGGCGTTCGAGGGTGCGGTGGACACCGAGAAGTACCCGGAGGGCGAGTACGGACCGGCGTACCAGCCGCTGAAGGTCTACTACAACCAGGGCTTCAACCGGCCCCGCACCGAGGCGCTGCACCAGGCGATGCTCGACCGCGGCCTGGAGTCGCCCTACGGGGACTGGCTCAAGCGCTGGGACGAGTTCCAGCGCGCCGAGCGCACGCTGACCACGCACGTCCCGTGCGCCGACTTCTTCGAGATCCGCGACAAGGCGCTGATCGCGCACGCCACGCAGATCGACCCCGAGGGCGGCTGGTTCCGGGTGCCGCTGGACCTCCAGCGGCAGGTCTGGCCGACCGAGGAGTACGAACTGGCGAAGTCGCTCGTGGACACCTCCCTCCCCGAGGACGACCTCTTCGCGGGCATCCGGGACAATGCCTGACATGAGTGCAAGCGCAAGCCTGGCAATGACGCACCTCGTCACCCTCGCCGAGATCGACGAGAACAAGGTCACCCCCGGTGTCCTCGGCTTCATCGTCTTCGCGGTGATGGCCCTGGCCGTGTGGGGGCTGATGAAGTCGATGACTCGGCACATGCACAAGGTCGACTTCAAGGAGGCCGCCGACCCCGAGGCGGACGCCGCCGGCAAGACGGCCGGCGGACCGGGCACGGCCTCGTCGGCCAAGGGCTGACCGGAGGGCTGGCCGAGGGGCCGGCCGAGGGGCGGACACCGGCCGCACCCGAGCCGCGGCACAGTCGTGCCGCGGCTCAGTCCTGGGTGACCTCGACCGCCACGCCCATCACCTCGCGGGCGTGGCGGCCGGGGACCATGCCCAGGCGCCACGCCTGCCAGCCCGCCTCCAGCTGGACACCGCGTTCCAGCAGGAGCCGGTAGGCGGCCAGGTAGCCGTCCATCTTCTCGTCCCGGGCCGGATGGCCCGCGCGGGCCAGCCGGATCACCTCCTCCTGCGCCACCGCGGTGCCGATCTCGACACCGCCGGGAGCGGCGTACGGCAGCAGGGTGCAGCGCAGGAAGCGGGCCCAGTCCTCGCCGCGGCGGTCGCCGTACGAGGCGAACAGGGTCACCGCCTCGTCGCACAGGGCGAGCGCCTGCGCCGCACGCGTGTTGCCCGCGTCCACCACCGCCAGTTCCAGACAGGTCCACGCCTCGCCGTGGGCGACGCCGATGCGCCGGAAGTCGGCGCGCGCGTCGACCAGCAGTTGCCGGGCGAAGCCGGAGTTGCGCAGGGAGCCCGTCTGGGCGGCGCGCAGATCGCGGGTGGCCCGGGCCGAGTGGTGGCGGGCACAGGCCAGGCCGTAGACGTCCCGCATCCGGGAGAACATCGTGCGGGAGCGTTCCAGCTCACGGACGGCCTGCTCCAGGTCGCCGGTCTCCTCCAGCGCCTGGCCCAGGTAGTAGACGGTCCACGCCTCACCGCGCGCGTCCTCGTTGTCCCGGTGCCGGGCCGCCGCCCGGCGCAGCTCCTGGACCGCCTCCGGGGCGTCACCGGCGACCAGCCGGGCCCGCGCGAGCTGGGTCAGCGCCCACGCCTCGCCACGCCGGTCCTGGGTACGGCCGTACAGTCCGAGGGCGGTGCGCAGATCGGCCTCCGCGCCCGGTACGTCACCCCGGCGCAGGTGGAGCTGGCCCAGTTGGAAGTGGGCCCACGCCTGGCCGTGCACGGACTCGCCCGCGCGGTGCAGCACCAGCGACTCCCGGAGCAGCTCCAGCGCCTCGGCCAGCCGCGAGCGGTCACGTTCCACCGCGGCCAGCGCGTGCAGCGTCCAGGCCCGGTCCGCGGCCAGGTCCGGGGAGGACTGGAGGTCCAGCGCCTCGCGGAGCTTGGCCATCGCCTCGTTCAGGTTGCCCTGGTGGTGCAGGGTGATGCCGAGCGAGGTCAGCGCGCGGGCCGCGCCCGCGTCGTGGTGCGCCTCCAGGTAGAGGTCGACCACGGAGGTGAGGGTGGAGCGCGCCTTGTCCAGTTCGCCGAGCTGCCGGGCCGCGATGCCGGTGCGCCACTGCACCGAGCGGACCAGCAGGCCCTCGTCGACCGCCTGCGCCAGGTCGTTGATCTCGCCCAGCCGGTAGAGGTCGCCGCGGAGCAGGCAGTAGTCGCAGAGCGCGCCCAGCAGGTTCAGCACCGCGCCCCGGTCGACGCCCTCGGCGTGCCGCAGGGTCGCCGTGATGAAGCTCGACTCGTCGTCCAGCCAGCGCAGCGCCTCGTCCAGCGAGGTGAAGCCGTGCGGGCCGAACCGGTCCGAGCGGGTCGACATGTTGCCGTCCACCAGGCGCAGCACCGAGTCGGCCAGTTCGGCGTAGTTGGTGATCAGCCGCTCCTGCGCCGAGGCCCGCTCGGCCGTCTCCTCCTCGTCCAGCAGCCGGGCCTGGGCGAAGGCGCGCACCGCGTCGTGCAGGCGGTAGCGGTTGCCGCGCACCTGGTCGAGCAGACCGGCCCGGGTCAGGGCGGTCAGATGCCCGGTCGCCTCGGTCTGGTCCGTGGCGAGCAGCGCGGCGGCGGCCGCCGCCCCCAGCGAGGTCCGGCCGGCCAGCGCCAGCCGGCGCAGCAGCCGGCGGGCCGGTTCGGGCTGGTCGGTGTAGCGCAGCCACAGCGCGCGTTCGACCGGCTCCACCGGGCCGTACGCGCCCAGGTCGGTGGCGAGGACGCGCGGGGAGCGGGGGCCGAGCGAGGAGCCCGCGAGGCGCAGCGCCAGCGGCAGCCCGCCGCACAACCCCCGTACGCGTTCGGCGGCCTCGGCGTCGTAGGGCCCGGAGGTGTCCTGCGCGATGGCGGCCAGCAGCTCCTCCGCGCCCGCCGCGTCGAGGGGTTCGACCGGCAGGTGGTGGACCCGGGCGTCGAGGCCGGCGGGCAGTTCCAGCGGCTCGCGCGCGGTGACCAGGACCAGGCTGTCGGATCGCTCGGGCACCAGCGTGCACACCTGGGCGACGTCCGAGGCGTCGTCGAGGACGACCGTGACGGGGACCCCGGTCAGATGCTGGTGGTACAGCTCGCTCAACCGTTTGACCTGTTGGTCCGCCGAGGACCGCTCCCGGAACAGGAGCTGCTCGCGGGGCGCGCCGAGCCGGTTGAGCAGGTGCAGCAGGGCGTCCCGGGTGGGCAGCGGCGCCTCCTCGGGGGTGTCGCCGCGCAGGTCGACGAGGCAGGCGCCGCGGAAGTGGTCGCGCAGGTCGTGGACGGCGCGCACCGCGAGGGTGGTACGGCCGCTGCCGGGTGCCCCGTGCAGGACGACCACCGTCGGCCGGGTCTCCGTGCTCGCGCGGGCCGCCCGCACCCACTGCCGCAACTGCGCCATCTCCCGGCGCCGGCCCGCGAACGCGCCCGCCGCCTCCGGAAGCTGCCCGAACGACTGTTCGAGAACCGTCCGGCCGCGGGCCGCCGCGCTCTTGTCGACGCCGCGCAGCTTCGGTCCGGTCTTCTTCGGGCCGGTGGAGGCGGCGAGCATCCGCTGCTGGTCCAGGAACGGCCGTACCCCCCGCACCTCCAGCGCCGTCAGCCACTGCAGCCGCAGTTGTTCGGGCCCGCCCGGCTGGCTCACCGCGCCGGCCCGGTGGTGGGCGGCCGGCAGATGCACACCGACCACCTTCACCACGGTCGCCGCCGCGCCGACCACCCCGACCGCCAGGCCGGCGCCCACCGCGGTGCCGGTGCCGGTGCCCAGGGCGACGTCGGCCGCCACCGCGGCGACCGCCGCCACACCGGCGACCAGCAGCGGAGTGCCGGCGCCCTCGCGGGCGTAGCGCTGGCGGAAGGTGAGCTGCCCGGCCCCGGCCTCGTCCAGGGCGTGGGTGTACGCCTCGTACTCCTCGGCGGCCGTGAGCGCCATCGAGTCCAGCGCGCCGCGTGCCCGGGACAGCAGGACGCCGCCGTCGGTACGTCCTCCCGTGCGCCGCACCTCCTCCTCCACGGCCCGCACCAGCAGCCTCTCGGCCTCCGTCCGATGACTGTCCCGCATGTCGTGTCCCCTCGAAGCGGTCCCGCGCGTCCCCCGGCCCGTCCCCCGGCCCGTCCCCGGGTCCTTCCCCACCTGACCGGCGGTTCAAGTCTCCCGCGCCGTGAATGCCCTGAGGAGAGTGCGGCGGCGGAGGGCCGGGGCGAACGCACGGTCGGCGGGAGTGGGGGGAGCGGGCGCTCGGGGGTCAGATCAGGACGACGATCTTCCCCCGCACATGCCCGCGCTCGGAGTGGGCGTGCGCCTGTGCGATCTCGTCCAGGGGGTAGGTCTGCTCGATGCGCGGGGTGTAGCGGCCCTGTGCGCCGAGTTCGCCCGCTTCGGTGAGGAACCCGGAGTCGTTGACCGCGTTGGCCATGTGCACGCCCAGTCGCTCCGCGTTCTGGTAGTCGGCGACCGTGACGACCCTGGAGGAAGCGCCGGCGATCTCGACCAGGTCGGCGAGGGAGCCGGAGCCGGCGGCGTCGAGTACGAGGTCGACCCCGTTCGGAGCCAGGCCGGTCAGGCGCTCCGCGAGGCCCGCGCCGTAGGTGACGGGAACGGCACCGAGGGAGGCGAGGAAGGCGTGGTTGCGCTCACTGGCGGTCCCGATCACCGTGGCCCCCTGGGCGAGGGCGATCTCGACCGCGGCCCCGCCGACCCCTCCGGCGGCGCCCTCGACCAGCAGGGTGCGCCCGGCCAGCGGACCCAGGGCCTTGAGCCCGCTGAGCGCGGTCACGGACGCGAGACCGGCCCCGGCCGCCTGCTCGTCGGTCCAGTTCGCGGGCGCCGGCGCCCAGGCCGACAGCACGGCCAGCTCCGCCGTCGCGCCCGTGACGCCGCCCAGCCCGAAGACGCGGTCTGCGAGGCGCACGCCGTCGACGCCCTCGCCGATCAGGTCCACCACGCCGACGGCGTCGCGGCCGGGGACCGCGGGCAGGTCCACCGGGAACACCTCACGCACCGCGCCGCCGCGCACCTTCCAGTCGACCGGGTTCACACTGGCCGCGGCGACGCGGATACGGATCTCGCCGGGGCCGGGAAGCGGGTCCGGGGCGTCCTCGACGGTGAGGGTCTCCGTACCGCCGTACTCGTGGTAGCGGGCTGCGCGCATGATGTCCTGCCTCGTGTTCGCACGGCTCGGTGTGCCGTGACGTCCACTACGCTAAAACCTGACGTCGACGTGAGGTGCAAGTCGGGGCGGCCGACCGGCGGAGCGGAGGATGTGTGCGCATCGGTGAGGTGGCCCGGCAGGCCGGAGTGAGCGTCCGGGCCCTGCGCTACTACGAGGAGCAGGACCTGCTGCCCTCCGAGCGGAGCGCCGGAGGGCAGCGCCGGTACGCGGCTTCCGCCGTCGAGCGGGTCAGGCTGATCCAGCAGCTCTTCGCCGCGGGCCTGCCGAGCAGGTCCGTGCGCGAGGTGCTGCCGTGCGTGTACTCCGGCACGGTGGCGCCCGGGCTCGTGAACCACCTGGAGGCCGAGCACGCGCGGATCAGCGAGCGGATCACCGACCTGCAAGCGGCGCGCGACCGGCTCGACGCCGTGATCGCCAACACCCGCAACCCACCCGCGCAATGCCGCCACCCCCGGGACTGACCTCGACGGTGAGAGGGGTCCGGGGACGAGGACCTTGCCGGAGCGCGCGCCCGCCGCGGCCTCCGCGCGCAGCGCCGGCGGCTCGGCCGGCGGCACCCGCCGGGCGATGCCGGCGCGCGGCGCTCCGGAGTCGACCAGCGGCAGCAGCCCCGCCAGTTGCGCGGCGTCGCTGTTGACGAAGAGGTCGACACCGCGCCCGCCGCGTTCCTCGTCGGACGGCGCGGGCGTCCACACCGTCGTGTTCACCCGATGCCGCCGTCGTGCAGGCCACCCGCCGCAGCCAGGCTCGTGTCACGATGGCGGTATGAACCGACTTGCCGATGAGCAGTCGCCCTACCTGCTCCAGCACGCCTCCAATCCTGTGGACTGGTGGCCGTGGGGGGAAGAGGCGATGGAAGAAGCCGAGCGGCGTGACGTGCCCGTGCTGCTGTCGGTCGGCTACTCGGCGTGTCACTGGTGCCACGTCATGGCCCACGAGTCCTTCGAGGACCGGGCCACGGCCGACTTCCTCAACTCGCACTTCGTCTGCGTCAAGGTGGACCGCGAGGAGCGTCCCGACGTCGACGCCGTCTACATGGAGGCCGTCCAGGCGGCGACCGGGCACGGTGGCTGGCCGATGACCGTGTTCCTCACGGCGGACGCCGAGCCGTTCTACTTCGGCACCTACTTCCCGCCCGAGCCCCGCCAGGGCATGCCGTCCTTCCGGCAGGTCCTGGCCGGCGTCCACCAGGCGTGGACCGAGCGGCGCGCGGAGGTCGACGAGGTCGCCGGGAAGATCGTCCAGGACCTGGCCGGGCGCGAGATCTCCTACGGCGACGCCCAGGCGCCCGGCGAGTCCGAGCTGGCGCAGGCGCTGCTCGGGCTGACCCGGGAGTACGACGCGCAGCGCGGCGGGTTCGGCGGGGCGCCGAAGTTCCCGCCGTCCATGGTGATCGAGTTCCTGCTGCGCCACCACGCCCGCACCGGTGCCGAGGGCGCCCTGCAGATGGCCTCGGACACCTGCGAGCGGATGGCCCGCGGCGGCCTCTACGACCAGCTCGGCGGCGGTTTCGCCCGCTACTCCGTCGACCGCGACTGGATCGTGCCGCACTTCGAGAAGATGCTCTACGACAACGCGCTGCTCTGCCGGGTCTACGCCCACCTGTGGCGCTCCACCGGTTCGGAACTCGCCCGCCGCGTCGCCCTGGAGACGGCCGACTTCCTCGTCCGCGACCTGCGTACCGCCGAGGGCGGCTTCGCCTCCGCGCTGGACGCCGACAGCGACGACGGCACGGGCCGGCACGTCGAGGGGGCGTACTACGTCTGGACGCCCGAGCAGCTCACCGAGGTGCTCGGCGCCGAGGACGCCGAACTCGCCGCCCAGTACTTCGGCGTGACCGAGGAGGGCACCTTCGAGCACGGCGCCTCCGTCCTCCAGCTCCCGCAGCACGAGGGTGTCTTCGACGCCGAGAAGATCCGTTCCGTCCACGAGCGGCTGCGGGCCGCGCGGGCGGCGCGGCCCGCCCCCGGCCGGGACGACAAGGTCGTCGCCGCCTGGAACGGCCTGGCGATCGCCGCGCTCGCCGAGACCGGCGCCTACTTCGACCGCCCCGACCTGGTGGAGGCCGCCGTCCTCGCCGCCGACCTGCTGGTACGGCTGCACCTGGACGACCAGGGCCGCCTCACCCGCACCAGCAAGGACGGCCGGGCGGGCGACAACGCCGGGGTCCTGGAGGACTACGCCGACGTCGCCGAGGGCTTCCTCGCGCTCGCCTCCGTCACCGGCGAGGGCGTCTGGCTGGACTTCGCGGGACTCCTCCTCGACCACGTCCTGACCCGGTTCGCCGACGACGAGGGTTCCCTGTACGACACCGCCGCCGACGCCGAGCGGCTGATCCGCCGCCCGCAGGACCCGACCGACAACGCCGCCCCGTCCGGCTGGACCGCCGCCGCGGCCGCCCTGCTCACCTACGCCGCGCACACCGGTTCCGCACCCCACCGCGCCGCCGCCGAGCAGGCCCTCGGCGTCGTCAAGGCGCTCGGGCCGCGCGTCCCGCGCTTCGTCGGCTGGGGACTCGCCGCCGCCGAGGCGTTCCTCGACGGACCCCGCGAGGTCGCCGTCGTGGGACCGGCGCCGGCCGACGAGGCGACCCGCGCCCTGCACCGCACGGCACTGCTGGCCACCGCCCCCGGCGCGGCGGTCGCCGTCGGCAGCGCGGGCAGCGACGAGTTCCCCCTGCTCGCCGACCGTCCCCTGGTGGGCGGCGCCCCCGCCGCCTACGTCTGCCGCGACTTCACCTGCGACGCGCCGACCACCGACCCGGAACGGCTGCGCGCCGCCCTGAACGGCTGAGACGCCCGCCCCCTGCGGGCGGCGCACCGGGCGGACACGTCGCAGGACCGCCGGGTGCCGCTCTCCAGTCGTGAAGACCCTGTCGGCGGTGGTCGCGCGGGCGCCGGCCCGGCGGGCCCGGGAGAGGAAGACGTGCGGCTCGGGGGCGAACCCACCGTGGGTCCCGGGACCGTTCACCCGGTCGGGACGGCACGGGCGCGCGGGTGCGGCCCGGGGCCCGTGGGCGGCCGGGAACGTCACCCGTGCTGGTACGCCACCAGCGAGATCCCGACGTAGTGCGCGATGAAGGCGGCCAGCGTCAGCGAGTGGAAGACCTCGTGGAAGCCGAACCAGCGGGGGGAGGGGTTGGGGCGCTTGATGCCGTAGACGACTCCGCCGACGCTGTAGAGGAGGCCGCCGACGACCACCAGGACCAGCACGGCGATGCCGCCGGTACGCGTGAAGTCCGGCAGGTAGAAGACGGCCGCCCAGCCCATGGCGAGGTAGCAGGGGGTGTAGAGCCAGCGCGGGGCGCCGACCCAGAAGACCCGGAAGGCGATGCCGGCCAAGGCCGCGGCCCAGATCCCCCACAGCAGCCACCGCCCCTCGGCCCCGGGCAGCAGCAGCATGATCAGCGGCGTGTACGTCCCCGCGATGATCAGGAAGATGTTCGCGTGGTCGAGGCGGCGCAGGACGCCGTCCATGCGGGGGCTCCAGTCGCCCCGGTGGTACAGCGCGCTGACCCCGAAGAGCAGACAGGCCGTCAGCGCGAAGATGCCGCAGGCGACGCGTCCTCTGGAGGAGTCGGCCAGGGCGGTGAGCACGAGGCCCGCGACGAGTACGGCCGGAAACATGCCCAGATGCAGCCAGCCGCGCAGCTTGGGCTTGACCGGATGCGGCAGGGAGAGCGCGACCGGGCCCCGGCCGGCGGCCGGGGACTCCGTGTGCGCGTCGGGGGTGGACGCAGTCATACGCGGCATCGTACCTACGGAACCGTAAGTCCTGTCTCGGGGCGGCACCCGGTGCCGCGCGGGGGCGGTCGACGCGGGACGAGTACCCCGTCCCGCGAGGATCTCGCGGGCATCCGCAGCCATCCGCAGGGTCTGGCCCCGTAGGTAAAAGGAGTTTCAGCCGAACTCCACGTATACGCAAAGAATCACAGGGATAAGCAGAGGTGCGTGGCGATCCTCACTCCGCTCAGGTGTGCGGCCCTCTGGACAGATGGGCGCACGCGTCGGATGATCAAATGAGTGCGGTCGGCACCGGATGAGCGCTCCGGGGATCACGGGGCAGGCATCCGGGTCGCAGCCCCCACGGGGCCTCCAACAACACATCCCTCACCTAGGAGCAATCGTGGCGCGCGACATCGCGGCTTCCCCGGTCCCCACAAAGCACCAGGAGCTGATCTCGTGGGTGAACGAGATCGCGGAACTCACCCAGCCGGACGACGTGGTCTGGTGCGACGGTTCCGAGGCCGAGTACGAGCGGCTGGCCGAGGAACTGGTGGCCAAGGGCACCTTCCGCAAGCTCGACCCGACGCTGCGCCCCCACTCCTACTACGCGGCCTCCGACCCCTCCGACGTCGCCCGCGTCGAGGACCGGACCTTCATCTGCTCCGCGAAGGAGGAGGACGCCGGCCCCACCAACCACTGGAAGGCCCCCGCCGAGATGCGGGAGATCTTCACCGGTGACCAGGGCCTGTTCCGCGGCGCCATGCGCGGACGGACCCTGTACGTCGTGCCGTTCTGCATGGGCCCGCTCGGCTCCCCGCTCTCCGCCCTCGGCGTCGAGATCACCGACTCCGCCTACGTCGCCGCCTCCATGCGGACCATGACCCGGATGGGGCAGCCGGTCCTGGACGAGCTGGGCGAGGACGGCTTCTTCGTCAAGGCCGTGCACACCCTCGGCGCCCCGCTGGCGGCCGGCCAGGCGGACGTCCCCTGGCCCTGCGACACCACCAAGTACATCTCGCACTTCCCCGAGGACCGCGAGATCTGGTCCTACGGCTCCGGCTACGGCGGCAACGCCCTGCTCGGCAAGAAGTGCTACGCCCTGCGCATCGCCTCCGTCATGGCCCGCGACGAGGGCTGGCTCGCCGAGCACATGCTCGTCCTGAAGCTGACCCCGCCGCGCGGCGAGGCCAAGTACGTCGCCGCCGCCTTCCCCTCCGCCTGCGGCAAGACCAACCTCGCCATGCTGGAGCCCACGATCTCCGGCTGGACGGTCGAGACGATCGGCGACGACATCGCCTGGATGCGCTTCGGCGAGGACGGCCGCCTGTACGCCATCAACCCCGAGGCCGGTTTCTTCGGCGTCGCGCCCGGCACCGGCGAGCACACCAACGCCAACGCGATGAAGACGCTGTGGGGCAACGCCGTCTTCACCAACGTCGCCCTCACCGACGACGGCGACGTGTGGTGGGAGGGCATGACCGAGGAGCCGCCCGCCCACCTCACCGACTGGAAGGGCAACGACTGGACGCCGCAGTCCGGCACCCCGGCCGCCCACCCCAACGCCCGCTTCACCGTCCCCGCCGCCCAGTGCCCGATCATCGCGCCGGAGTGGGAGGACCCCAAGGGCGTGCCGATCTCCGCGATCCTCTTCGGCGGGCGCCGCGCCACCGCCGTACCCCTGGTGACGGAGTCCTTCGACTGGAACCACGGCGTCTTCCTCGGCGCCAACGTGGCCTCCGAGAAGACCGCCGCCGCCGAGGGCAAGGTCGGTGAGCTGCGCCGCGACCCCTTCGCCATGCTGCCGTTCTGCGGCTACAACATGGGCGACTACATGGGCCACTGGGTCGACGTCGCCAAGGGCAGGGACCAGGCCGCACTGCCGAAGATCTACTACGTCAACTGGTTCCGCAAGGACGACGAGGGCAAGTTCGTCTGGCCCGGCTTCGGCGAGAACAGCCGCGTACTGAAGTGGATCGTGGAGCGGCTGGAGGGGACGGCCGAGGGCGTCGAGACGCCGATCGGTGTCCTGCCGACCAGGGAGTCCCTGGACACCGACGGCCTCGACCTGCCCGAGGCGGACCTGGACTTCCTGCTCGGCGTCGACAAGGAGGTCTGGCGTGAGGAGGCGTCCCTGATCCCCGGCCACCTGAACACCTTCGGCGACCACACGCCCACCGAGCTGTGGGACCAGTACCACGCCCTGGTGCGGCGCCTGGGCTGAGGACGCCCCGCCGATTTCGCGGCCGGTCCGGCTGAGCCCTGATCAGCGATGTCGTCACGAAGGCCGGCCGCGAGGGGCTCCTCCCGCTCCAGTAGCTCGATGTCCTGGAGCACCGGGAGGCGCCCCGCCAGGCCGGGTGCCGCACAACGGCGTGCGGACCACCCGGCCCTCCTTCTGCACTTCCTCACCGGGGCGCGGGGAACCGCGCGAGCGACCACGACGCGCCCGGCACCCGCCCGCCGGCCACCGCCCCTACGGCGAGGGGGCGAACCCGCTCAGGCCAACGCGGTGCACCCGCTCAGGCCAACGCGGTGCACCCGCTCAGGCCAACGCAGTGCACCCGCGCGCCGCGAGTTCCCGCGGCTCCAGCGCCGCCGCGTGCGCGTCCATCCGCCGGGCGGCCAGGATCGCCGCCGCCGTGTCCGCGCGCGAGGCGGCGACGACCAGCGCGCGTCCCGCCAGGGTGTGCGCCCGCTCGTGCAGGGCGGCGAGGTCCGGTGCGGCCGGGGCGGCGGCCGCCGGGGCGCGGGTCGGGGCCTGCCCGTCCCGCAGCCGGGCCACCTGGCCGGCCAGCAGTTCGGCGGCGGTGTCCAGGTCGGTGGCGGGCGCCGCCGCGCGGAGTTCGTCGGTCACGGCGAGCAGCGCCGCGAGATGGCCGGCGAGCTGGATGTCCAGCGCTTCCGCGCGGGAACGGTGCGGGATGCCCGTGGGGCCGTCGGCCGCCGAGTGGACCGAAGGGGAGCGGATCGGTTCGTACATGGGAACGGCCTCCTTACTAGACAGAAGCCATCCTACCTTGGATTCGTTCTAAAGTTGAGTTGTGTACTACTGTGCCGGGAGTGCCGTCAGGGCTGGCTGTAACCGTCCAGGAAACGGCTGATCCGGCCCACCGCGTCCCTGAGGTCCTGGACCGAGGGCAGGGTGACCACGCGGAAGTGGTCCGGCTCGGGCCAGTTGAAGCCGGTGCCGTGCACGACCATGATCTTCTCCTGCCGGAGCAGGTCCAGGACCATCCGCCGGTCGTCCCTGACCTTGAACACCTTGGGGTCCAGCCGCGGGAAGAGGTACAGCGCCCCCTTGGGCTTCACACAGGTCACGCCGGGGATCTGGGTGAGCAGTTCGTGGGCCGTGTCCCGCTGCTCGCGCAGCCGCCCGCCGGGCAGCACCAGGTCCCTGACGGTCTGCCGCCCGCTGAGCGCCGCGACCACGCCGTGCTGGCCCGGCATGTTGGCGCACAGCCGCATGTTCGCCAGGATCGTCAGGCCCTCGATGTAGGACTCGGCGTGCGCGCGCGGACCGGAGACCGCCATCCAGCCGACCCGGTAACCGGCCACCCGGTACGCCTTCGACATGCCGTTGAAGGTGAGCGTCAGCAGGTCGGGGGCGATCGAGGCGGTGGGGATGTGCACGGCGTCGTCATAGAGGATCTTGTCGTAGATCTCGTCCGAGCAGACCAGCAGGTTGTGCCGGCGCGCGAGGTCGGTGAGGCCGCGCAGCATCGACTCGTCGTAGACCGCGCCCGTCGGGTTGTTCGGGTTGATGATCACGAGCGCCTTGGTGCGGTCGGTGATCTTCCGTTCGACGTCGGCGAGGTCGGGCATCCAGTCGGACTGCTCGTCGCAGCGGTAGTGCACGGCGGTGCCGCCGGAGAGGGAGACGGCCGCCGTCCACAGGGGGTAGTCCGGCGCGGGGACGAGGACCTCGTCGCCGTCGTCGAGGAGCCCCTGCATCGCCATCACGATCAGCTCGGAGACGCCGTTGCCGATGAAGACGTGCTCGACGTCCGTCTCGATGCCGAGGGTCTGGTTGTGCATGACCACCGCCCGGCGCGCGGCCAGCAGGCCCTTGGCGTCCCCGTAGCCGTGGGCGGTGGCGACGTTGCGGAGGATGTCCTCCAGGATCTCGGGCGGGCACTCGAACCCGAAGGCGGCCGGGTTGCCGGTGTTCAGCTTCAGGATGCGGTGGCCGGCCGCTTCCAGCCGCATCGCCTCCTCGAGCACCGGGCCCCGGATCTCGTAACCGACGTTGGCGAGCTTGGTCGACTGGATCACCTGCATGTCCGCGAGCTTACGACCCGGTAACGACCTCCGGGTCGTGTTTTCCGACACGCGAGACGCGCCGGTTTGGGTGCCTGTGGCCCCCGAACGGCCTGTCCGGTCGCTCAGCCCGCACCGGCGCCGGGCGTGAGATCGCGCCAACACCCGTCCTGATACCGCTCCTTGTCCACCCGCCCCCCTCGCCTCACAATGCGCATGACAACGAGGTGGGCGGCCGGAAGACCTCCGGGCGCCCGCCCTCGGAAAGAGCAGCCTTCCGAAAGAGGGGACCCCCACATGAAGAAGCCTCTCCTTGCCGCGCTCGCGACCCTGGTGATCACCGGGGCCGGCGCGGCACCGGCGCTGGCGACCCCCACCGCCCCCGCCACCGCCACCGCACCCGCCCCCGCCACCGCACCTGCCACGGCCACCGCACCTGCCCCGGCACCTGCCCCCGCCGCCCAGGCCGTGACCTTCGCCGGCGCCGTCTCGCTCAGCAACTGCTCCGGCTCCGTCGTCCGCCTCCCCGCCTCCGAGGAGACCGACCCGGCGCTGGTGATGTCCAACGGCCACTGTCTGGAGACCGGCTTCCCGGCGGCCGGCGAGGTCCTCGTCGACCGTGCCTCCAGCCGTACCTTCGGGCTGCTCAACGCCTCCGGCACCCGCGTGGCCACCCTGCGCGCGGCCAAGCTCGCCTACGCGACGATGACCGACACGGACGTCTCGCTGTACCAGCTCACCAGCACGTACGCCCAGATCCGCGGCTCCTACGGGATCAGCCCGCTCACCCTCAACGACACCCGGCCGGCGGCCGGCACCGCGATCACCGTCGTCTCCGGCTACTGGAAGCGGACGTACGCCTGCAACGTCGACGGCTTCGCCTACCGGCTCAAGGAGGGCGCCTGGACCTGGAAGGACTCGGTGCGCTACACCTCCGCCTGCCAGACCATCGGCGGCACCTCCGGCTCACCGGTCGTGGACAACGCCACCGGCAAGGTCGTCGCCGTCAACAACACCGGCAACGAGGACGGCGGCCGCTGCACCGACAACAACCCCTGCGAGGTCGACGCCAACGGCACCGTCACCGTCCGCCAGGGCATCAACTACGCCCAGCAGACCTACCACATCCCGGCCTGCTTCGGCATCGGCAACAAGCTCGACCTGAGCCGCAGCGGCTGCACCCTGCCCAAGCCGTAACGAGCCGTAACCAGTGCCTTGGCGCGAGCCGTGGCGCGCGCCGCCTCAGCGGGGCGTGCGGCGCACGGAGCGTCCGGCGAGTACGTCCGTGCGCCGCCCGTCCTCGATCACGAACCGCCCGTCGACCAGGACGTGCGGGATGCCGGTCGGCAGGGCGCGCGGCGCCTCGAAGGTGGAGCCCGCGGCGACCGTCGCCGGGTCGAAGAGGACCAGGTCGGCCCGGTACCCCTCGCGGACCAGACCGCGGTCCGGCAGCTTCAGCCGGGCCGCGGGCCGCGAGGTGAGGTGGGCCACGCACTCCTCCAACGTCAGCACGCCCAGCTCGCGCACGTAGTGCCCGAGGTAGTGCGGGAAGGTGCCGTAGGCGCGCGGGTGCGGCTTCGCGCCCTGGAGGATGCCGTCCGAGCCGCCGGTGTGGACCCGGTGCCGCATGATCGCGCGGACGTTCTCCTCGTGGCCGACGTGCTGGAGGATGGTCGGCGCCAGCCGGTCGGCGCGCAGCAGACGGCGGGCCACGGCCCACGGGGTCTCGCCGCGCAGTCTGGCCGACTCCAGGACCGTACGGCCCACGTACCCGGCGAGCGCCGGGTCCGCCACGCCGGAGATCTCGATCGTCTCCCACTCCACCGGCACGCCGTGGCAGCCGTCGGAGCCGGTCTCCTCCAGGTGGTGCCGGACGCGTTCGGCGGTGTCGTCGTCGGCGAGGCGCTCCAGGACCCGCTCGGGGCCGCCCTCGTTCGCCCAGCTCGGCAGCAGCGCCACCAGGGTGGTGCAGCCGGGCGTGTACGGATAGGTGTCCAGGGTGATGTCGGCGCCGCCGGCCAGCGCCTCGTCCAGCAGGGTCAGCAGCTCGGGGGCGCGGCCCTTGTTGACGCCGAAGTTCATGGTGGCGTGCGCGAGGTGCAGCGGGCAGCCCGCCTCCCGGGTCAGCTCGACCATCTCCTCGTACGCCCGCAGCGCCCCGGCGCCGTAGGAGCGGTGGTGCGGGCAGTAGTAGCCGCCGTACGAGGCGACCACCCGGCACAGCTCGGTCAGCTCGGCGTCCGGGGCGTACATGCCGGGCGTGTACGTCAGCCCCGACGACATGCCGACCGCGCCCTGCTCCATGCCCTCGGCGACCAGTCGCCGCATCCGCGCCAGCTCGGTGCCGGTCGCCGCCCGGTCCTCCCAGCCGACCGCGAGCGCGCGGACCGTGCCCTGCGGGATCAGGTACGCGGCGTTGACCGCGATGCCCCGGTCGAGGCGGTCCAGGTACTCGCCGACCGACCGCCAGTCGAAGTCGACGTCGTCGCCGGGGCCGTTCCACCCGGAGATCGCGCGGCGCACCTCGCCCAGGGTGCGGTCGTCCACGGGCGCGTACGACAGCCCGTCCTGGCCGAGGACCTCCAGGGTGACGCCCTGCGCGGCCTTGGCGCTGTGGTCGGGGTCCCGGAGCAGCGCCAGATCGCTGTGGGCGTGCATGTCGACGAAGCCGGGGGAGAGGACCAGGCCCGCGGCGTCCAGTTCCCGGCGGGCGGCGGGCCGCCGGCAGCCCGCCCCGGCCGCCTCCTCGACGATGCCCGTGATCCGGCCGCCGTCGACCACGACGTCCGCCCGGTAGGAGGGGGCGCCGGAACCGTCCACGACGTCGGCGTCCCGGATGACCAGCTCTTCCATGTCCTTGGCTCCTGGTTCGCTCAGAAAAACGTGCGGACGTAGTCGACGACCGTGCCGTCCGCCTCGGTGACCGGGATGAGCTGCCACTTGTCGAACGACGTGCACGGGTGGGACAGGCCCATCCCGACCCAGTCGCCGACCTCCAGCTCCGCGGCCGGCGCCGTCCGGAGCCAGGCGTGCTGGTCGGAGAGGCCGGTCACCTCGACGCCGGTGGCGGGCCGCTCGGCGCCGTCGCCGCCGCGGATCACCTGGGCGAAGGGGAGGTGGAGGTCGTAGGCGGCGTCCCGCTTGCCCGCGTTGGTGAACGCCTGCTCGGGCGAGGGGCGGGAGACGACCTGGCTCCACAGGCGGAACGCGGGCTCCAGGGCGCCCTCCTCGGGCACCCGGTTGAAGGGAGTGATCTCCCGGTAGTGCCCGTCGTCGTGCGAGACGTAGGCGCCGGAGCGCAGCAGCTTCAGTACGGGGACGGAGAGCGCGGGAAGCTCGGCGAAGACGTCGGCCACCGCGTCGAACCAGGCGCTGCCGCCCGCGCTGACCACGATCTCGTCGAGGCCGGCCGCCGCGAACCGGCCCGCCGCGTCGAAGTCGGCGGCCAGCGCCACCAGCCTCCGCAGCCACGCGCGCACCTTCTCCGGGCCGGCGTCCGGCACCTCGCCCTCGTACCCGGCGACACCCGCCAGCCGCAGCGACGGGACGGCCTGTACGGCGTCGGCGACCACCGCGCACTCCGCCTCGGTCCGCACGCCGGTCCGGGCGCCCGCACCGGCGGCCAGCTCGACCACGACGTCCACCGGACGGGCGGCCCCCGCCTCCCGCAGCGCCGCGTCCATCAGTTCCACGCCGCGCACCGAGTCGACGTAGCAGAGGAAGCGGAACTCCGGGTCGCTGTCCTGTTCGGCGGCGATCCAGCGCAGGGCGGCGGCGTCGACCAGTTCGTTGGCGAGGAAGACCCGCCGGACGCCGAAGGCCCGCGCCACCCGCACCTGGTGCGGCACGGCCAGGGTGATGCCCCAGGCGCCGTGCTCGATCTGGCGCTGGAAGAGCCGCGGGGCCATGGAGGTCTTGCCGTGCGGCGCGAACAGGAGGCCGTGCCGGGCCGCGTACGTCTCCATCAGCCTCAGGTTGTGCTCCAGGCGCTCGGCGGACAGGGCCAGCACGGGCGTGGTGAAGCCGCCGGTGAACAGGTCGCGGCGCTGGGCGGTCAGCTCGCCGACGGTCAGTCCGTACGCGTCCGGCGGGAGGCCCTTGAAACGGTGGTCGACCCGCTCCTCCGCCAGCCGGGCGAGGGCGTCGGTACGGGCGTCCGTGCGGGCGGCGGTACCGGTGTCGGTACCGGTGTCGGTACCGGGGGCGAGGGCCATGGAGCCTCCCTGATCTGTTGCGTTGCAACTTGTGCAACACCCATTGCGTATGTCGCTCACTGCTGTCTAACATCTCGGCGAACGCGGGGTCAACGAATGCCGCCGCCGCGAGAGGAACAGGAGCCCATCCCATCGTGACCGCCGACGGACCCCTCGCCAACGCCCCGGACGACGCCGCGGATGCCGCGGCCCGCGTGGACGTCGTCACGCTCGGCGAGTCCATGGTCACCTTCCTGCCCTCCCGCCCCGGCCGTCTCGCCGACGTCCCCTCCTTCGACCGGGCCATCGGCGGCGCCGAGTCCAACGTCGCCTGCGTCCTCGCCGCCGCCGGGCACTCCGTCCGCTGGGTCGGCCGGGTCGGCGCCGACGGCTTCGGCGACCACCTCACCGAGGCGATCGGCTCCTACGGCGTCGACGTCACCGCCGTACGCCGCGATCCGGACCGCCCGACCGGGGTGTACTTCCGCACCGCCGGGGACCGGGCCACCGACGCGCACGAGGTGGCGTACTACCGGGCCGGCTCGGCGGCGTCCGCGATGTCACCCGACACGGTCGACCGGGCCGCGCTCCGCTCCGGCCGCGTCCTGCACCTGTCCGGCATCACCCCCGCGCTCTCCGCCGGCTGCCTGGCGCTGATGCGCGAGCTGACCGCGCGCCGGCCCGGGCGGCCGCTGCTCTCCTTCGACGTCAACTACCGGCCGGGGCTGTGGCGCGGCGCCGGGGCGGGCCCCGAGGTGCTGCTGGAGCTGGCCCGCGGCGCGGACATCGTCTTCGTCGGCGACGACGAGGCATGGGGGCTGGGCAGCCCCGAGGCCGTCCGCGCCGCGCTGCCCGAACCCGAGGTGCTCGTCGTCAAACAGGGCGCCACCGGAGCCACCGCCTTCCACCGGAACGACGCCACCTTCGTGCCCTCCCTCCACGTCGACGTCGTCGCCGCCGTCGGCGCCGGCGACGCCTTCGCCGCCGGGTTCCTCTCCGCCACCCTGCGGCACCTGCCGCCGCGCGACCGGCTGCGCCACGGCCACCTGATGGCCGCCGCCGTCCTCACCGTCCCCGGCGACCTCGCCGCGCCCCCCGCCCGGCACCACGCCGACCGGCTGGCCGCCCTGGACGACGAGGCGTGGGGGAGACTGCGACTCGGCCCCGGCTGGACCACCGGCACCGGCACGGACACGGACAGGGAGCGGGCCGAGGAAGAGGTACGCACCCCATGAGCCAGACCGTCGACCGCGCGCTCAGCATCCTGCCGCTGCTCGCCGAGGGCCCCGCCGACCTCGGCCGGGTCGCCGACCACCTCGGCGTGCACAAGTCCACGGCCCTGCGCCTGCTGCGCACCCTGCACGAACACGGCTTCGTCTACCGCCAGTCCGACCAGCACTACCGCCTCGGCGCCCGGCTGATCGCCCTCGCCCAGGAGGCGATGGAGAACCTGGACGTCCGCGAGATCGCCCACCCCCACCTCGTCCGCCTCAACGAGACCTGCGGCCACACCGTGCACCTCGCGGTCCACGAGGACGACGAGGTCCTCTACATCGACAAGGTGGAGAGCCGCTACCCGGTCCGCATGTACTCCCGGATCGGCAAACCCGTCGCCATCACCGTCGCTGCCGTGGCCAAGCTGCTCCTCGCCGACCTCCCCGAGAGCGAGCGGCGCGCCGTCGCCGAGAAGCTCGACTACCCCCTGTACACAGCCCGTTCGACACCCGGCGCCGACGCCTTCCTCAAGGAGCTGGCCAAGGTGCGCGAACAGGGCTGGGCCACCGACCTCGGCGGCCACGAGGAGTCCATCAACTGCGTCGCCGCGCCCGTCCGGGACGCCGGCGGCCGGGTGGTCGCCGCGATGTCGGTCTCCGCGCCGAACGTCGTCGTCACCGCCGACGAACTCCTCACCCTGCTCCCGCTGGTACGCCGCACGGCGGACGCCATCAGCGGCGAGTACTCCGGCCGGACCCCCGTGCAGAGCCCCGTACCGGCCCCCGCGCACAGCCCCGTACCGCCCTCCGCGCAGCCCCCCGCGCACCAGCCCGACAAGGAACGTTCATGAGTGACAAGACCGCCCTCGTCCCCGCCACCCACACCGTCCCGCCGGCGAAGTTCAGCCACGGCGTGAAGAAGGGCAACATCCTCCAGGTCGCCGGCCAGGTCGGCTTCCTCCCGCACGAGGAGGGCAAGGCCCCGACCCCGGCCGGCCCCACCCTGCGCGAGCAGACCCTCCAGACCCTCGCCAACGTCAAGGCCATCCTCGAAGAGGGCGGCGCCTCCTGGGACGACGTGATGATGATCCGCGTCTACCTCACCGACGTGGACCACTTCGCCGAGATGAACGCGCTCTACAACGCGTACTTCGAGGAGCAGGGCCTCACCGAGCCGCCCGCCGCGCGCACCACCGTCTACGTCGGTCTGCCCGCCGGACTCCTCATCGAGATCGACGCCCTCGCCGTCCTCGGCTGACGGCCCCGCACCTCACCCGCACGCCGTATCCCCCCACAGGCCGCGGCACGGCGCCCACCCCCCCCCGGGCGCCGTGCCGCGCCCCGCCCTGCCCGAAAGCAGCATGTGTTCAAGCAGAGGACCACCGCATGTCCCTCCCGTCCCTCCAGTTCGCCGCCGCCCCCGCCGAGACCCCACCGCACACCGGTGGCCTGCTCCTCCTGATCGACGGCACGGCGGGTCTGCTGACCGTCGCCGCGCTCGGCATCGCACTCCTGCTCTTCCTGATCATCAAGGTCCGGCTGCAGCCGTTCGTCGCGCTGCTCGCCGTCTCCATAACCGTCGGCCTGCTGGCCGGCCTGTCGGTCACCGAACTCTTCGGCACCGTCCAGAAGTCCGACGCCGTCTCCACCATCGAGTCCGGCATGGGCGGCATCCTCGGCCATGTCGCGATCATCATCGGCCTGGGCACCATGCTCGGCGCGATCCTCGAAGTCAGCGGCGGCGCCCAGGTGCTCGCCTCCCGGCTGCTCTCCCTGTTCGGCGAGAGGCGCGCCCCGCTCGCCATGGGCCTGACCGGCCTGATCTTCGGCATCCCGGTCTTCTTCGACGTCGGCATCTTCGTCCTCGCGCCGATCGTGTACGCCGCCGCCAAGCGCTCCGGCAAGTCGATCCTGCTGTACTGCCTGCCCCTGCTGGCCGGCCTCTCCATGACCCACGCCTTCCTGCCGCCGCACCCCGGCCCGGTCGCCGCCGCCGGACTGCTGCACGTGGAACTCGGCTGGGTCATCCTGATGGGCATCGTCTGCGGCGTCCCCGCCGTCCTCGCCGCCTGGGCCTACGCCGCCTGGATCGGCCGCCGCCTGTTCGTCGCCGTGCCGCAGGACATGGTCGAGGCCGCCGAGGAGGCCAAGGAGGCCGTCCTCGCCGAGCAGCGCGCGGCCGGCGTCCAGCCGAAGGAGAGCCCGGTGCCGCTGGGCACGGTCCTCGGCATCATCGGCACCCCGCTGGTCCTCATCCTCGCCGCGACCTTCTCCTCCATCGCCCTGGACCCCTCCACCACCCGCTCGGTGATCGAGTTCTTCGGCAGCCCGTTCGTCGCCCTCACCCTCGCCCTGCTCCTCGCCTACTACCTCCTCGGCGTCCGGCGCGGCTGGTCCCGCAAGTCCCTGGAGACCGTCTCCACCTCCTCGCTGAAGCCGGTCGGCAACATCCTGCTGGTGGTCGGCGCGGGCGGCGTCTTCGGCGCCGTCCTCAAGGGCAGCGGCGTCGCCCAGGCGCTCTCCGACACCTTCAACGGCGTCGGCCTGCCGATCATCGTGCTCGCCTACCTGATCTCGCTGGTGCTGCGGGTCGCCCAGGGCTCCGCGACCGTCGCGATCGTGACCACGGCCGGCATCGTCGCCCCGCTGCTCGCCGAGGGCGACCACTCGCAGGCGTTCGTCGCCCTCGTCATCATGGCGATCTCGGCCGGCTCCATCTTCGCCTCGCACGTCAACGACGGCGGCTTCTGGATGGTGGCCAAGTACTTCGGGATCAGCGAGCGGGACACGCTGAAGACGTGGACCGTGCTGGAGAGCGTGCTGTCGCTGGCCGGCTTCGCGGTCGCCGCCGTGCTGAGCCTCTTCGTCTGACGCCGGCCGGTCCGCGCGCGGCGCCGGGCCGTTCCGTATAACTCTTCGCACACCGTTGTGGGTCCGGCTGTGTGCGGCACAGGTTTGTCGACCATACTGCTCCGCTGTGGAGCAGCGCATAGGATCGAGCAGCCAGCCCCTGGAGGGCGCCGGGTTCGACCCGGCCTTCGTCCCCGGGCTCACGTCGCCCGCGTCCGGCCGGCCCGCGGACGCCGAACCGGCGGACGCGGCGCCGTCGACGGCCCCCGAGGACGGTGACGCCCCCGACGCCGTGCGGGCGGACGGGGCCGTCGCGTCCGCCGCCCGGAAACCCCAGGACCCCGAGGAGCCCGGAGAACCGGGTGAGCCGGGGGAGTCGGGGGAGTCGGGGGAGGAGGACCCCGACGGTCCCGTCTTCGAGGCGTCCGACCGGCGCGCCAAGGTGGTCGCCGACCACCGGGGCGTCCGGCTCGCCCTCGACGACCAGGAGTGCGAGTTCCGCTGGGACGAGATCGGGGCGGTGGAGACCGAGACGTCCCGCTTCGGCAAGCGGTTCACCGTCACCGTGCACACCCCGGACCGACGCTGGTACTACGTCGAGATCGAGGCGTCCGCGCGCGGCCGGTTCGCGGAGTGGGACGCCGCGCTGGACGCGGTCCTGGACACCTACTTCGACGACGAGGAGAAGCCGGAGGAGCGCGCGGAGGACGAAGGCGCCGGGGAGACCCGGGAGACCGAAGACGCCGTCACCGAAGACGAGTTGGAGAAGGACAAGAACCGGTCCGAGTAGCCGCATGGCGTGAAGATCCGCGCACGCCCCCTTGCCGCCCCGGCGGCTTTGGGCTTTCTTGACCTGCATGGCGGACACCACGGGCAA
This sequence comes from Streptomyces ziwulingensis, assembly GCF_039542605.1. Taxonomy (NCBI): domain Bacteria; kingdom Bacillati; phylum Actinomycetota; class Actinomycetes; order Kitasatosporales; family Streptomycetaceae; genus Streptomyces; species Streptomyces ziwulingensis. Next base: position 51,299 of record NZ_BAABIG010000004.1, read on the forward strand.
CACCAGTGACCCCGGCGCGGCGAGCGCCACGGCTGCGGCGCCGCGCAAGTCCAGTTGGCGGCACATCGGCCCCGGCATCGTCGTCGCGGCGACCGGGGTCGGCGCCGGCGACCTGGTCGCCACGCTGATCGCGGGCAGCAACTTCGGCTACACCCTGCTGTGGGCGGCCGTCCTCGGCTGTCTGGTGAAGATCTCGCTGGCCGAGGCGTGCGGCCGCTGGCACCTGGCCACCGGCCGCACGCTCTTCGACGGCTGGGCGAGCCTCGGCCCCTGGACCACGTGGTTCTTCGCCGTCTACACCGTGGTCTGGGGCTTCGTCTACGGCGCGGCGGCGATGTCCTCCAGCGCCCTGCCGCTGCAGGCGCTCTTCCCGGACGTGATGGACCTCAAGTGGTGGGGCGTGGCCTGCGGCCTGGTCGGCCTGGCCTTCGTCTGGTTCAACAAGTACGCGGTCTTCGAGAAGGTCATGACGGTCCTGGTGGGCGTCATGTTCGTGGTCACGGTGTACCTGGCGATCCGGGTCACCCCGAACCTCGCCGACGCCTTCGCGGGCCTGCTCCCCGTCCTGCCCGACGAGAAGGACTCCGTCCTCAACACCCTCGGCCTGATCGGCGGCGTCGGCGGCACCATCACGCTGGCCGCCTACGGCTACTGGGTCAACGCCAAGGGCTGGACCGACACGAGCTGGATGAAGATCATGCGGCTGGACAACCGCGTCGCCTACGCCACCACCGGCATCTTCGTCATCGCCATGCTCTTCGTCGGCGCCGAACTGCTGCACTCGGCCGGCATCGCGATCGCCAGCGGCGACAAGGGGCTGATCCAGCTCAGCGACATCCTGGCCGACGAGTACGGCACGGCCAACGCCAAGTTCTTCCTGATCGGCTTCTTCGCCACCTCGTTCACCTCCCTGATCGGCGTCTGGCACGGCGTCAGCCTGATGTTCGCCGACTTCGTGCACCGGCTGCGGGACCGGGAGCGGCCGGAGGCGACCGGCGAGAAGGTCGCCTCCGGCGAGCGGGAACGCTCCTGGGCGTTCCGCGGCTACCTGCTCTGGCTGACCTTCCCGCCCATCGTCCTGCTCTTCCAGGGCCAGCCCTTCCGCCTGATCATCCTCTACGGCGTCCTGGGCGCGGCCTTCATGCCCTTCCTCGCCCTGACCCTGATCTGGCTCCTCAACACCGCCCGCACCCCGCGCGAGTGGCGCAACGGATGGCTGAGCAACGCCATGCTCCTCGTCGCCGGCCTGCTCTTCCTGGTGCTGTGCCTGAAGCAGATCCAGGACCAGCCCTGGTCGGAGTTCTTCTGAGGGCTGTCCCGCCAGGAATCGCGGGACGGCCCTTGGGCGCCGGTCGCTCAGTCCTTGGCGTACACCTCTTTCTGGTACGCCAGGTACTTCCTGGTCTCCTCAAGCTTCTTCGGCCCTTCGAACTGCTTCAGGTACTCCGCGGCCGTGATCGTTTCGATGTGCAACACGTACTTGGCCATTTCCTCGTTACGGGCCGCGGCGCGGAGCATTCCCTCGTCCATCGGCGTCCACTCGCCGCCGCTGACCGAATCCCGTTTCTCCACCGCGACGATCTCGTAGGGAGCGCCCTGCTGTGCGATCCAGCCGTTTTCGGCACCGGTGGCGCCCTTCGCGAGGTACTTCCGCTTGATCCGGATGGTGACCGCGTATCCGATCCGGGACTCCTGCGCGAACAGCCGCGCTATGGCGGAGTCCGTGGAGAACTCGATCAGTTTCGCGGTGTCCTCGTTGCGATTCGAGTTCACGTACTGCTTGACGTGCTCGGGGTCGGGTTTCGTGGCGTTCTCGGCGGGCGCCTGGAGCATGTGCGCGAGGTCGACGAAAGAGCCGCGGATCACCTCTCGCACAAGGTATTTCTTCTGTGTGGGTGTCACACCGCGCTGCAGGATGACTTCCTGTTCGCTGTTCTCGGGCAGTGCCGCGATGCCGTCCTCGGCGCTGAGTCCCGGAGGCGTGTCCTGGAGAGCGACCTGCCGCCCGGCCTGTTCCCCCTCGCCCGGCATCCGCTGGACGGGCTGGTGCGCGGCGCTCGCCGCGCTGCGCTGGGCGACGGCGGACGGGGCGGTCGCCCTCCCCGCGGCGTAGGCGTCGCCGTCCCGCTCGGCGGCCCGTTCCGAGTCCTGCTTCGGGTCGGTGACGGAGACTCCGGCGCCGTTGCTGCGGCCCGTCTCCGGCAGTCCCTTCAGGTTCTTGTCGACGTGGCTGAGTTCGTGGCCGATCAGCCTGTCGTCACCCGTGGGCGCGGAGAGGAAGATGTGGTGGCCGACGGTCATGGCCTGGGCGCCCATCGCCGCCGTGGCACGCTGGGCCACCGCGTCCCGGTGGACCCGGGTGGAGGCGAGCCGGTCGTTCTGGTAGAACGCCCCGGCCTTCGCCACGACCGACGAGGGCAACGACTCGCTCGGCGAGTTCATGGCGGCGGCCAGCAGGGCGCTCTGCCCCGCCGGGCTGCTGTCCTGTACGTGGTCGTGGCCGTGGTCGTGCTCCTCCTCGGCGCGCGCGACGGTGGCGCCGTCCAGCGAGCGCTGGACCGGGGCTTCCCGCGCCGGGTGCCCGCAGCCGTGACCGTGCCGGTGCTGGTCCGGCGTACCCGGGTGCCCGGCCCGCCGCAGCATCTCGACGACCGCCTGGTTCCCGGCCTGGCTCTGCGAGGCGAGCATGCGCTGCACGGCCGTCCCGGCGGACAGGGAGGCCGGGCGCGGCCGCTGAGGTGCCTGCCTGACCCCCGTGGTGGTGCTTTCGTCGCGGGCCAGGCCCATTGCTTTTCCTCCGGCACTCAAGATCGAACCCGTCACCTCACGTCTACCCGACGGACGATCTTGGTCCCAGGGCCGCGGGGGCAGACCCGCGGCCCTCCCGGGCGGCGGAGTGTCAGAGCCCGTGCACGTGCGGCCCCACCGCGTTCGACCAGGCGTTGCCGGCCGTGGCGTCCCAGTTGGTGGACCAGGTCATCGCGCCCCGCAGGCCGGGGTAGGCCGTGGCGGGCTTGAAGCTGCCGCAGTTGGTGAGCCTGGTCAGGCAGTCCAGGGCGGCGTTCACCACGGACGGGGCCACGTAACCGCTGCCCGCGCCCCGGGTGGAGGCCGGTACGCCGAGGCCGACCTGGGAGGGGGCGAGGCCGTTCTGGAGCTGGATGCAGGCCAGCGCGGTCAGGAAGTCCACCGTGCCCTGGCTGTACACCTTGCCGTCGCAGCCCAGCATCGAACCGCTGTTGTAGTACTGCATGTTGACGACCGTGAGGATGTCCTTCACGTTCAGCGCCGTCTGGAAGTAGCCGCCCGAGGTCGACTGCATGTCGATCGTCTGCGGCGCCATGGTGAGGATCATCGACGGTCCGGCCTTGGCCGAGAGCGCGCGCAGGGCCTGCGTCATGTACGTCGGGTTGAGGCCGTTCTCCAGGTCGATGTCGACACCGTCGAAGCCGTACGTCTGCATCACCGCGTGGACGGAGTTCGCGAAGTTGGTGGCGGAGGCGGTGTCGTTGACCGAGACGGTGCCCTTCTCGCCGCCCACCGAGATGATGACCTTCTTGCCGGCCGCCTGCTTGGCCTTCACGTCCGCCTTGAACTGGTCGACGGTGTAGCCGCCGAGCCCGGCCGAGTCCAGGTTGAAGGTGACGGCGCCCGGCGTCGTCGTGGCGTCCGCGAAGGCCACCGCGATGATGTCGTACGCGGCCGGGACGTCGGAGATCTTCTGGACCGTCGCCCCGTTGTCGAAGTTCTGCCAGTAGCCGGTCACGGCGTGCTCGGGCAGGGTGCCGCCGCCCCCGCCGCCCTGCTCCGCCGTGCGGGCCGGCACCGCCGCCGACTTCGCCGACTCGCCCGCCGCGTTGGTGGCCGCGACCTGGAAGGAGTAGGACGTGGCGGCCGTCAGGCCGGTCACGGTCGCCGAGGTGCCCGTCACCGCCGTCGCCCGGGTGCCGTCGCGGTAGACGGTGTACCCGGTGGCCCCGGCGACCGTGTTCCAGGTCAGCGAGACCGAGGAGGACGTGGTGCCGGAGGCGCTCAGCCCCGCCGGGGTGGCCGGAACGGTCGGCTCCGGGCCGGTGCCGCCGCCGCCGTCCGGACCGAGGACCGAGACGTCGTCGGCGAGATAGGCGGCCTGCCCGTACCAGCCGTGCGTGTACACGGTCACCGAGGTCGTCGACGCGCCGGTCCGGAAGGTCGTCGAGAGCTGCTTCCAGGAGGAGGAGTCGGGCGTCCAGGTGGACACGTCCGCGGTGCCGGTCCCGGTCGCGCCCAGATAGGCGTACCCGCCCCGCACCCAGGCGCTCAGCGTGTACGTCGAGTCGGGCCGCACGGCGACGGTCTGGGCGCACCGGGCGTTGTCCTGCCCGGCGGGCGTGGCGCGCAGCGCGGCGGCGCCGCCGTGCACGGGGGAGGAGACGGTCGCGCCGCTGCCCGCGGTACAGGTCCAGTCGCCCAGGCCGGACTCGAAACCGGCGTTGCGGACGTTGTTGACATCGGCGGCGGACGCCTGGCCGGCGCCCACGGCGGTGAGGGCCAGCGCCGCGGTGACGGCGACCGACCAGAAGCGGGCCAGGCGCCCGCGGTGTCTGCGTACGGGGTCCACTGGGGCCTCCGAAGGGGAGTGGGAGGGGAGGGGAGGGGAGGGGAGGGGAGGGGAGGGGAG